>JACPTI010000045.1 GCA_016192845.1 Acidobacteriota bacterium
CCGTCGTGGAGACGTGCAGGGTCCGCGTCCCGAGCATCGACGCCTTGGAAGTCGGCGCCTTCAGAACTGGGAGTTGGCCTCTTGAAAGTCGGGAGTTGGAAGTTGGGCGCGTTGGGAGTTGTGAGAGTTGGCCTCTTGGGAGTTGGGCCGTTTGGGAGTTGGGAGTTGATTCCTATTCCTCCGCCATGTAGGGATACCGGTAGTCCCGCGGCGGCGCGAACGTCTCCTTGATCGCCCGCGCGCTGACCCACCGCAGCAGGTTCATCTTCGAACCCGCCTTGTCGTTCGTGCCCGAGCCGCGGGACCCGCCGAACGGCTGCTGCCCGACGACCGCGCCGGTCGGCTTGTCGTTGATATAGAAGTTGCCGGCGGCATATCGCAGCGCGGTCGTCGCCTGCCGAATGGCCGCGCGATCGCGGCTGAAGACGGCGCCGGTCAGCGCATACGGCGACGTCTCGTCGACGACTTGCAGCGTCTCCTCCCACCGGTCGTCCGGATAGACGTACGCCGTCACCACGGGGCCGAAGATCTCCTCGCACATCATGCGGTAGCCCGGGTCGCCGGTCTCGACGAGCGTCGGCTCGATGAAATACCCGCGCTCGTCGGAGGCCCCGCCCCCCTGATGGACGGTCGCGTTCCGGCGGGCGTCGTCCAGGTAGCCGCTGATCTTCGTGAACGCCTTCCGGTCGATGACGGCGCCGACGAACGTCCTGAAGTCGCGGACGTCGCCCATCCGCATCTCGCGCATCATCGCCACCACGCGGTCGCGAACCTCGGGCCAGAGCGAGCGGGGCACGTAAACCCGGCTGGCGGCCGAGCACTTCTGCCCCTGGTACTCGAAGCTGCCACGCGCGATCGCGACCGCCAGCGCCTGGGCGTCGGCGGACGGGTGGGCCACGATGAAGTCCTTGCCGCCGGTCTCTCCCACCAGACGCGGGTAGTTGCGGTACCGCCCGATGTTCTCCCCCACCTTCTTCCACATGCTCTGGAACACGGGGGTGCTGCCGGTGAAGTGGATGCCCGCCAGCTCGGGCGAATCGAGCAGCATCGCGGAGATCTGCACCGAGTCGCCCGTCACGAAATTGATCACGCCGGGCGGAAGCCCCGCGGCCTCGAGCAGCCGCATGATGTAGTAGCCGCTCAGCATCGCCGACGACGCGGGCTTCCAGACGACCGTGTTGCCCATGATGGCGGGGGCCGTCGGAAGATTGCCGCCGATGGAGGTGAAGTTGAACGGCGTTATGGCATAGACGAAGCCTTCGAGCGGCCGGTACTCCATCCGGTTCCACGCCGCGTGCGTGCTGATCGGCTGCTCGGCACAGAGCTCCTGCGCGTAGTGCGGGTTGAAGCGCCAGAAGTCAATCAGCTCCGAGGCGGAGTCGATCTCCGCCTGGAAGACCGTCTTCGACTGCCCGAGCATGGTGGCCGCGTTCACTGTCGCGCGCCACGTGGTTGTCAGCAGCTCGGCGGCGCGAAGAAACACCGCGGCCCGGTCCTCGAGCGGCCACGCGGACCATTCCCGGTGCGCCTTCGCCGCGGCGGCGATCGCCTGCTCGACGTGCTGCGGTTCGGCCTTGTGCCAGTCCGCGAGCACGTGGCGGTGGTCGTGGGGCATCACCGCCTGCTCGACGCGGCCCGTGCGGACCTCGCAGCCGCCGATGATGAGCGGAATGTCGATCCGCTCGGATGCCATCGCCGCGAGCCGCGCCTTCAGCTCGGCGCGCTCGGGCGAGCCCGGAAGGTACGTGAGGTTCGGGTCGTTGACGGGAACCGGAATGCGGGATTCGGACACGATACGTTCGGCGGGTCCGGAAGGATCCGCCCTACCTGCTCAAGGCCGACCGCCGCCGAGCCGGAACAGCATCTGTGGGAGGTTCCGTTCACCCTCGAGGCAGGCCTCTTCCATCAGCTCGTACGTCTTCGCCTCCTCCCCGCGCACCGCGCGCCCAAGGTTCAGGCGCATCGTGAATGGCCGCGTATACACGGTGGGATCATCGAACGTCGCCTCGTACCGAATCGTATCGGCATCGATCACGGTGAAGCGCTCGCGGATACGGACGGCGTCGCTGTGGAAATCGCCCACGATGTCGAACCGCGTCCTGTCGTTCTTGTTCGCCACGTCGACGTAGAGTGTATTACCTTCCCACCGGCCGCGCGAGTCTCCCATCCAGAGCTTGAGGTTCTCGGGCACGTGCGGACGCCCATCCAGGTGAATGACGCGGTAGTTGTGATTGAACTCCTGGAGCACGACGACGTATCCGGGAATCTGCAGGATCTGAAACATCCCCTGGTAGAACATGCGCGGGATGCCGCTGACCCAGCAGAGCGTGTGCGGATCCACGTGCTCCCATTTCGTCGGGTTATTGTGGTTGTCGACGACATCCTGCCGCTTCGCCTGCGCCCACAGCTGGTAGGGAATATTCCCGTCCGCAGGATCCACAATCAAACTGCGAGCGTCCGATTGCACCCCGCTGATCAGCGTGTGCGTCTCACTCGCTCCGTCCATGGCCTGGATGTTGTACGTGGCCAGCCGCCTCCCCTGGTTGGCCCAGAACCCCTGGATGTCGGGCTGTCCATCCGGTGTTCGAGGGGGCGTCCACGTCCCGGCCGCTGGCGTCTGTCCGGCGCCGGAACTCGCCGCCATCGTGAGGACCGCCACGAAGGTCGCCGCAGCGGCGGCAAGATTGACGCGTCGGCTGGTCATCCGAGCCCTCCCTCTGAGGAACGGAAGCGGGCCGCGACAACGAATCTTATACACCCACCGATGCGTGCGCACCAACGCCTTCGGACGGTCAGGACCGCGGCGCCGGTGGCGGGGTCCCCAAGGCGCGGACGGTGCGCGTTGGGGTGCCTAGTTGGGCGCGTCGTGCATGGGAATGTGCGGCTCGGCACCCATCTCCGACTCAGCGGTGACGATGCGCGGCTTCGGCGGCTCGATGTCGACCTCGATGTGCTGCCACTTCTGCTGCCGGAACCGGGCGACGCTCAGCGTGCACCGGGTGATGTGCCCGAACAGGATCGCCATCCAGATGTGGCCGGGCTCGAGACCCGTGGTCGCCTGGAACGACCAGCACAGCCCGAGCGGCACGATGATCTGCGACAGGATTGAGATGTACAGCGGGCTGCGCGTGTCTCCCGTCCCCTGCAGCCCGCCCGTGTAGCTGAGCGCGACGGTGATGAACAGCCCCGAAACGCTGAGGTACCGCAGCAGTTGCTCGCCGATGCCGATAACGGCGACGTCCGTCATCCCGAAGATCGCCAGCAGGTAGCGTGGAACGAGCAGGAACAGCGCGCCGACGACCGCGGAGACGCCGAGGCCGATGTGCGAGGCAACCCTCACGCCGGACATCGCCCGCTCGGGGTTGCCGGCGCCAAGGTTCTGGCCGGCCACGGTCGCCGCGGCGCCCATCAGTCCAACCGAGGTCCACGTAATCAGCGAGAACAGCTCGGTGTAGCCGACGGCATAGGCGGCCTGCGCCTCCGCGCTCCGGTCGAGCGACCCGATGAAGCGGACGAGCAGCACGCCCGCGACGTTCATGGCGATCCCCTGGACGCCCGTCGGCAGCCCGAAGCGGAAGAGCGAGCGGATGATGGCAAAGTCCGGATGCAGGTCCATGCCGCGCTCGAAGTGAATCACCGAGTGCGGCCGCGACGCCGGGTCCCCACGCCGCACGCCTGCGGCGTGGGGTGCCGTCAGACGCCAGATCCCGTAGCCGGACACGAGCGCGCTGCTCGCCACGGTGCCGTAGGCCGCCCCGACGGTGCCGAGCGTCGGAATCAGCGTCAGGTTGAAGGCGATCGTCAGCGCCGTCATGGCGACGCCGAGCCGCAGCGGCGTGCGCGCGTCGCCGGCGGCGCGAAAGGCGCCGCTCAGCATGAAGAACATCATCATGCCGATGAAGCCGACGAACATCGTGCGGAGGAACGGCAGCGCCTCCGTGTGCACGGCGGGCGCGGCGTTGACGAGATCGAGGAGCGCCGGCGCTGCGGCCCATCCGACCGCGCCGAGAATCACCGCGAGGCCGGCCGCCGTCAGAAACGCCTGGTAGACGACGCGGTTGACCTTCTCCGGCTGGTTGGCGCCGGCAAAGCGCGCGACCAGCACGCCCATGCCGGTGAACACCGACACCGCGAAGACAATGACGACGATGATGATCTGCCAGCTGACGCCGATGGCCGCGTTCGCGGTGTAGCCGACGAAGTGGCCGACCATCGCATGGTCGATGATTCCCTGCAGCCCCGCGATGATGTTCTGCAGCATCGTCGGCCAGGCGAGGCGCCACACCGCGGGGCCTATCGGACCTTCGATGATGGAGCGATCGAACGACGTGCGTGGAGGCGACGACACCCGAGGGGAAGTCTACTATAGTGATGAAGGCGAAAGGCTCAGCGTACGGTCTAGACGAGACCCCGGGTCCACCTTCGAGGCGCATCAAGGAGCTCGAGGTGATGGTCGCCGATTCATCTTCCCTGACACGCTCTCCGAGCTCGCCGCACAGCATCCCGATCGTCTCAAGGTCGTGCACACACCGACGCGCGAAACGGACGCCTCGGTGTTCGGCCCGTCGGTCCGGCACGGCCGCGTGAACGAAGCGCTGCTCCGCGAGCTGATTCCGGATCCGTCGGAGTGCTACGCGTATCTGTGCGGCCCGGGGATCTCGAAGTGGGATCGGGAGGCCGCCCGGGAGCTGGGCACCGAGCCGCAGCCGAAATTCATCGAGACGACGCTCGGGAACCTGCTGAAGATCGGCGTCCCGAACGCGCGGATCAAGCGCGAGTCGTCCGGCTAGACTCGAGCGTCGGTTCTGAGCGTCAGAGCCCGAATCGATCGGCTCCGACCGGTATTGGCTGCACGGTCGTAAGTTTCCCAATGCGGCAACAGAATGGCGGTGGCAGTTCGTGTTTCCGGCGGGACGGATTTGCCGAGCGGCCCGCTTCGGGCCGCCGTCGCGGTATCATCTGCACGAGTCCGTGGTACAGAAGGCGCTGCGCCAGAGGAGGGCGATTATCGACGCTGACTCGGCATAGTTGGCTCCTGCTGTTGCCCCTGAGGACGGGGGGAAGGAGCCGATATGAAGCACATCGTCGATGGCGACATCGTCTTGTCGCAACCGCCGGACGCGCCGCTGGCGGCAGAGATTGAAGCGTTTGCGGAATGGGCCCGCGGGCAAGGATATGCGCGGTACTCGCGATATCGGAAAGTGCTGCTCGCGTCCTGTTTCAGTCGATGGCTCAAGAAGCAGGCCATCCGCCTTCGTGGTATCTCCTGCGAGCACACGTCGCGCTACCTCCGATCCCGGGCGCGACGGGTACGGCGGCGCAAGGGTGACGCAGCGGCGCTGACCGCGTTCCTCGAGTTTCTACGCCGCCGCGACATCCTTGGGGCGGAGAAACGGCCGTCCCCCCGACTGACCGCTGTGCAGCGGGCGACCCCTGCGTTCGAGCAGTACTTACGGCACGAGCGCGCGCTGGCCCCCGCGACCGTCGTCCATTACATCCCATTCATCCATCGCTTTCTCACCGACCGGTTCGGCCACGGGCCGGTCAGGTTGTCGCGCCTGCGGGCGCGGGACGTCGCACGATTTGTCCAGCGGCAGGCTCCGCGCGTACACCTGAAAGAGGCAAAGGTCTTGACCGCTGCGCTCCGATCCTTCCTGCGCTATGCCCGCTATCGTGGGGTCACCCCGCAGGATTTGGCCGGTGCCGTCCCGTCCGTGGCCAATTGGTCGATGCCGTCGGGGCGCAAGGAGCGGTGCACGCCCCTGGCCAAACCCATCATCGCTGTGTCGAACGCGTGGTTGCGCGAGCCGCCGCGGGGGGACGAGCAGGTGTTGTTCCCGACGGCCCGCGGGACGCGGCTGAGCGCCGACGCGGTGCAATATCTGCAGGTTCAGCTCGGCATCAAGCGGGAAGAGTGTCTCGTGGCTCCGCGCCCCATGGCCGTCGCGCGTGACCTGCACGGTCCCCACCAACGTCTCGAGCGTACGCTCGCCCGTCCGCGCGTGCGTCCGCTCGACGCCATCGGCGCCGACGACCGGCGCCGTCGTGGTGGCCTCTGCGCGCAGATCGAGGTGCGCTTGCAGCAGTTGCCGCACCCACTCGCGCCCCTGCTGCTCGAGCATCGCTTCCAGATCGCTGTGCCACATGCGCGCAGTATCCGCCGATTGCAGGCGCCTCACCAATCCGAAAAAGCTGGCTTCCGCCGTGGCGAATCCGTCGGCGGGATCCCTGTGCCACACCGTCGCGCTCCGCATCCTGCTAGCCCTTCCCCAGACCTATGGTCCGGCGTTGACCAAAGGTGCCACAGTTTGGGGCCGTTCGAGCGCTCGGATCTCTCTAAAGTATTGATTCTACGAATGGATCTGTCTATGTAATGGATCTACACCCAATCACTTTTCACTCCGTGGATTAGAGTGACGGTCGGGAACGGGCGAGGGCGTGGTTACGCGCGGCTTCGCGGGCTACTTGTAGTTGAACGAAACCGCTGAACGCGGTAGAAAAGACCGCTCGTCCGCGCACCGGTGATCGTCACGCCCGCCTGATTCCACGGCAGACCGTCCCCCTCGTCCTGTTGAATCCGGTCGCTCACAATCTCCGTTGCTGAACGCCGATGACGACGTTCGAGTCAACGGAGGTGTGTCATGACGGAGCTGCGACAGCGGATGGTGAACGACATGATTCTGCGAGGGATGGCCGAAAAGACGCGGACATCTTATACGCAGGCGGTGGCTGGCTTGGCGAAGTTTTACCGGCGGTCGCCGGATCAGATTACGCACGACGAAGTGCAGGCGTATCTGCTGCATCTGATTCAGGAGCGGAAGCTCGCATGGAGTACCTGCAACATTGCCGTGCACGGGCTGCGCTTCTTGTTTCACACGACCCTCGGACACGATACGGTCGCGTTCCACATTTGTGCGCATCCGGCACTTCGGGTTGCTCGCCAATCGGCAGCGGCGCACCCTGATCGCCCGTGCGCAGCATCTCCTTGGCGCCCCACTCCCGGCCACGTCCTCCAACGACGCGCGCTCGGCCGATGTCGACCCCACGCGGTGTCCCCTCTGCCGCCAAGGCCATTGGCACGTGGTGGAGATCCTGCGCCCGCTCGCGCCTGCTCCCGGCCGGATCGCCTTCAATACCTCCTGACGGTCATGACGACGGCCCACGCGCGACCGAGGTCCACCGCTGATGTACAGCCCATCCCGGTCCTCGTCCGTCTTGACCGCCGGACCTGGGCTCATCGGGGCCCTCCTGTGCCCCTTGATCACGCCACGCCGCCCGCCGCGCTACCGTGGCCGCCTCATCCTCCGTGCGCATGTCCCCGAAAAATCGACCACCACGCTTCTTCCCCGGCCTTACAATCCCCGTAGCTTGTGGCGGCGCAGCCACGCGGTTCAGTTCAACGACGGTTTATCCGCACGGATCGACAACCGTTCACATCCCTCGTCGTCAGCCGTGCGGATGAAACCTTATTCGTTATGCGGTCTGATACGACACGACGCAGAAAACGGTACACTTGCGTTCGAAGGAGCAGGGCCGGATGGTGGACCTCGTACGAACGAAACGAGAACAGATTCTCCGGCTGGCTCGCAGGCACGGCGTGACAGGGGTCCGGGTGTTCGGCTCGATGGCGCGTGGAGATGCCGGGCCGGAGAGTGACGTCGACCTCTTGGTCGAGGTGGGACCCGATCCGAGCCCTTGGTTTCCCGGCGGGCTGGTCGCGGAGTTGGAAGAACTCCTGGGTCGTCGCGTACAAGTGGTTACGGAGCGAGGGCTCGATGACCTGCTACGCGACCGGGTGCTTGAAGAGGCCGTCCCCTTGTGAAGGACGACCGGGTCTATTTGAAGCACATCTTGCGCTGCATTGCGCGCATCGAGGAGTACACCGCTGGCGGCCGTGAGAGCTTCTTTGCCTCGCACCTGATTCAGGATGGCGTGATCCGGAACCTGCAGACATTGGCCGAGTCGAGCCAGCACCTGAGTGAAGGCGTGAAAGCCTCGCAGTCGTCGGTCGATTGGAAGGGACTGGCGGGGTTTCGGAATGTCCTGGTGCACGACTACCTGGGCATCGACCTCGAGCTCGTGTACCGAGCCGTCGAACAGGACGTTCCCAAATTGAAGCTCGCCTGCGAGGCTGCTCTTTCGGCACTTGCGCAACCGGAATAAAACGGGCGGGCATCATCGCGCTGGAGCCGACGCGCCTGACGTTTATGGCAACGTGTCGCCGTGGCGCGCGGCTCAGCGCGAGGCGTTAGCGGGACAAAAACGAACTCCGAAAATGGATCGCGAAGTTGAGCAAGACGCTGGAAGAAATTCGAGTGCTGGTGGCGCGTGGCGAAGTGCGTGTTTCTCTTCACGGCTACGAGGAATTCGCCGCAGACGGTCTGATGGTGCGTGACATCGTCGATGGACTCGAAATGGCCGTTGTGGTGGAGGATTATCCGACCTACCCGAAAGGGTCATGCGTCTTGGTTCTGGAGCGCGATAGCGCAGGTCAGCCGATTCATGTAGTCTAGTCTGGGGTATCCCGGCCGGTCAAAGTTCCCCGGCGGTTATTGTGACGGCATACCGGCCCGATCCGACGAAGTGGGACGAGACGTGGCGCAGGAGACGGACATGACCACCAGATCAACCACGAGGCTCGTGCGCGAAGGCGAATTGGTCGCCGAGGTTGAAGTCAGGCTCGTGGAGGCTGAGGGCGGGTGGGCACCTTATCTGTCGCTTGAGGACGCGTACAAGCTCGACGACGTGCGGGATGGGCTCCGGGTGGGCGACACGCGGCGCGCGTCTCAACTCGCCCGTCGCATTTACCGGCTCACGCCACTCGAAGCCTGAGACTACGCGGCCCGCTCAAACATCGGCTTGCAGCCGACGGCGGCCGGTGCGATGGTGAGCCGCCGCGGCTGAAGCCGCACGTTGAACGAAACCGCTGATCGCGGTAGAGAAGAGTGCCGGCGGCGAGTGCTCGTGTTCGTACCGCGCCGTTGAGTTGTTCACCCACCATTTAGAAGCTCTCCGACTTCCGCTGCAGATCTGGTCGCACAATCCCCGCTGACGAACGCCGGTAGTGACGTTCGAGTCAACGGAGGTGTGTCATGACGGAGCTGCGACAGCGGATGGTCAACGACATGATGCTGCGAGGGATGGCCGAGAAGACGCGGACATCCTATACGCAGGCGGTGGCCGGCTTGGCGAAGTTTTACTGGCGGTCGCCGGACCAGATCACGCACGACGAAGTGCAGGCGTATCTGCTGCATCTGATTCAGGAGCGGAAGCTCGCATGGAGTACCTGCAACATTGCCGTGCACGGGCTGCGCTTCTCGTTTCACACGACCCTCGGACACGATACGGTCGCGTTCCACATTCCCGGCCCGCGCCAGCGATCGAAGCTGCCCCTGATCCTGAGTCGGGACGAGGTGCGGCGGATCCTCGCGGCCGCGACGGACCACCAGCCGCACGCGCTGCTGACGACGACCTATGCGGCCGGCCTGCGGGTCGGTGAAGCGGTCCGTCTGAAGATCACCGACCTCGACGGGACGCGGCACACCATCCGCGTGGAGCAAGGGAAGGACGCAAAGGATCGCGACACGGTGCTCCCGCCAGGCCTGCTGGGGGAGTTACGCGCGTACTGGCGGCACGAGCGGTCGGCCGTCTGGCTGTTTCCCCGGCGCGACCGCGCCACCCCGCTGACGGTGTGGCAGGCGCAGCACATGTTCTACGACGCCAAGCGCCGAGCCGGCATCGCGAAGCGCGGCGGGATTCATGGGTTGCGCCACGCGACCGCGACGCATTGGCTCGAAGCAGGCGTCCCCCTCCCGACGATTCAGCGGTTGCTGGGGCATCGCTCGCTGCAGGCGACCGCGCGCTATCTGCACCTGGCGCAGGTGGCGGGCATCGCGCCGGGCTCGCCGCTCGATCTGCTCGACCGACTCGACCTGTCACGGCCGTAGCCGGTGTGTCCCGTCGCCTCACGGGCGACGGCCGCGATTCCGTCCCTTCGTCTCACCCTCGCCGACGTCGTGCGTGCCCACGGCGCCGCGTATCGCCGTGCTCATCGGCTCGCGAGGGTCCAGACGCTCGCGCTGCGCGCGATCGCGGCGTGCCGCACCGCCCTCCTCGGCGGGCGTCGGGAGACGTGTGACCACTGCGGCGCCACACGTCTGACCTACAACTCGTGTCGCAATCGACACTGTCCGACGTGTCAAGCGCACGCGAGCGCCCTCCTCCGCGCGCCCACTCCCCCAGCGATCGCTGGTGGGAAGCCCGTGGCTGACCTCGATCCCACCCGCTGTCCCGTGGGTCGACAAGGCCACTGGCACGTCGTGGAAATCCTCCGCCCGCTCGTCCGCGCGCTTGCGCCGGCCGCCCTCGATACGTCCTGACGGCACCATGATGACTCCCGATCATGTCGTGTCCGCGGCTGACGGGCTAACCCAGGCCTGGGTCGTCGTGTGTCTTGACCGCCGAAAGCCAGTGCCGTACGGGCGTCGAATCCCTGCTCGGCTCCGGAGGCTGCCCGTTTCCTCCGCGTCTGCACCTCATGCCCGCGCCCGACGTCTCCCAAAAACATACCGCCCGGCTTCGTCGCCAGCCTTACAATCCCCATAGCGCGCGGCGGCGCAGCCACGCGGTTCAGTTCAACGACGGTTTATCCGCACGGACCGACAACCATTCACGTCCCCTGAACCCTCGGCCGTGCGGATGAAACCTTATTCGTTATGCCGGATCTGGAAGCCAGAGTTGGCGCGCGTCCCGAAAGCTGGCAAAATCCGGTTCCGTGAGTTCGACCGTCCTGCAGAGCGGCCCGTACCGGTTTTTCTTCTTCTCGAGCGACCGAAACGAGCCGATCCGGCATCGGGATTCATTGGCCAGATCTGGACGAAGACATTTCGATCGAAGGACTTCTCGCAGGTCTGCCATCGGGGGAAAGCGCGGCGTCGTTGGACGAATGGCGCGCACGTCGCAAGGGCCCGGCTAACCAGGCGCTGCAGCCGACGAGCCGCGGACGAAGCGCTCGGACAAAGGCGAAGAAACGGGCTCGCGCGGCTCGCGGCTGAGCGCCGACCGTTCGGCGGCAAGGCACCTGGGATGAAAGGAGACCCTCAAGAAATGCGACGGAGGGTAGACAGGCTTGGTCCCAGCTGTCGACCAGTCCTGATCCATGTTTTTCGTTCAAATGCCGGGCGCAGTGTCTGGGTCTCCAACAATCTTTGTGGGGAGTCCCTCTCGTCTTATCTCAACTGGATGCATGGAGGGATTGTCCGTGGGAACCACGACTGAACCGACCTCCGCTGAAGATCGTGAGGGAGCGCTCCATAAGCACATCGCTGGCGACGAGCATTCTGCTCGCGGCTTTCACTACGAATGCGCCCTGCGCTGCCTCTAGCTCCTGGACCTTCGAGGCACAGAAAACCGTCTCGTTATCGCCGAAGGAGAAGACGCCAAGGTTCTCCGGCCCGACGGAAGTACCACCTACCGCCAAGCGAAGAAAAGAGAGGGAGGCCACTGGGTCTACGACCAGAGCCTCCGAGCGTTTGGCGAAAGAGCCTACAGCAGGTTCAGCACCGATCCTTCGGTCCGCCACGAGTTCTACACGAACCAGGCAATTCCGTTGCCAGCGGCGCTCGTGCAAGCTTCAGTATGACGCGCTCGTGCGGAGCCACAACCCGGTGTACCGCGAAAACTCGTGCACACCGGTCGTACGAAGCGAATTGCTATACACGTGGCGCGAACCCTTCGGGTTCGCGGCGAGCCTGACAAGGCTCGCCCCACCATCGGGCAATCAGCGCTAGACGTCGAGCTCCTGCGCCTCCTCGGCGCGCTCCATGATGAAGCGGAACCGCGCGGAGGCGTCCTTGCCCATCAGCTCGTTGATGACGCGATCAGTCTGAATCTGATCCGCGATCTCGACGCGCAGCAACCGCCGCGTCTTCGGATTCAGCGTCGTCTCCCAGAGCACCTTCGGCATCATCTCGCCGAGCCCCTTGAAGCGGGTGATCTCGGGGTTGCCGCGTCCGTTCCCGTGCTGCTTCAGAATGCGGTCGCGGTGCGCCTCGTCCAGCGCCCAGAACGTGTCCTTGCCGAAGTCGATGCGGTACAGCGGCGGCTGCGCCAGGAACACCTTGCCGCTCGTGATGAGCTGCGGTAGATGGCGGTACAGAAACGTGAGCAGCAGCGTCGCGATGTGATGGCCGTCTGAATCGGCGTCGGCCAGGATGATCACCTTGCCGTAGCGCAGCTTCGACAGGTCGAAGCTCTTGCCGAGGCCGCAGCCGAGCGCGGTGGCGAGGTCGGTGAGCTCCTTGTTCTCGAGCACCTTGGCCAGCGTGAGCCCCTCGGTGTTCATCACCTTCCCGCGCAGCGGCAGGATGGCCTGCCGCGCCCGGTCGCGCCCCTGCTTGGCCGAGCCACCCGCCGAATCGCCCTCGACGACGAACAGCTCGCTGTCGTCGCGGCCGGCGCCGGTACAGTCGCTGAGCTTTCCGGGAAGATTCAGGCGGCCGGACGCCGTCGTCTTGCGGACGACTTCAGCCTGCGCGGCGCGGCTCGCTTCGCGCGCCCGCGCGGCGAGGATGATCCGCGCGACGATCGCCTCGGCGATGCTGCGGTTGTGATTGAGCCAGTGCTCGAGCGCCGGGCGGACGGCGGAATCGATCGCCGACGTCATCTCCGGGTTGTTCAGGCGGTCCTTCGTCTGCCCCTGGAACTGCGGTTCCCGGATGAAGACGCTCAACACGCCGGTGAGCCCTTCGCGAATGTCCTCGGCGGCGAGCGTCACCCCTTTCGGCGAAAGGTTGTGCGTGTCGATGTAGTTGCGGATCGCCTTGCCGAGCCCCGCGCGCAGCCCGTTCTCGTGCGTGCCGCCGGATCCGGTCGGAATGCCGTTGACGTAGCTCCGGACGTGCTCGTCGGTCGCTTCGGTCCACTGCAGCACGAGATCGATCCGTGGATCGCTTTCGCGGGTCAGCGCGAACGGGGCGTCATGAACGGGCCTGGCGCCGCGCTCCCCGACGATCTTCTTGAGATAGTCGGCCAGCCCTTCCTCGTGCTGAAAGACTTCCCGTTTGCGCTCCACTTCGTTCTCGAAGGTGACGCGCACGCCCTTGTGGATGTAGCTGACGACCTCGAGCCGCTCGCGGATCAGCCCGGGATCGAACTCGACCTTCGGGAAGATCGTCGGATCGGGATGGAAGTAGACGGTCGTGCCGGTGCCGCGCGCGAGCCCCGCTTTCTTCAGCCCGGTCGCCGGCTTCCCGCGGCGGAACGCCATCTCCCACAGGACACCGTCGCGCTTGATGCTCGCGCGCAGCTCCGTGGACAGCGCGTTGACGACGCTGGCGCCGACGCCGTGGAGGCCACCGGCGGTCTTGTAGGTGCCGTGCTCGAACTTGCCGCCCGCGTGGAGCATCGTGAAGATGACCTCCAGGGCGCTCTTCTTCGTCGTGGGGTGCTTGTCGACGGGAATGCCGCGCCCGTCGTCGGAAATCGTGATGGCACTGCCGTCGGCGTGCAGGGTGAGCACGATGTTCGAGGCGAAGCCGTTCATCGCCTCGTCCACCGCGTTGTCGAGAATCTCCCAGACCAGATGGTGAAGGCCGGCCGTCCCGACGCCGCCGATATACATGCCGGGGCGCTTGCGAACCGGCTCGAGCCCTTCGAGGACCGTGATGTCCTTGGCGGTGTAGTTACTCACTGGTGTCGGCAGCTGATGTGGGGGTCAGACCCCGGTGAAGAGGGGACTTAAGGTTGGGAGGGGATCCGGTCAACCTTGAGTCCCCTCTTCACCGGGGTCTGACCCCCGTTGTTGCGGGCGCGCGGCTTGCTCGATTTTACGGCCTTTGCCCGCGACGATTTCCCCGTCTCGCTCTTCCGACGGCGCGTGGCGCGCTTCGGCTCCTCCGCGACCGTCTCCGCGTCCAAAATCGGCGGCTCGACGACCGGCTCGGCCACCAGGTCCGGCTGAACGCCGCTGCGGGCGTCCGCCGCAACCGGCTCCTCCGCGGGCGCGGGCGCAGCCTGCGTCAGCTTCGCGCCGGGGAAGATCCGGATGGCGCCGTGGCGATCCCGCTCGACGCGCAACACCCCTTCCTTGCCGGCCGCCCGGAGGAGGTCGACGACCGAGGCAAACCCGTAGTTCCGCTCGTCGAAGCCGTCGATCGCCGCGCGCAGGAACTGCTTGGCCTGACGGACGTACAGCGGCCACCGCGGCGGGGTGGCCGCCTCGCTGAACGCCTTCTGCACCGCCCGGATGCCGTCCTGCATCGTCATGGGCGATGCGGGGATCGTTTCCTCGTCTGCCTCCATTTCGACGGCCGCAGGGGTCTCCACCGGCTCGGCGACAACCGCGGCTGCGGCGACCGCTCGGCCGTCCTCGCGCGGCTCGACCAGGATGTTGCGTCCGGCATGCCGCAGCGTGACCGCGCCCACCTCCGCGACCTTCTCCATGAAGTCGCGGAAGCTGCCGGCGCCGTACTCGCGCTCGGAGAACGTGGAGTCGAGCTGCAGCAGCGTGCTCTTGAGCAGGCCCAGCTGCGGCGTCACCTCGCGGTCCGACAGCACTTTGAGCGCCCGTCGGACGAGCGGCAGCGCGTCGGCAATCGGCGAGGTGACCGCGGCCGGTCTGGCGCCGCGTCCCGCGCCGCGGCCGGCGCGGGTGCCGACGAGATTCTCGTAGGCGATGAACTCGTGGCAGTTCTTCTGCATCGTGGCGCTCGTGAACTGCCGTCCACCGACGACGAGCACCTTGCGGCCGTACTGCTTCAGCTTTTCGACGAGCGAGATGAAGTCGCTGTCGCCGCCGACGATCACGAAGGTATTGATGTGGTCGTGGGTGAACGCCAGCTCGAGCGCGTCGAGGGCCATCGTGATGTCGGCGCCGTTCTTGTCGCCGCCGGGCGTCACGGTACGCTGGACCATGCGGATCGCGTGCTGCGTCATCGCGCGGCTGTAGTCGCCGGCGCGCTTCCAGTCGCTGTAGGCGATCTTGGTGACGATTTCGCCCCGCTCCTTGATCGCCTCGAGGACGAGGCCGATGTCGAACTGGCCGCCGATCGTGTTCTTGACGCCGATCTCGACGTTGTCGAAATCGATGAAGACGGCAATACGGGCACTTCGGTTTTCTGTTGTGATGTTCATGGAATGGCGCGGGTCTCGCCGCACGGGCTGTACTTCGGGAAGGCTGCTATCTGAAGCCTCTCAAAAGTATACCGGTTCACCGCGCCAGTCCGTCGAGAAAACGCACAATCGGGCCCCAATAGGCGGTATGGCCCTCGTCCAGGAAATCGTTGTGGTCGGCTCCCTCGACCGCCACGAACTGTTTCGGCGCGTTCAACCGCTCGAACAGCTCCCGGCCGAGGGCGTGGGGAATGATGCTGTCCCGCGTGCCGTGCACGACCAGCACCGGCTTCCGGAAGTCACGGAGCAGCTCGACCGTAGGAAACCGATACGACGAAAACACGTTGAGCGCGCGAAATACCGGATGCGTGCGGATCACCGCCGCCTTGTCCGGGAAGCCGGATTCCAGGACGAGCCCATCCGGTGTCACCACGCGCGTGGCCGACGCCGCAACGGTTGCCCCGAGCGAGCGCCCCCAGAAGACGAGCGGCCGCGCCGCCGAACGGCTCCGGGCGGCATGGCGGACCGTCGCCTCGGCATCGAGGTAGAGGCCCTGTTCGGTCGGCGAGCCGGTGCTGAGACCGTAGCCGCGGTAGTCGACGGCAAGCACGCGATACCGCAGCCGATGCAGGGAGGCCAGCACCGGCAGCCAGACGGACAGGTTGCCGCCGTTGCCGTGGAAGTACACGACGTCGGCGAGCGGCCGCTCCGGCTCGAGCTGCCACGCCACCAGCCGCTCGCCGTCGGACGTGGTCAGGGGGACGGTCTGGTAGCGAACGCCCAGCGTCGCCGGGTTCTCGTTTTCGCCCCGGTAGGGAAAGAAGACGAGTCGAGGCTCGATCGAGCCGACCAGGGTCTTGAGCACGACGCCTCCAAGCAGGGCGACAATTCCCAACCTCCAACTGCGACAACTCCCAACTACCAACTTCCAATTCCCAAACGTTTGGGGTCGGACTTTGGGCATTGGGAGTTGGGTTTGGGGCGTTGGGAGTTACGGTTCGCCGAGTGGCTGCGGATCTTCCACCTCGGACGGGATCACGCGGATGAACTGCCCGCGCTGGAGCAGCTCGCGCCCCTTGCCTCCGCGCCCCGTCACCTCGTACTTCGCCGTGCTGATCGTCTGCTCTCCGCCCCTGCTCGTCTCCACGCGCAGCAGGTCGCGTTCACCCCTCGACGCGACGAACCCGAGGATGCGATCCTCCTTGCTCGTGCGCTTGATCAGAATCACGCCTTTCCCGGGGCCGGAGAGGTAGTTCACCTCGTCGGCGCGGCACAGGATCGCGCGCGCCTCGTGCGTTGCCGCAATGACGACCTCTTCACCCGTCACGCGCGCGACGCCGACGACTTCGGCGCCTTGCGCCGGCCGGGCGTACCGCCGGCCGGCGCGCGTGCTCGGCTCGACAAACGGCTCGAAGCTGAAGCGGAGGCTGTAGCCGTCGCTCGTCACCGCCAGCGCGTGCACGGGCGGGGGCTCCCCTTCCTTGCGCGCGGCGATATCCCCGATCGCGCGCGGATCGAGACTGAAGGCGGCGATCACGCGCTCGCCGTCGCGCAGCTTGAACAGCTTCTGCACCGGCTCGCCGTACCCCGTCGAGGCCGGGACGTCGATGATCCGCGCCGTGTACGCGGTCCCGAAGTTCGTGAACAGCACCATCGACGCGCGCGTGCTCCCGGGGACGACGGCCAGGACCGCATCCCCTTCGCGCAGCCGCGTCGACGAGAGGTCCCGCACCTCCTTCTGCCGCTTCAGCCATCCGTCGCGCGACACGATGACGACGTTGTCTTCTTCGACGATGAAGTCGTCTGCAGTGAACTCGATCTCTTCGGCGGCCTCGATCAGCGTGCGGCGCGAATCGGTTTTGCCGGCATACGTTTGCTGGATCTCCCCGATCTCGTCGCGGACGATCTTCCAGCGCCCCTCCTCGTCCCTGAGCAGGCCGCCGATCTGCCGCGCGCGCTTCCGTTTGTCGGCGAGCTCGTTCTGGATGACGAGAATCTCGAGCCGCGCCAGGCGGTACAGCTTCAGCTCGAGGATTGCGTCCGTCTGCTCCTCGTCGAGATCGAACCGCTTCACGATCTTCGCGGCCGCGTCCGCCTTGCCGTCGGACCTGCGTATCAGGCGGAGGATCTCGTCGAGCGCGTCGAAGATCTTCTCGAACCCCTCGAGGATGTGAATGCGCTTCCGCAGCGCCGCCAGCTCGTGCTCGAGGCGGTCCGTCACGACAGCGAGCCGGAAGTGCAGGAAGTGCCAGAGGATCGACTTCAGGTCGAGACGCTCCGGCCGGCCGACCTCGGGGTTCTCGGTCGGGATGAGACACGTCAGGTTGACGATGAAGTTCGACTGGAGCGGCGTGTGTTTGAACAGGTACGCCATCACCATGCGCGGGTCGGCTTCCCGCTTCAGCTCCAGCTCGATCCGCACATCGTCGGTGGAGACGTCGCGCACGTCCACGAGGTGCGGGAGCTTCCGTGACAGCACGATTTCGGCGATCCGCTCGACGAGCGCCGACTTGTTCGTCGCGTACGGGACGGCCGTGACGTAGATCCGCTTGCCGCCGCGCGAGGGCGGGTCCTCCTCCCATGTGGCGCGGAGGCGTATCGTGCCGGATCCGGTCTTGTAGATCGTCTTGAGCTCGTCGGTCGAGTTCAGGATCTGTCCGCCCGTCGGGAAATCGGGGCCTTTGACGTAGCGGCACAGCTGCACGCTGCTCAGATCCGGGTTGTCCAGCAGCTTCAGGAGCGCCACGCAGACTTCGCCCAGGTTGTGCGGCGGGATGTTCGTCGCCATCCCGACCGCGATGCCGGTCGTGCCGTTGATCAGGAGGTTCGGTATCCGCGCCGGCAGCACGACCGGCTCGGTCTTCGTGCCGTCGTAGTTCGACTTGAAGGGGACCGTCGCCTGGTCGATTTCGGCGAGCATCTCGTCGGCGATCCGCGCGAGGCGGCACTCCGTGTACCGCATCGCCGCCGGGCTGTCGCCGTCGAGCGATCCGAAGTTGCCGGAGCCGTCGACGAGCGGGTAGCGCAGCGAGAACGGCTGCGCCATGCGCACGAGCGTCTCGTAGAGCGCCGCATCGCCGTGCGGATGAAAGCTCCCCATCACGTCGCCGACGACCTTCGCGCACTTCCGGTGCTTGGCGTCGGCGGTCAGGTTCTGCTGCCACATCGTGTACAGGATGCGGCGCTGCACCGGCTTCAGGCCGTCGCGGACGTCGGGGAGCGCGCGCGCGGTGATGACGGAGAGCGCGTAGTTCAGGTACCTGGTCTGCGCCGCCTCGTGCAGCGCCACCGCGTCCAGGAACCCGCCGGGCGGCGGCGGTCCGCCGGCCCGCGCGTCCGTGGTCTCCGCGAGATCGAACAGCGTGGGTGAGTGCTTGCGTCGGGCCATCAAGTCTCGAGTGCGAACATCTTACCGGGGTTCATGAGGTTGTGCGGATCGAGCGCCCGCTTGATCGCTTTCATCACGTCGAGCGCCGCTCCATGCTCGTCGGCGAGGTACTCCATCTTGCCGATGCCGACGCCGTGTTCGCCGGTGCAGGTGCCGCCCATCGCCTGCGCGCGGCGGACCAGGCGGCTGTTGACCTCGCGCGCCGCGGCGAGCTCCCGCGGGTCGTCCGGATCGATCACGAAGACCAGATGGAAGTTGCCGTCGCCGACGTGGCCCATGAGCGGCGCGACGAGGCGCGAGGCCTGCACGTCGCGCCGCGTCTCCAGAATGCAGTCGGCGAGGCGCGAGATCGGCACGCAGACGTCGGTCGTCCACGGCTTCGCGCCCGGCCGCAGCGCGACCGCCGCGTAGAACGCGTCGTGGCGCGCCTGCCACAGCCGGGCGCGCTCTTCGGTCGTCGCGGCCCACGCGAAGCCGGACCCGCCGTGCTCGCTCGCGATCTCCTGCGCGTCTTGCGCGTGCTCGGCCACCGCCGCCGCGCTCGTCCCGTGGAACTCGAAGAACAGCGTCGGCTTGAGCGCATACGTCAGGCGCGAGTACCGGTTGACGGCGTCGACCTGCAGCTCGTCGAGCAGCTCGATGCGGGCCACGGGGACGCCGAGCTGCATGATCGTGATTACGCTCTGGACAGCCCCTTCCATCGTGTCGAACTGGCACACCGCCGCGGAAACCGCTTCAGGCAGGCCGTAGAGGCGCAGCGTGACCTCGGTCATGACACCGAGCGTCCCCTCGGAGCCGACGAACAGGCGCGTCAGGTCGTAGCCCGCCGCCGACTTGCGCGCGCGGCCGCCGGTGCGTATCACGCGGCCGTCGGCGAGAACGACCGTGAGCCCGAGCACGACGTCGCGCATCGTCCCGTAGCGCACCGCCGTGGTTCCCGACGCCCGCGTGGCCGCCATTCCGCCAATCGTCGCGTCGGCGCCGGGATCGACCCAGAAATAGACGCCTGTGTTGGCCAGCGCCTTGTTCAGCTGCCGATGCGTCACCCCGGCCTCGACGAGGCAGTCGAGGTCCTCGACGCTGACCCGCAGCACGTGGTTCATGCGCGAGAGGTCGATCGAGACGCCGCCATGAATGGCGTTCACGTGTCCCTCGAGCGACGACCCGATGCCGAACGGCACGATGGGGGCTCGATACCTTGCCGCGGCCTGCACGATGGCGCTCACCTCCTCCGTGCTGAGGGGAAAGACGACCGCATCCGGCAGTTCGGGCGCGTGCCACGACTCGCCGTGGCTGTGGTGCTCGAGCTGCGTGGGATTGGAGGTACAGCGATCGCCCACCAGGCTGCGGAGGTCGGCCAACAGCGCCGTGCGGGCGTCGTGGGACAGGAGGGAAGCCATCAGCGATGTATTATCCGATGCTTGTCATGGCTTCGCCGTTCACACGCAAGACACTGGCCTTCCTGCGCGCGCTCAAACGCCACAACGACCGCGGGTGGTTCCACCGCCGCAAGGACCAGTACGAAGCGCACGTCCGCGGGCCGATGGTGCAGCTGCTGGCGCAGCTCGCGGCGGACCTGCCGGCGTTTGCGCCGGAGCTCATCGCCGATCCGCGCGTGTCGCTCTACCGCATCTATCGCGACACGCGGTTCAGCGAGGACAAGCGACCGCTCAAGACGCACATTGCTGCACATTTCCCCGCCCGGGGCTTCGCGCGCAACGAGGGCGCGGGACTGTACCTCGAAGTGGCGCCCGGCTGGGTGTGGATTGGCGGCGGCCTCTACATGCCCTCGTCTGCCGACCTGCGGGCCATTCGCGAGCACATCGCATCGCACCACCGCACGCTGCACCGGATCGTGACCTCGCGCCCCTTCCGGCGTGCGGTCGGGACGCTCGAAGGAGAACGGTTGTCACGGGTTCCTCTTGGTTTCCCAAAGGACCATCCGGCGGCCGAGTACCTCCGTTTCAAGCAATTTCTCGCCGGCTGTGAGTTCGAGGCCGAATTTGCCGCCAGCGGCCGTTTCTACGGGACGGTCCTGACCATCTTCCGGGCCGTGGCACCGCTGGTGCGGTTCCTCAACGCGCCGCTGCTCGAAGCGGGGCCCCCAACGCGCGTTCCTCAGCGCGTTGGGGTGCAGTATCGCCGGAGCGTCACGCCAGCGCTGCCGATCGAGGACGGAGCGCGTCTGCCAGATCTCCGGCAAGGCGCTCGGCGTCGGCCGGCTCCAGCGTCGCCGTGGTGATGCGAATCGCCGGTTCCGACCGCAGGCGGAACCGTTCGCCCGGCGCCACCGCCCAGCCCCGATCGGCGAGGGCTCGGACGACCTGACTTTCGTTCGCCACCGGGACCCAGACGTTGAAGCCGGACTGCCCGCGCGAGGGAATGCCGCGGTCCGCCAGTGCAGCCCGCAGCGCGCTGCGGCATGTGGCATACGTCTCCGCGGCCCGCGCAAACCGCCTGCCGTTGGACGGATCGGACCAGAGCGCCAGGGCGAGCCGCTGCAGGAGGTGGCTGACCCATCGCGCGCCGAGCGCCTGACGTCCACTCACCCGCGCGACCGTCACCTCGTCGCCGGCCAGGAGCGCCACTCGCAGATCGGGCCCCAGGAACTTCGATGTCGACCGGATCACGGCCCACGGCGCCTCGCCGCCGCCGCGCACGGTGCGGGCGGGAGTACCGGCGACCGGACCGGCGTAGTCGTTCTCGATAACGACAACGCCGGAAAACCGGCGGAGCGTTCGGCGCAACTGCTCCGCACGTTCGGCCGTGATCGCCGCGCCGGTCGGGTTCTGGGCCCGCGGGGTCACGATCACCGCACGGCATCCGCGCCGCAGCGCCTCCTCGAGCGCGCGCGGCACCAGGCCCGCATCGTCGATCGCCACTGGCGCCGGCACCCACCCGGACGCGGAAATTAAGTCGAGGATCCCCGGGAACGACGGATCCTCGACGGCCACGTGGTCGCCCACACGGAGGTATTCGCGCAGCACGCGCTCGATGCCGTCGAGCGCGCCGCTCACGACAGCCAGGGCCCGCGCCGCGATGCCGTCCGCCTCGAACTCGGCGGCCGCGAACGCCAGCAGGCCGCGGTCGGGCCCGGCGGCGCCGTACAGGACGTGCGTGCTTCCCGCCATCCGCAGTGCAGATTCGAGTGGAGGCAGAAACGCCGGGTCCGGGTTGCCGGTGGCCAGGTCGACCGTGCCGGGCGGTAACGCAGCGCGCCGAGCTACCGGCGCGGTGGGCGACCCCGGGACGACGCGCGTGCCGCGACGCCCGCGGCCGGCCACCAGACCGCGCGCCCGGAGCAGCTTGTATGCGGCGGCAACGGTCGCCGGGCTCACGCGAAGGCGGCCGGCGAGCTGACGGACAGGCGGCAAGGTGTCCCCGGTGGCCGTCCCGCCGGCGTGCAGCTGGCGCTCGAGCGACGCGGCAATCTCCGCGGCCGTGTGACCGACGATCCTCATACGTCCTAGAACGTAATTTAGTTTGTACTATAACATTATGTTGCCTCGGCGCGTCCACCCGGGCACTTCCTCGCCGGCGCGAAATGCCGCCCCCCCTGCCGAGCGGGCACAATGCCCCTGTGGCGGCCTGCCCGGTCGACGAGTACCGTACCCGCCTGGCTCGCCTGAAGGCCGCCGGCGACACGCTTTCCCGACGAGACCTCCGGTTCAGCTACGTGCGCCTGACTGTCTTTCTGGCCGGCGCGCTGCTCGCCGCCGGCGCCTGGGGCGGGGCGCTTTCCTACTGGTGGCCCGCAGTTCCCGCCGGCCTCTTCGCCGTGCTCGTCGAGCGTCATGACCGTGTCGTCCGGGCCAGGGCGGCGGTTCGGCGGTCCGTCGCGTTTTACGAACGTGGGCTCGCGCGCATCGAGGACCGCTGGGCCGGGACCGGTGAGCCGGGCGACCGGTTTCAAGACGATCACCATCCGTACGGCAACGACCTCGACCTCTTCGGCCACGGATCGCTGTTCGAGCTCCTCTCGATCGCCCGAACCCGAGCGGGCGAGGAGACGCTCGCGGCCTGGCTGACCCGTGCAGCCGCGGCCGGCGAGATTCACGTGCGGCGTGATGCCGTGACGGAGCTGGCCGCGGCGCTCGACGTGCGCGAGCGCGTGGCGCTGGCGGGTGCCGAGCTCCGCGCCTCGGTCGAAACGGATGCGCTCATCGCCTGGGCCGAAGGCCCGCCACAGCTCACAGGGCTGTGGTCGCGCGGCGCCGCGTGGGTGCTCACGGCAACGGTCGTGTCGGCGGCGGTCTACGCTTTCGCGTCGGGCAACTGGGGCCCGCTCCTGGCTGGACTCGTAGTGCAGGCGCTGTTCTCGATTCCACAGCGCGCGCGGATCCAGCAGGCGCTGCATGCGGCTGGCGGACCCGCCCGCGACCTCGATGTCCTCGCCCACGTCCTGGACGCACTCGAGCGCGGACCCTTTGCATCGGAGCGGCTGGCCGCGCTCAAACGAGGACTGGAGACCGCAGGCGTGCCGGCGTCGACCGCGATTCGGCGCCTCCACCGGCTGGTCGAGCTGCATGACTGGCAGCACAATCAGTTCTTTGCGCCCGTTGCCGCCGCGCTCCTCTGGGGAACTCATCTCGCATGGGCGATCGAAGCGTGGCGCCGGCTGCACGGTGCGCACGTGCGCGGCTGGCTCCGGACGGTTGGCGAATTCGAGGCGCTCAGCTCGCTGGCGGCATACCGGTACGAACACCCGGACGATGTCTGGCCCGAGATTGTCGCGGAGGGCGCCGCGTGCTTCGAGGCCACGGCGCTGGGCCACCCGCTCATTCCGGCGGCACGCATGGTTCCGAACGATGTCCGCCTGTCGGCCGCCACGCAGCTCCTCGTCGTCAGCGGCTCCAACATGTCGGGCAAGAGCACGCTGCTGCGCACGGTCGGCATCAACGCGGTGCTCGCGCTGGCCGGCGCGCCCGTGCGCGCGGCGGCGCTCCGCCTGACCCCCGTCGCCGTCGGCGCGACGCTGCGTATCCAGGATTCGCTGCAGGAGGGGCGCTCGCGCTTCTATGCCGAAATCACCCGCATCCGGACGCTTGCCGACATCGCGCGTGGACGCGTACCGCTCCTGTTCCTGCTCGACGAGCTGTTCCACGGAACCAACTCGCACGATCGGCTCGTCGGCGCGGCCGGCGTGCTGCGCAGTCTTCTCGCCCGCGGTGCGATCGGCCTCATCACGACGCACGACCTGGCGCTCACGGCAATCGCCGACGATCTGGCGCCCCACGCCGCCAACGTGCACTTCGCGGATCACTTTGACAGCGGCGAAATTCGCTTTGACTACCGGCTGGGGCCGGGTCCCGTCACGCGGAGCAACGCGATCGCGCTGATGCGCGCCGTGGGGCTGGATGTAGACACGTGAATTTGACGGATCTGCGAATGGACGGGTTTACGAATTGGGTGGCCCATGACTGACACCACGCCGGCGGTGACCTACGCCAGCTACCTGCGGGTGGACGAGCTCCTGTCGCTCCAGCAGCCGCGATCGGCGGGACCCGAGCACGACGAGATGCTGTTCATCGTGATTCACCAGGTCTACGAGCTCTGGTTCAAGGAGCTGCTCCACGAGCTGGATCGGGTGGCGCGGCTGCTCACCGACGATGACACGCATCGCGCCCAGCACACGCTGAAACGGATCCTGACGATTCTCAAGGTCATGGTTGCCCAGCTCGACATCCTCGAGACGATGACCCCGCTCGAGTTCCTGTCGTTCCGCGAGCGGCTCGAGGCGGCGAGCGGCTTCCAGTCCGATCAGTTCCGGCAGATCGAATTCGTCCTCGGCCGCAAGAGCGAGGCGGCCATGCTGCGCTTTCCCGGAGGGAGCCGCGGTCGGGCGGCGCTCGAGCGCCGCTTCCGCGAGCCGACGCTCTGGGACGCGTTTCTCCACTACCTCGCGCGGGAGGGGTATCCGGTGCCGGGCGACCAGCTCTCGCGCGACGTCACAGCGCCGGTTCGGGCCTCCGAGCCGGTGCAGCGCATTCTCATCGACGTCTATCGCACCGACGCCAAGAACTCCGAGCTGTGCGAACGTCTCGTCGACCTGGACGAGGGCATCCAGGAATGGCGGTACCGCCACGTCAAGATGGTCGAGCGGACGATTGGCGCGAAATCGGGCACCGGCGGATCGATGGGCGCGGCCTATCTGCGCACGACGCTGGGGCAGAGCCTGTTTCCCGACCTCTGGGAAATCCGGACGCGCCTCTAGGCGGGCAACAGATGAACCCGCTGGCGCGTCACTACTCCCGGTTTCGCGTGACGGAGCGGATCCTGCTCACGGGGCACTCACACCAGGCGTGGCCCGACGTCGGGTTCGACGCGCAGCAGCGCGCGTGGCTCGATGCGGCGGAACTGGTCGACGACAAGTGGGCGGCCGCGGAGGCGCGCGCGGCCGACGTGCGCCGCGGCTTTGCGCGGCTGCTCGGCGACGTCCCGGAGAACATCGCGCTCGGCCAGAACACCCACGAGCTGGTCACACGCTGGCTGTCCGCCCTCCCCCTGCACGACCGCCGGCGCATCGTCACCACCGACGCCGAATTCCACAGCCTGCGGCGCCAGCTCGATCGCCTGGACGAGGCCGGGTGGCTGCAGGTCGTCCGCGTGCCGGCGCGGCCGGTCGAGACGCTGGCTGCACGGCTGGCGACGGCGGTTGACGATCGCACGGCCGGTGTGACCGTGTCGTCCGTCCTGTACGACACGGCGGAAATCGTCCCGGCCCTCGACGTCGTGGCGAGTGCGTGCGCACGCGCCGGCGCCAAGCTGCTCATCGACGCGTACCACCACCTGAACGTGGTGCCGTTCAACCTGACCGCGATGGGTCTCGCCGACGCGTTCGTGACGGGCGGCGGCTACAAGTACTGCCAGCTCGGCGAGGGGAACGCGTTCCTCCGCGTCCCGCCCGACCGCGGCCTGCGTCCGGTGCTGACCGGGTGGTTCGCGGAGTTTGCCCATCTCGAGGCGCGCACGGCGGGCGGCGTGCAGTACGGCCCCGGGGCGTCGGCGTTTGCGGGCGCGACCTACGATCCGACGTCGCACTATCGAGCCGCAGCCGTGTTCGCCTTTCACGCGGAGCAGGAGCTGACGCCCGAGCGCCTCCGCGAAATCAGCCGACGACAGATCACCCACCTCTCGTCGCGAATCAAAGCGCTCGACCTCGACCCGCGCCTGCTGCACATCGAGCCGATGCCGGACGAGCGGCGTGGGGGTTTCCTCGCGCTGCGCACCTCGCGCGCCGCTGAGATCGTGCGCGCGCTGCGCGCACGTGGCGTGTGGACCGACGCCCGGGGCGACATCCTCCGCGTCGGTCCGGCGCCGTACGTCGACGACAGTCAGCTCGACGAGGGGGTGGCGGCGCTCGGTGAATTCTTGAAGGAGACAGGAGACAGGAGACAGGAGATCGGAGACTGGTCCTGACTCCTGACTCCTGACTCCTGACTCCTGACATACCCGACACGAAAACTGTCCGCTTTTTCATGACCCGGACTGAGCGACGGCGAAACGGAGACGCAGGGTGCTGCCGGGAAACGGGGTCGCTGTCTTGTTCAAGTCCTCGCAGAGTCGGCGAAGGGCGGCAGATCGATGCGGCGAGCTGAGCGGCGCCAACGTGATCCGGAGCTCGTCGGCGGTCGGCTCGATTGCCGCACAGCCACGAAGGGCGGTCTGAATCAACGTGCGGCCTTCGTCGTCGGTCCTCGCGTAGTACGGCCGGAGCTGCTCAACCAAGGTGCTCTCGATCTGGTAGGCCACCATCTTGAGGACGTTCGTCAGGTGCTTCCGCTCGGTCGACAGCTGTACCGCCTCGGCGCCGTGAGGGGTCTCGCGGAGCGGGGTGCGGACCGGCAAGGTCTTCTGGCGCTCGGCCAGACGGGCGATGCGCGCCTGGACCTTGGTCAGCTCGCCCTGGAGAT
>JACPTI010000119.1 GCA_016192845.1 Acidobacteriota bacterium
GCTGCCCTGGCAGCAGGGGCAACCGGGATGTTCGGCGCGCTGGCTGGACGCTTCGGAGGCCCGCCGCGTGGAGCCGCGCATCTCACACGAGACCCTCGGGGCGGTGTCGATCGAGGGCACCGCCGACGTCGAGCCCTATCGGCTGGTCCTCGCGCTCACCCGGGCGGCGGAACGCCTGGGCGTAACGGTGCGGCACGGACGGGCCATCGGCCTGCGGCGCGGGGGAGGACACGTCACGGGCGTGATCCTCGAGCGGGAGGAGGTCGCCTGCTCCACGGTGGTGCTGGCGCTGGGCCCCTGGAGCGGGGAGATCTCGGCGTGGATCGACGTGCCTGTCGAGGTGCGCCCACTCAAAGGCCAGATCTTACGGCTCAAGGCGCCTGGGCCGCCGGTCGCGTGCTCCGTCGGCTGGGGCCACAACTACGCCACCACCAAGACCGACGGCCTGCTATGGGCGGGCACCACCGAGGAGGAGGCGGGCTTCGACGAGGAATCGACGCCCGAGGCCCGCGACGAGATCGCCGTAGCCCTCGTGAGAATGCTGCCCGTTATGGCGGACGCCGAGATCGTGTACCAGACCGCCTGCCTGCGTCCACTCGCTTCCGACGGGCTGCTCCTGCTCGGCAGGCTGCCCGGGCTCGAGCATGTCTACGTGGCGACGGGCGCCGGCCGCAAGGGCATCCTCTTCGGCCCCGCCATGGGGCGCGCCATCGCCGATCTCATCCTGAGCGGAGGCACGCCAATCGCCCTCGAGGCGTTTGCCCCTGGGCGCTTCGCGGTGTAGCCACTCACCCAGGCGTTCTCGAAGCCCGGGAACGGCGAGGGCTGCCGGAACCCGGCTCTGCGCTCGCCACCTGCGTGGCGCGCACCCCGCCGCGTGCTGGGCGCGCGCCAGGCATTCGCTACGCGCCGCTGCGCTGGCGAGCGGCCGATGCGGCGACCGGCCGGTCCTCGAGGACGCCGCGCTCGTCGGCCTGCGCAAGCACGGCCTGGATCGTGTTCACGAGCTGTTTCGCTGCCTCCACGGAGAGCTCCACCGCCACGCGCGCGCCTGGGCCGAGGGCCTCGTTGACGAAGTCGATGTTGACCGCGTGCTCGAGCGGCAGGTCGTACGGATGGTCGTAGGAGACGTTGGCCTCGCGGACCTCGAACCACTCCGCTCCGCGCTTTCCGCGGCCCTCGAGCTTCACCTGGTGGGCGATCATCGTGCACATGGCTCTGCTCCTCCTCGGTTAGCTCAGGGTTCTCTCGCAGAACGCAAAAACCTTCTTCCACCCGTCCATGGCTTGCTCCTGACGGTACGCCGGACGGTCGTAGTAGAAGAAGCCGTGCCCGGCGCCGTCGTAACGGTGGAACTCGTACTGCTTGCCGTGCTTCTTCCGCTCCGCCTCGTGCTGGTTGACCTGCTCGGGCGTGGGCGACTTGTCCTCGTTGCCGAAGAGCCCGATGATCGGGCACGAGAGGTCCTTGGTGTAGTCGATCGGCGCGACCGGCTGGTTCTGAGTGAGCTCCTCCTTGGACATGACCACGCGTCCACCCCAGCACTCGACCACGGCGTCGAGGCCCTTCAGGCGGCAACCGGCGAGAAACGCGTGCCGGCCTCCCGAGCACGTGCCGAAGATGCCGACCTTGGCGCTCACGTACGGCAGCGAGCGAAGCCAGGCGTTCGCGCCATCGAGATCGCCGAGCACCCTCGCGTCCGGGGCGCCTCCCGCCGCGCGCACCTTGGCCCCGACGTCCTCGGGGGTGCCGTGGCCGTCGCGGAAGTACAGGTTCGGGGAGATCGACACATAGCCGTGGTGGGCGAAGCGCCGAGTGCACTCGCGGTACCACTCGTCCCAGCCCGGCGCGTGATGGATGACGACCATGCCGGGAAACGCTCCGGCACCGAGGGGTCTCGCCACGTACGCGTTGATGGCGTCCCCGTCGTGGCCGCGCATGGACACCGTTTCGGCGATCATGCCTTCGTACTGATCGGTCCGGTACATGTACGCCCTCCTCCGCGTGAGGTGTTGGAAGAGTTTGGGCTTGCTGGGCCGCGCGCGCGAATCTTACCATCGGCGCCGAGACCATGAGGGACAGCACGCACTGGGTCAGCACCTGGACTGCCGCCCCCGCACCCGCCGAAGGCGCTGCCTTCAGCAACCACACGCTGCGGATGATTCCGCGGGTCAGCATCGGTGGCAGCAGGCTGCGCGTGCACATCTCGAACGCCTGTGGCACTCGCCCGTTGAGGATCGGCACGGCTTGTGTCGGCGTCGTTCATGAAGTCGAGCACGAAGGTGTCGTGCTTCTGCGGGTGCGCCCGGTTGAGCCGCGAGAGCGTCTGCACCGCCTTGATGCCCGAGAGCACCTTGTCCACGTACATGGTGTGGAGTAGCGGCTCGTCGTAGCCGGTCTGGAACTTGTCGGCGCAGATCAGGAAGCGGTACGGATCGTTCTGGATCTCCTCGGCGATGCGGCTCGAGGGGAATCCGTTGAGCGACGCCTCGGTGACCTTGCCGCCGCCATACTCGTGCTCGCCCGAGAAGGCGACGATGGCCTTGAACGGGCTCTTGCGCTCCATCAGGTAATCGCGGATCGCGTGGTAGTACTGGATCGCGCGCTCGATCCCGCTCGTCACCACCATGGCCCGCGCCTGGCCGTCGATCTTCTTCAGCGCGATCACCTGCTCGTGGAAGTGGTCCACCATGATCTCGGCCTTGAGCCGGATCGCGTGCTCGTGGCTCTCGACGTAGCGACGGAGCTTCTTCTTCGCTCGCTTGGTGTCGAACTCGGGGTCGCTCTCGACCTTCTTCACCAGCTTGTAGTAGCTCTCGACGGGCGTGTAGAAGGCCAGCACGTCCAGGATGAAACCTTCCTGGATCGCCTGCTTCATGGTGTAACTGTGGAACGGGCGGTGCTTGATCCGGCCGCCCGCGGGGTGAGGCTCGCCGAAGATCTCCAGCGTCTTGTTCTTGGGCGTGGCGGTGAAGGCGAAGTAGCTGACGTTGGGCAGGAGCTTGCGCGCCTCCATCACGCGGTTGATCCGATCCTCGGCGGTCTCGTCGTCGTCCTCGGCGCCGGCCGCCGAGAGCGCAGCGCTGACCGCCGCCGAGGCACGCCCGCCCTGGCTCGAGTGCGCCTCGTCGATGAGGATGGCGAACCGGCGCCCGCGGTGCTCGTCGCCGATCTCGTCCAAGACGAACGGGAACGTCTGCACCGTGGTGATGACGATCTTCTTGCCGGACTGGAGAAACGCGCTCAGCTGGCCCGTCTTGCTGCCCGAGTCGCCCGTGACGGCTCCGATGGTCGCGCCCACCTGGGCGAACTGCTTGATGGTGGCGCGGAGCTGCTGGTCCAGGATCCTCCGGTCGGTGACCACGATGATCGAGTCGAAGATGTCGGCGACGTCCTTCCGCAGACCGATCAGCTGGTGCGCCAGCCAGGCGATGGAGTTCGACTTGCCGCTGCCCGCCGAGTGCTGGATGAGGTAGCGCCCACCCGGACCGTGCTTGCCACAGTCGGCCAGGAGTTTGCGCACCACGTCCCATTGGTGGAAGCGCGGCCAGATCTGTTCCGCCTTCTTCTTGCCCGTCTTCTCGTTCCTCGTCTCGACCACCTGGGCGTAGTTCTCGAGGATGGCGGTCAGTCCGTCGCGGGTGAGGATGCGCTTCCAGAGGTAGTCGGTCTTGAGCCCATCAGGGTTCGGCGGGTTGCCCGCGCCGTCGTTCCAGCCGAGGTTGAAGGGCAGGAACCACGACGCCTTGCCCTTCAGGTGCGTGCAGAAGCGTACCTCGTGCTCGTCCACGGCGAAGTGCACCACGCAGCGGCCGAGCTCGAAGAGCTTCTCGCGCGGGTCCCGGTCGCGCCGGTACTGCTGGATGGCATCCTCGACCGTCTGCTTGGTGAGGCTGTTCTTGAGCTCGAACGTCGCCACAGGCAGGCCGTTGATGAAGAGCCCGAGGTCCAGCGCGCGCCGCGTCTCGTCGCCGCTGAAGCGCAGCTGCCGCGTGACCGAGAACCGGTTCTGCACGTAGCGCTCGCCCGCCGCCGCGTTGCCCGGCGACGGCGTGCCGTAGAAGAGGTCGATATCGTGCGGCCCGTCCTTCACGCCGCGGCGCAGCACGTCGATCGTCCCGCGCTTGGTGATCTCGCCCTGGAGGCGAGCCAGGAACTTGCGCCGCGCCGGGCCATCCTGGTCGAGGGCGAGCGCCGCGGCGACCTCGGGTTGCGTCGCGCGCAGGAAGGCACGGAGCTGGACGAGGTCCACGCAGTACTCGCGGTCGTAGTCGTCGGGATGGCCGCAGAGCCAGCCGCTGCCCCTGTAGGAAGCAGCGGGCTCGCGCACCACACCCGGCTGGGCCGGCACGGGATCGCAGGGCGAGCCGGTCAGCGCCGTGCAGATGAGGCGTTCGAGGCCCCGTTCGCTGGTGTCGGTCGGCATGGCATCGCGTCAGCTCGCCGGGATCAACCCGCCGCGATCCAGCCCTTCCTCGCGAGCACGTCCCGGGCGAGCGCGATCTGACGCGGCGAGTACCGGCGCTTGCGCTCATTCCAGGCGTAGACGCGCCTGGCGACTTCATCCTCGGTCCGGGCCTCTGCACGGGTGACGACCCAGTGCACCGTGGACAGCAACTCGAGCCCGAACGGCGTCTCGAAGCCCTGCACCAGGTCCGCCACGCGCTCGAAGCGAGCGCGCGTCTCGGCGTGCTGCGCCAGAAATGCCTCGGCGTCCTCGGCCGCCCCCGGCACCAGCGTCAGCTCCTTGTCGGGCGCGTCGCCGCCATCGGCGTAGCCGGAGACGAAATGGCCTTCGATCTCCCGCAGGGCATGGCGCAGGTTCTCGGCGTACGGTCCGTACGGCGCCTGGGCATAGCGCAGGCGCAACGGCTGTCCGGCTTCCTGCATGAAGTACATGAGCTTGTGGACTTCCAGCAGCGTGACGAACGGGTCCAGCAGCCCCCCCAGGTAGCGGCGCATCAGCCCGATCAGCGCGGCGCGGCCTTCGGTCATGTTCGGCACCTTGGCCGCGCGTTTCACCCGCTGCGGCTCGGCGGGCGCGTGCGGCTCGAACACGACCACCCGGACATCCAGCTCCCCGAGGGCCGCCTCGATGAGCGGCCGTACGTCGGCCCAGTTGAGCCCGCCCAGGCCACTTCCGAGCGGCGGCACCGCGATCGAGCGAATGCCACGCTTGCGGATCTCGTCGACGAGGGCCTTCAGCCCGGCTTCGATGTCCTCGATGCGACTCTTGCCGCGCCAGTGCCGCTTGGTGGGGAAGTTGACGATGTACTTCGGGTTGGCGAGAAAGCCCGTCTCGAACACGAGCATCCGACCGGGCTGCACTTCCTTCCGCGCACAGGCGGCCTCGTAGGCTTTGAAGTTCTCCGGGAAGGCCTGCTTGAACTGCAGCGCGATGCCCCGGCCCATGATGCCGACGCAGTTGACCGTGTTGACGAGCGCCTCGGCGTCCGCCTGGAGGATGTCCCCGGTCTTGAATTCAATCATCGCCGCCTCTTCAGCCTAAAAGTACCAATCCTTGCGTATCTCGACCACTGGCCGGTAGTCGGCGCCTCGCAAGGCGGTCGCCACCTGCTGCGCCACGGCAGGCGCCGACACGCCGATTCGACGCACCAGGCGCCAGGCGAACTGTTGGTGGACGAGAAACTCCGCTTGCTTGCCCTCCTTGACGTCGGCGCCACGGAAGTCCGTTGCCGCCACGGCCGGCCAGTTCACCTCGTCGAGCTGGTCGACGCTGGAACGAAACTGGGTGTAGTAGGCGCCGGCATTCGACAGCGTGAAGGCCCATTTCCGGCCGCTTGCGTCCGCCCATGCCACGACCTCGTGCAGATCGGCTTCGAGGTGAACGATTGGCTCTTGGCCGCCACGATAGGTGAGTTCCGGATGGTTGGCGCAGTGAATCACATAGAGCATGATCGACCGGGGCAGAAGTAGAAGGGCACGAAATCGCCGACGTGGTCCCCGGGGTGGCATTCCACCGGCAACTCCAAGCGACGCGCCTTGATGCCGCCCATCCCGATGGTGGTGCCACCCTGGCCGCGCCTGACCACCTCCGTATCCGACCACAAACACCCATCCGCGACGATCGACGCCAGCCGGTCGACGTGCACGATGTGATAGATCTTCGGCTGGGCGGGCGGCTGTGGCATGAATCAGGTTTCGTCCTCCTCCGGGGCGACATCGAATTTCTCGTCGTCTGGCGCGTCGTCCATGTCGACCGCCGCTGTGTCGTCGAGTTCCTCGGACTCCTCGGCTTCATACAGCAGCGTTGCAGCCGCCTCGCGCACATCGAGCTTGCCAGTGACCACGTCAGCTGTGAGACGGGTGCGGTATTCATGAAGGAGCTCGACTTCCCGCTTCGCGCGCTCGACGGCGTGGACGGCGCCGGGCGTAGCGTCGTTGAGGAATCCACAGATCGCGATCTGCTCATCCATTGGGGGGACAGCCAGTTCCACACGCTTTAGGTCGCGGATGTTGATACCTCGAACGGTCGCGCCGACAGTTTGAGATCGCACGTGATCCTGGAATACCGGCGCCCGTACGGCATAGAGAAGCCACTCCGGATTCACATCACGACTCGCTGCGATACGGGCAGCGTCCTGTGTGAGATTGGCGCCAGCAAGCTCAGACGGGACCACTTCTGCCGCCCCCACACCACCGCGTATCGCGAAAACGATGTCCCGGGCGACCAGCCTAGACCAGCCTAGACCTAGCGTATCTCGCTTCAATTTCGAACGTTGTCCTGGAAAGCCGCTCCGGTCGCAGCCTGCCAGGTTCGCAGTTGCCGCCTTTAACGATGAACACTCCTTCGTCGACAGGTGGACCCGGCAACACGATCCCG
>JACPTI010000121.1 GCA_016192845.1 Acidobacteriota bacterium
ACTCGTGGTGCTCACGCTGCCGTAGCAGTGACGTGCTTCTAATTGACTTGCCATTAGGTGCCCACGCTCGCGAGAGACGCACCGGCTTCGGGCAAACGAGTGAATTGAAAGATCGTCGGGTTTTCGTTGTCGAGGCTAAGGACCTCGATACGCGTACCGTCAGATGACACGTAAGCAAGTGCGCGAGGACCCGTAATGTCGAAGTGACCAGCACCGCCCACAATCGGTTTGTTCCATTTTAGGAGCTCACCGATTAGCGCCCGATTGGTTCGGCGTCCCTCCAGCTTTCGTTTCGGTGAACCCGCGAACATCGCGAACGTCCCTTCTTCGGGTCCCCAGATGATGCTTACCTCGCTATTCGTAGCTTCCTCGATCTTGATAGTCGTACCATTCGGCGCCTTCCAAGTGCCATCGAACGGCGCCGTATCGTGGCACGGACGAAACCTGGCCTCGGCAAGTTGATGGAAGAACAAACGATGAACCGCACCTTGTTTTAAGACGCGCGTCCAGTTCTGTTGCTCGGCTGATTCTCGTTTCGCGGCGTCGGCTAAGGCCTCGTTTACGTTTTGATGTACATCGTCCCGCTTTTTCGCTTCGTTCAGTAACTCGCGCGCTTCATCGAGGAAACCCTGATTGAGCAGTTTATAGGCAAAATTCGCAGTCGCGAGGGTTTCGCCCTCTTTCATAGCCGCACGATACAAAGCCACTGCCTTAACGGGAAGCTTGAGCGAATCTACTTCGACAGCAAGATTGTTCATCGCGACGGCTGAACTCTTCGGATTTTGATCAATCAGTGCCTGATAGTTCGCAGAAGACAGGTGCGGCAGATCTGCCTCACTTTCGGCATAAGCAGCTGCAAATCGATTGTCGCGATCGGATGGATGCAACTCGACCGCTTTTTCGAGCGCCACGGCATGCAGCAGCTTGTCGCCTTGCTCTTTGAAAAGCCCCGCAATGGCGCGGTACAGATCAAACTGCGTGCCTGTGCTCACGTTCATCGCAAGCGCACCAAGTACGAGATTCACTGCGGCTTCGATCTCGCCTGTCTGCTGGTGAATCCTAGATAGAGCAATTTAGAGCAATTATGTGCTCTGCTTTTTCGTCGTCCGTGGTCGATGCCGTTATCGCGCGATTAGCAGCATCGCGGGCTTGCTCGAATGCGCTGACGTGGCGATAGGCCCAGGAGACCCACCCTAGGGCGTAAGCACGGAGGGCCGGATTGGCATTGGCGATGTCTTCGATGCGTTCTAGCGACGCACTAGGCTTGCCTTCTATGTAGGTGGCAGCCAAGTAAAACACTTCCTCTCTAACTCTTTCGGTCGGGTCCATCTCCGCTGCTTGGCGCGCCTTAAAGGCAGCGTCAGCATCATCGAAGCGATGATCGCGTAATGCGTTCAGCATGACTCCGAATGGGTCTTCTTCTGTGACAGCGCCAGGCAGTTCCTTTGGTGTCTCTTCCTGCTTCGGCGGTTCGACCGCTGCTGGTGGAGGACTGGAGACCACGATCGCTTCAGCGGGTTCCTCACGCCTGCTCTCGATAACAACCTCCGTCTGCCCTCGCCTCATTGACACCTTGGAGAGACGCTCCAAGAGGGCCGCGATCTGGCGCCGGAACAGGACCATACTTGTCCCGAGCACCAGAACCAGCGCTAGAGACCACAGCTGCGCGATAGCCGTTATCGTTTCAGACATGAGCTGATATCCGTCGCAGATTCTAGCGGGTTACGCCTGTCGGTGGATCGGGGCGGTGCCGCGAAAATCAGCGTTCGGGCACCGCGTCGCCATCCTACCGAAGCAACGGCCACGCGCACTTGTTCGGGGCTACTACTCTCTTACTCGCGACCGTCTCCCGGCTCGAAGGCCAGCACCGCCGGAGGCGTGCCCGGCAACCCCATCTCGCGCCAGCGCGCTGCCACCGCCTCGTACACGCTCTTCCGCAGCATCGTCCGCTTGGAGAACGTCTTCAGGTGCCGGTGGTCCTTGCACGCGTTGATGAGCGCCTTCGATCCGTAGAGGCGCTTCTCGGGCGGGTTCTGCGCGGGGTCGAGCGTCGTGCTCCACGTGTTCCGCAGCAGCTCGATGCCGTCCGCCGGGTTGCAGCGCGTCGCCATCGCCCAGATCACCTGGTCGAAATCGGTGGGGTCGACGTCCTCGTCGACCGCGATGATCCACTTCGTGAAGTACGCGCCACCGGGCACCTGCGCGGCCAGCGCGAGCACCTGCGCGGCATGCCCGGGATAGCGCTGCTCGAGGCTGACGACGGTCATGCCGAAGCCGCCGGCGGCCGCCGGGTGCGAGTAGACGCCGCGGACGCTCGGGACGCCGAGCTTCTCGAGGTCGTCCCAGATGCGCGCGGCGCGCAGGATCGCGAAGAACCCGCTCTGCTCGCACGACGGATAGTCGGCCATCAGCGCGTTGGTGAGGATCGGGTTCGACCGGTAGTGGAGCGCCGTGATCTCGACGAGCGGGGCCCGCCCTTCGGGCCGGCCGTAGTAGCCCGTGAACTCGCCGAACGGTCCCTCGGGCTTCACCGAGTCCAGCGGAATCACCCCCTCGATCACGATCTCCGCGGTCGCCGGAATCAGCAGGTCGGTGGTCTTCCCGCGGACGACCGCGATGGGCTCCCCTTTCACGCCGCCCGCGTACTCGTACTCCGAAATGTCCTTGGGGAACTTCTGTGATCCGACGAGCATGAGCAGCGGGTCGATGCCCCAGGCGGCCGCCACCTGGATCGGCTCGCCCTTCTGCCATGAGCGCGTGATGTGCAGCAGCGCGTCCTTGCCGGGCGAGAGATACAGCCCGACGTGCCGCGGCCCCTGCACCATCATCCGGTAGGTGCCGACGTTGAGGTATCCGCTGTCCGGGTCGCGCGTGATCACCGCGTCGGCCGTGCCGGCGTAGAGGCCGCCGTCGAGCGGCCAGTGCCGCGGGATCGGCAGCTTCGCCAGGTCGATGTCATCGCCCGTCAGCGTGTGCTCGTAGACGGGCGCCTCGCTGCGGTCGACCTCGCGCGGCGGGATGCGCGTCTTGAACTTCTCCTTGACGCGCCGGATCAGCTCGACGGTCGGCGTCTCGACCGGCTCCTCGAGGCTGATCGCCGTCCGCCGCAGGCTCGGGCCGAGGATGTTCCAGAGCAGCCGGATGGTGATCGGGCTCGTCTCGAAGCCGCGGGCGTGCTCGAAGAGCACCGCCGGCGACGGGCGCCGCTTCGCGAGCAGGTACGTCACGGCGCTCATCTCCTCGTCTGGATCGACGGGCTGGGCGACGCGCACCAGCTCCCCGATCGCCTCGGCGCGCGCCAGCCAGTCGCGCAGGTCGCGCACGGGCGCCGCCGGCGCCGGGCCGGTGGTCGTCGCCACGCCCGTGGCCGCCACGGTATTGGTCTCCATCATGGGTCTCCCTCTGATCGCAGAGTCTCGTCGCATTTGGTCCGAACCTCGAACCCGGAACCCCGAACCCGGAACCTCGAACCCAGAACCCCGAACCGAACCTGAACACGAACCGAGAACCGAGAAGAGAGAAGTGTGAACGACAGTATCACCTTACTCTTCGAGATTCTCCTTTGTCACCGTCTGGCGGACTGTGAGCGCCTCGTCGAGGCGTCCCGAGTCGTCCAGCAGCCGCCGGCTGCTCTCCCGCAGCGCGATGCGGCCCCGCACGAGCGCGATCGCCTCGTCTGTCATCCCGAGCGCCAGCCGCGCGTGCTGCTCGGCGAGCACGATCGACAGCCCGCTGCGGCGGAGCTCCCCGAAGACGCCGGCCAGCGTCTCGACGAGATTGGGCGCGAGCCCCTCGAACGGCTCGTCGAGCAGAAGCAGCCGCGGCTGTAGCGCCAGCGCCCGCGCGACGGCCAGCATCTGCTGCTCGCCGCCGGAGAGGTGGTGCCCGAAGTTGCGGCGGCGGTTCCCGAGCGGCGGGAACAGCCCAAACAGGCGGTCCACATCCCACGGTCCCGGCCGTGCGCCGACGGTCAGGTTCTCCGTCACCGTGAGCGACGCGAAGATCTCCCGCTCCTGGGGCACGTAGGCGATGCCGAGGCGCGTGCGGCGCCAGCATGGCGCAGCCCCGATGTCGCGGCCGTCGAACCGCACGCGCCCCCGGTGCAGCTCCGCCTGCCCGACAATCGTCCGCATCAGCGTCGTCTTGCCGGTACCGTTGCGGCCGAGGACGGCGAGCGCCGCGCCCGACGGCAGCGACACGCTGATGTCGTCGAGGATCACGGTCGCGCCGTAGCCGGCGGTCACGCCGTCGAGCTCGAGGATCGGGGCCCCCGCCGCGCGTCTTGTGCGCGGTGGGGTGATCGTGTCAGCCGTGGCGAGCCTCCCCGAGGTACAGCGCCCGCACGCCGGCGTGGTCGCGGACCTCCTGCGGTGTGCCCTCCGCGTAGATCTCGCCCGCCACGAGGACCGTGACACGGCGCGCGAAGCGAAAGACGACGTCGATGTCGTGCTCGATCAGCAGGACGGCCATCTCCTGTGGCAGCCGCTCGATCGCCTGGAAGATCAGGCCGACGTCGCCGCGCGGCACCCCGGCCGCCGGCTCGTCGAGGAGCAGAATCACCGGCTCGAGGGCGAGCGCAATGGCCAGCTCCACCATCCGCTGGATGCCATACGGCAGCACCTCGACGGGCCTTCCTGCGTGGTCGTCCAGGCGCAGCATCGCCATGGTCTCGGCGACGCGCGCGTCAATCCGTGCACGCACCGCCCGACCGGGCCATAGCCGTCCCGCCACGCCAACGTGCTCGGCCACGGCGAGCGCAACGTTCTCCTCGATCGTGAGGCGCCGGAACAGGCTCGTGATCTGGAACGTCCGGCCGATGCCCGCTTTCACGCGGCGCGCCTCGGGCATCGTGGTGACGTTGCGGCCGCCAAGCCAGATCTCGCCGGCGCTCGGCAGGAGCCGCCCGCTGATCAGATTGATCAATGTAGTCTTGCCGGCGCCGTTCGGGCCGATGAGCGCCCGCCGCGCTCCGCGCTCCAGCGAGAAGTGGACGTTGCGGGTCACCTCGAGCGCGCCGAATCGCTTCCAGACGCCGCGCAGCTCGAGCATGGGGTCAGGCACGGGCGGACCTCACGCGGCGGGCAAGTCCGCTCATCCAGGCGGTCAGGCCGCCAGGCGCCAGAAAGACAATGGCCAGCAGCATCAGGCCGATCCAGAGGTACCAGTTGGTGGGGTCCTCCCGCGCAAGGTAGTCCTGCATGAAGACGTAGAGCGGCGCGCCGAGAAACGCGCCGTAGCGCCGGCCCGCGCCGCCGAGGATCAGCATGATCAGGATCTCGCCCGAGAACTCCACGCTGACGGCATTGAGCGCCACGAATTCCGCCACCTGCGCCTGGAGTGCGCCGGCGATGCCCGCCAGCGTGGCGGAGATCACGAACGCCGTCCGCAGGCGGGCGTCGACCGGCGTGCCGATCGCATGCATCCGCGCCTCGTTCTCGCGGATGCCGATGAGTGACCGGCCGAACGTCGAGTCGATGACGGTGCGGAACCCGAGAAACGAGAGCGCGAGCACGGAGGCGGCATACACGTAGGACACCCGGCCGTACAAATCGAATGGGAACAGCCCCGCCACGGCGGCCATCGAGATCCCCTGCAGGCCGTCGGCGCCTCCGGTGAGCCACGCCGCCTTGTTCGCCGCCTCCTGCACAATGAGGACGGTGGCGAGGCTGAGCATGATGAGCGTCAGCCGGCGGCTCCTGAGGAGCACCACCCCCGACACGAGGCCGAGGAGCGCCGCCGCCAGGCCACCGACGACGAGCCCTGCGAGCGGCTCGGCCCAGGCCCGCAGGGCAAAGATGCCGGCGGCGTACGCGCCGATGCCGAAGAAGGCCGCGTGGCCGAGCATCACCAGCCCGCAGTAGCCCACGAGCAGGTCGAGCGACATCGCGCAGAGCGCGAGGATGACCATCCGCGTGCCGAGGTCGAGATAGCTCGGCGCGACCATTGGAAACGCGACGAGCGCGACCAGTACGAGCCCGTCGAGCGCGCGCGTGGAGGTCACGCCTGGGTGCGTGGAGCGAAGCCGTGCGGCCTGTGGAACAGGACGGCCATCACCAGCAGGAAGATGAGCATGCGGCCGAGGTCCGGCACGAAGTACCGGACCATGGTATCGACGACGCCGAAGGCGAGCGCGACGAAGAAGGCGCCGCGCAGGTTCCCGAGCCCCGCCACGGCCACGACGATCAGGAAATACACGAGATAGTCGTTCGGATAGCCGGGATAGATCGGCAGCAGATCCGCGCCGAGGCTGCCGCCGAGCGCCGCCAGCGCGGTGCCGAGCCCGAACGACACGGTGAAGACGCGGTCAACGTCGATGCCGACCGCCTCGGCCATGCGCCGGTTGTCCACCGCCGCCCGCACCGACGCCCCGAACCGCGACCGCTCGACCGCGACCCAGATGGCAAAGGCGAGCACGGCGCCGACGGCAATGAGGAACAGCCGGTACACCGGAAAGGTGCCGACGCCGACGTCGATCGGGCCCGACAGCCACGCCGGGAGCTCGATCGGCTGCGCCAGGGGCCCGAAGACGGCGCGTGCCACCGCCATCGAGATGAAGATGAGGCCAATCGAGAAGAGCACCTGCTCCAGAATCGGCGCCTGGTAGAGCCGGCGGTACAGCGTGCGCTCGAGCAGCATGCCCCCCGCCGCCACGAGCACAACGGCGAGCGCCACGCTCGCAAGGAACGGCACGCCGAGCCGCGACATAATGGTGACCGTCACGTAGCCGCCGGCCATCGCGAAGACGCCGTGCGCGAGGTTGATGAACCGCATCAGCCCCAGCGTGACGGACAGCCCCACCGCGAGCAGATAGAGGATCATCCCGTACGCGGTGCCGTAGAACGCGAGCGAGATCAGGAGATCAAGGGGCGTCGGGATGCAGCTCCTTCCAGGGATCCTTCACGGCGGGAATCGTCGCGAACTCGACGTTGCGCAGCTCGCCGTCGACCTGCTCGACGCGCCGGATGTAGATGTTGTGGATGGCGTCGCGGGTGTCCGGATCGATCTGCATCGGCCCTCGCGGGCTGTCGGGGTTGCTCCAGCCGGCGAGGAGCTGCCGGCTGCGGGCGGGATCGATCTCGCCGTTCTGCTCGCGAATCAGGTGGAAGATGGCGGCCATGCCGTCCCAGCCGCCGACCGCGAAGTAGTTCGGCACGCTCTCCTGCCCGTACGCCTTCTTCCACTCGCTGACGAACATCGTGTTCGCCGGGCGGTCGCCCGCCGCCGAATAGTGCGATGCGGAGATGACGCCGATCGCCGCCTCTCCCATGTTCCGCAGCTCGTCGTCCGGGACGATGGCGTTGGGCCCAATCAGCTTGATGCCCGCGGCGGCGAGGCCCAGGTCGTGGTACGCCTTGATGAAGCGCGTCGCCTCGGGCCCGCCCGGATTGAACCCGTACACGGCCTGCGGCTTGTCGCGCCGTACGCGCTCGAGGAACGGCACGAAATCGGCGGTCCGCAGCGGCGCGCGCACTTTGCTGACGACCGTCCCGCCCGCATCCGTGAAGCCGCGCACGAACGCGTCTTCGGCGTCGGCGCCCGCGGCGTAGTCGCTGACGATCGTCGAGACGCGCGTCAGGCCGTTCCTGGCGGCCCACTGCCCCAGATGATAGCTGTGCTGCCAGGTGGTGAACGCCACGCGGAAGAGAAACGGCGACAGCCGCGTGGTGCTGGCGGTGCCGCTCGACATCACCACGTACGGAATGGACGCCTCGGTCGCCAGCGGCGCGATCGCGCTCACGTTCGGCGTCCACTGTCCGCCGGTGAGGATGTGCACCTGCTCGCGCACGACCAGTTCGCGCGCGAGCCGCTTGGCCACGTCGGGCGTCGGCCCGGTCTCGTCGCGCTTGATGAGCTGCAGCTCGACGCCCGCCGGCAGTTCCTGTTCGTGAAGCCGGCGATAGAGCTCGGCGCCGCGGTCGATCGCCTCGCCAATCGACGCGTCGGGCCCTGAGTAAGTCAGGATCATGCCGACACGAACGACCGTGGCGCTCGCCGGCGCGGCACCGCCGCCGCCGCACGCGAGGGACCAGCATGCGCCGAGTGCCGCGATCGCAGCCACCACGCTTCGCATCCGGTCTCTACCTCTTGTCCACCACAATCTCGCCGCCCTTGATGACGATGCGCGCATTGAGCAGGTGCCAGTAGCCTTCGAGCGGATTGCCGTCGAGCACGACCATGTCGGCGAGCTTCCCGGGCTCGAGCGTGCCCAGGTCGTGGCTCCGGTCGATGAACGCCGCCGTGTTCGGCCCCATCAGCCTGACGATGTCGACGGGCGAGAACATCAGGTTGAGCGCCCGCAGCTCGTGCGCGAGCCCCGCGTGCGGATGGTACCCGGTATCGGTGCCGAAGCCATACGTCACGCCGTTGTCCCACAGCATGCGCGCGTTCACCGCCTTCTCCCCCGCCTCACGGCCGTCGCCGGCGCCGTCGATGATGCCCCCCGGCCAGGGCTTCCCGTCACGGAACGTCGGCACGTTGTCCTTGTTGAAGACGCCGAACACCGGCACGCCGAAGCCGATTGTCGAGAGATTCTCGATCCCGGCGTCGCGCACCAGGCGCGCTTCATCGGGCTTCAGGTACCCGTTGTGCGGGGTGTGCACGAGCTTGGTCGAGCCCGCCTTGACGGCGGCGACCATCGCCCTCGGGCTCACCGCATGCACCATCAGGTTGATCTTGTGCCGGCGCGCCTCTTCGGCCACGGCGGTGAGCAGCACCACTTCCTGCGGCGTCGCCTGCGGCGTGATGCTGGCTTTGATGAACTCGCCACCCGCCTTGACGATCTCCTGGACGCGTGCCCTGGCCTCCTCGGCCGTCTTGAAACCGCCGGGGTCGGCGCGCGCGGAGGTGATGATCCGCGGCCCCTTGAGCTGCCCGCTGTCGACGCGGCGCTTCAGCTCGAGAATGTCGGGAATCCGGCCGCCCCCCTCGAGAAGCGTCGTGTAGCCCGCCTCGAGGAACTCGCGCATGCGATCGGCCGCCTCCGTCTTGAACCACTGCTCGGCGGGGCCGCGGATGATGTGGCGGTGCCCGTCGATGAAGCCCGGCATCACTGTCATGCCACGCGCGTCGATGGTCGGCGCGCCCGAGGCGGACGCGGCGCCCGCGGCGACCGACGCGATGCGCCCGTTCCGCACCACGACCGAGCCGCGCTCGACCACCTGGCCGTTGCCGACGATGACGCGGGCGTTCGTGATGACGAGATCCTGCGCGGACGCGTCCGCTGCTGTGGCCGCGTGGACGAGCCACGCGACCGGAAGAACGAAGAGCAATTTCTTCATATGGGGACCCGTTGGACCGCTATACGGCTCCACATGAGAATTTCGTACCCGCTGTGACAAGCCGTATAGCGGTCCTCGGCGCGCGGAGCGCGCCAAAGAGATACTGGCCAACCAGCCAAGGGCTTACATCTTCTCCCTCACGAGTACGGGATATCACGGGCGAAGCCCTCGGCTGGTTCAGAACATTGCGATCGGGTTGACCGGCGAGCCGGTGCCTTTCGGAATCGGCAGCGGCGCGATTGTCAGCATGAACTCCCACCGGTTGCGCGCGGCGGCCGCCTCCGCGAGCGTGTCGAAGTCGGCGCGATCGAGACCGCCGCGGCTCTGCGCTTCCCGGGGGTGATCAGGTTGAGCGCGCCGAGCTCATCGTCTGTGCCCCAGCGGCCCCAGTTGGAGAGCTCCTTCAGCCAGCGGTCGTACTGCGCCTGGGCGACGACGGGACGGACCGGCCCGCGGGCCGGCGCTTCCTGCGACGTGATGGCGTGCCCGGCGACGCTCGAGAGCAGGAGCGCGGCGGCAAGGACGCGGATCATCGGACGGTGACGTCGACGTCGTGCGTGGAGAACGCCTGGCCGTCGCTGGCGATGACGCGCAGCCGGTACGCGCCGGCGGCACCGAAGCTGACCGTGGTCTGCAGCGTGGCGGGCTTGCCGTAGACGCGGCCGCTCATGATGTCGGGATCGAAGCGGACCTTGCCCGCACCCCTGTGGAGGAACCAGCGGACACGCACACCCTGCTGCAGCCGCCCCTCCGGGTCGGGCACGGGCGTCGGGCGGCCGTCATCGACCGCGGTCGCCGTCAGCGTCAGCGTCTGCGACACTGCGAGCGGCCGCACCCCACTCACCGTAATCGCCGGCGGCTTGTTCTCCGCGTCCATGTCGAGCGCGTTCGAGGGGTTGGTCATCAGCGACGGGTCGCGCGCCGCGTTCTTCGCAATCAGCTTCTGATCGACTTCCCACTCCGGCTGGAGCCACGCTCTCGCCTGGTTCGTCTTCCCGTTCGTGGTCAGCGTCCACACGAGGCGGCGGTCCTTCGGCCAGTCGGCGGGCACGGTGGTCTTGAACACCCACCACTTGCGAGACGTGTAGAAATGCGTCGGCTGGCCGCGGTCGGGGCCGCCCGCGTCGAACCCGTTGTCGGGACCGACGGAAATGTCGAACTCCTCCTCGGTGTTCCGGTTGTAGTAGCCGAAATAGAACGAGTAGGTCCCGTCCGGGTTCCGCTCCCAGCCGTCGAAGGTCGGGCTCACGTCCTGCCCCCGCGCAAACCCGAACGGCCCGAACTGGCCGTACACGTCGGCCGGGATGGCCGGCGTGACGAGGAGCGCAGCAGCGGCTATCGCCGCGACGTACGTCTTCACGGCCTCCTCCTGCCGTCTAGCGGGTGCTCGTGAGCCTGGTCCGGCGCGCGCGCCGTTCCTCGACTTCCCTCTGATAGTCCTCGTCGGACATGTAGTACCAGCTGAGCCACGCCGACGACATCTCGTCGACCGTCCGCTGCCCGTACGTGATCTGCGCGTCCGGATCCGGATTGAACGGGTTCTTCGCCGTGTTGTCGTGCCACATGATCGCGTGCAGCACCGTCCCCTTCGGCAGCAGCGGCGCCACTTCGTCCGCGTACACGTAGTTGATGTGCCAGTTGAAGCGGAACTTCGCGCACGACAGGATCTCGGCGCGTCCGTTCGGATAGATCGCCTCGAGACACTCCGCCTTGCCGCGGTTGTGCATGTGCGGCTGGAACGACAGCAGCCGCGCCGCCCGCGCCAGCACCTTATAGCCGTCGGACCGGATGTTGTCGGTGTGCGGCCTGAGGTCGACCTGCGGCGCGCTCACGGTCATCGACGAAATCACGTGCCGCGGCACGTACCCCGGCGGATGGAACGTGAGCCCGAGTGCAACGTTGGCCGGAGTCTCCTTCCCGCTCGAGTGGAGGTGCAGCTGAAAGTTGATCTTCGTGCCGGCCTTGATCAGGCGTCCCGATCCCTCGGGAAATACGTCGCCCTGCTTGCCGATCGCATACTCGTTGAGGAACACGCCCTGCTCCCCCACCTCGATCGCGTCGACGTCATCGGTCTGACCGCTGCCACGGGTGACGTCGGTCGGCTCGACGATCGACGTGCGGATGTGGTGGACGACCGTGAACCCCTTGGTCGGAATGATCTGGACGCCCTTGATGTAGCGGTCCTCCTTCAGTCCCGGATCGACGAGGATGTCCGGCCACTGATCGGGGGCTTGCGCCTTGACGATCACGTCCTTCGGCAGCGTGACGATAACGTCGGGCTCGCCGATCTGCCAGGTATCCTCGGGCGGGAAGTGGCGCGGCGGCGGCATGTCAGCAGGATTGCCGAGTGGCGCCCCGGCGTCGACCCAGCGGGCGAGGATGTCGATCTCCTGGTCGGTCAGGGAACGGTCGTTGCTGAAGTGCTGGACGCCAACGTTCTTGTCGATGTACCACGGCGGCATCACCCGCTGCACGACCTGCTGGCGGATCGCCCTCGCCCACGGGCGCGCCTCCTCGTACGTGAGGAGTGACATCGGGGCGATGCTCCCCGGCCGGTGGCACGCCTGACAGTTCTTCTGGAGAATCGGGGCGACGTCTTTGGCAAACGTGACCGGCGCCTGGGCGGCGGCCGACTGACCTGCATGGAGGGGTGACGAGGCTGCCGCGATCACCAGCGCGAAGGCGAGCGATGCCGGAAGGACGAACCGCATGGCTACTCCCTCCCCTAGAAAAAAGTAGGCAGTGGGCAGTAGGCAGTGGGCAGCAGGTGTTCACAGCCATGCTCGTCTGTGGCTGCCTACTGCCCACTGCCTACTTCCGTGCCGGCCTATTGTGCCCTATTTCACCGAACAAGGGATCGGATTCCAGCGTGAGCCGTCCGGGAGCTTCCTGAACGCATAATTGACCACCCACGGCTGGGTCAGATACTCCGGGTCCTCGGCAATCTGGGTGTAGCGGATCCATTGGCTCCGGTCGGGCAGCTCCATCAGCCGGAAATACTCGGTCAGCACAAGGCTGCCCGTGTACGGCATCCCGTTCTTCCAGTAGTAGCCCGGCGTCAGCCGCATCGTGACGACCTTGAGGTGTCCCCCGCGCTCCACGATGCCGGTGGCCGGCACGACGTGCCATACCGCCATCGAGTACCCCTGGCCGCTCGGCTGCACGCCGGGCGGCGGCTCGAATTCGAGCGGCGGGGGCGGCACGTAGGTCGCGTTGCTGAAATCCATGCGTCCCGGCGGCGCAAGCGGCCCGAAATGAAACAGCCGCGTCTGCGTGCCGTGGTCCGCCTCCAGCTTGAGCGTGCTGTCGTCCTGCCAGCTGATGCGCAGCTGCGTCGGCAGCCGCATAATCCCTGGCGCGCCGTACGCCTTGCACGTATTCCCCTCCGCCTCGTCCTTCGCGGGGTCCCACGCCAGAGCCGCTTTCGCGCCGCGCGCGTTGTACGGAATGTTGCCCCGTTCCGACGGGTTGGCGCCCACGCCAATCGGGCCGACGCCCGGAATCTCGATCGCGCCGGGCGCGCCGCTGCCGAAGTCGCCTTTCGGCGCCGTCAGCATGCGCGTGTGCCAGTCCTCGCTGACCACGGCGGTCCAGTAGCCTGTGAGATCGATGGGCGCCCTGGCCCGCGCGGTCGCCGGCGCGCCCCCACGGCCGCCCCGGCCCTGTGCCTCGACGGTTGTCAGGCCGACGAGGCACGCGAGCGCCACGGCCAACAGTCCTCGCGACGTCGCGCGTCGTGTCAGGATGCCACGGCTCATCGTTCGTCTGCCTACTGCCTACTGCCTACTGCCTACTGCCTACTAGTTCACCACCTCGCCGGCGCGGCTGCCCCAGGTCCGGCCGTCGGTGGTGCGCGTGATGCGAATCAGCCGCGCGCGTGTGCTGTTCGGGCTGCGCGACGGGTTGCCGAGAATCTCGACCGGATCGCCGACCTTGAAGGTGTCCTTGTCGAACCCCTGCTGCGCGAACTGGCTGGCGGCTGCGCCTTCGATCGTCCAGCGCCGGACCGATCCGTCGGCGTCCTGCACCTCGACGTACACGAACGAGTGCGGCGAACGCAGCGTCAGCTGCACGATCTTCCCCTTGATCGTGATCTGCTGGTCGACGTTGTAGGTGCCGCCGAACGAGTGGTGCGCCGCGAGCGGCACGCCCGACAGGACCACGGCGGCAACGGCGAGAGCGACGAATTGAACTCGCATGCTGTCCCTCTCGGGCCGACCTGAAGGTCGGCCCCCACACTATGACTTCTTCTTCTCTGCGAGGCTGCGGTAGACGGCCTCGACGAACCGAGCAGTGACGCCTCGCTGGCGGCCGTACAGCGGGTCGTAATCCATCGTGGGTTTGGCCGCCTTCACCTGCGCCAGCGTCATGCCGCGGTCGATCATCGCCTGAATGCGGTCGCGCACCACCATGAGCATGGCGCGGTAAGAGCCCACGTCGGCGGCGTCGCCGATCCCGCCGTGGCCGGGAACGATCAGCGTGCCGCCCTGCGCCATGAACTCGGTGACCGACATGTCGACCAGCCGGTTGAGCGCCTCGATCACGCCGTCGATGCTGCCGCCGCGGTCGACGTCGATCGGCGGATAGATGTCGCTGTTGTACACGTCGCCGGCCGCGATCACGTCGGCGCGGCGGAACCAGACCATCGTGTCGCCGTCGGTCGTCGCGTTCGGCGCGTGGAACAGCTGGATCGCCTGGTTGTTGAAGAAGCGGTACAGCGTGTACCGGTCCGACGCGTAGGTGTCGGTCGGCACGAGCAGCTCCGGCGCCTTCGATTCGACCATCCGCCGCTGCACCGCCTCGTGCGCCAGCACCTGCAGGCTCAATGACGGATTGCGATAGCCGAGCACGCGGAACATCGACGATTTCCGGATGTTGGCGTTGCCGCCGACGTGATCGGCGCCGCTGCCGGTGTTGATGATCAGGCGGATGGCCGGCTCCGAGGGCGCGTGCGTCGCCAGCCATGTGCTGGCAAACGGCGACGCCGCCTCGGGCGGCTCCGGCGGCCGCCCCGTCTGCACGATGTCGCGGATCGCCGCCAGCACGCGCTCGCTCGCCCCCGCCGCGCCCGTGTCAACCATGAGCACGCCGTCGCCGCCGGCCGACACGACGATGTTTCCGCCCGCGCCGGCGAGGAGATACACGTTCCCGGAGACGTGCAGCGTGTCGACCCGGTCGTACGCCGGCGCGCGCGCCGGCTCGGCGTCGGCGCGCTCGGCAATCCGGGTCGATGCGTCGGTGTACTCCGGCTTGTAGGCGTACTGCGCGGTCGGGACCGTCAGCTTCACGTCCTTCGTCCGCCACTCCGGGTACATCGTCTCGGCGCCGCCGCGCGACGCGTCCTGCGGCGTCCGGTACTTGACCGCGGACTCCGTCAGGTACGGGTTCTCGCCGACCTGGTAATGCGGCATGCGGTACTTCTCGCCGGGCTGATATTCCTCAGGCTGGCACGGGTAGAGCGGGAGCTGCAGCGTGGGCGCGCGGACGTAGGTGGCGCTGCGGACGAGCGGTTCGGTCAAGTAGTCCGGGTCGATGACGGTGAACGTCCAGTCGAGAAACGGCTCCTGCAGCGACACGTGCTCGATCACGGTGGCGCGAAAGCTCGCCGGCACGCCGTTGCGGCGCACGTAGCTCTCCTTCATGTGAGTCGTCATGATCTCCAGCGTGTCGCCGATGAAGCGGCCCGTCGAGAAGCCGTCCCAGGAATGGAGCGCGTACGGCGAGGGACGCGGCCGTCCGTCGAGCCAGATCACGCGATCGCCGGGCGTCTTCTCGTACGAGATCCGGAGCGCCACGAGTTGCCGGCTCACCGGATCGACGACCTGGTCGATCCGCATCGGATCGAGCCCCTTCGCCTGGTAGGCGGGACTGCGCGGCCGGCACTGCAGGAGCTGGGACGTGGCGTTCCACTCCTCGTCGTAGGTGTCGGCGCGCATGCGGGCGGCGTCGTTGAGCGGCAGGCCGCGGTAGTCGCCGGGATACGCGCCGGGGTTGCGGTCGCGCTCGTCCTCGTACGGGAGCCAGCGCCACGTGCCGGTCAGATCGATTGGGGAATTTTCCTGGACGGACACCGGGCGCGATGCCAGCACGGCCAACACCACGAGCGCCGCCGCAACGCGCAGTCGAGTCACCGTGTCCCTCCGGGGCAGCGCAAAGATACTACTCGGCCTTCACTGCTTCAAGGCTCACCCCCGGCACCCTCGAGCACATCATTCAGGTCGACCTGTCACGCACGAGCCCGCGCCCGACCAGGCGAGCCAGGCGCGTGCGCGTGGCGCGCGGCGTGAGACCGATCAACGTGACGATCTCGCTCGTGAGCCGTCCCGCGCCCCGGCAAGACTCCTGAGAATGGCCTCGTCCGTCTTGTTGAGCACGGGCCGGGTCACGCGAGTCGTTGTGATCGTGACCCTGAAGCGCGTGGCCGGCTGCTCGTATACGGGCGCTGCGAGCCCGGCCTCGCGGCACGCCGCGGTCGTGCGCTGGATGCCGCTGCCCCACTGCTCGACCAGCCCGAGGGCATGGAAGACGCGGCCGATCACCCGGTTACGCAGCCTGGAGACGCCGCGCCGCAGATCCTCGAGCGTGAGCGCGAAGGGCAGCAGCCCTGGATTCTCGACCTCGAGGCGGTCGTCGAAGATCGAGATGCGCAGCGGTGCGCCGCGCTGCGCGTAGTCGGCGTGGGCCACGGCATAAATGATGGCCTCGCGCACCGCCGCAGGCGGCAGGCTCCAGCGTACGGACGCGATCCGAGGGGCTGGCCACCGGCGTAGTTTCCGGCTTCCGGATCAGTCCGGCGGCCCGTTGCGGTGATTATGCCCATCTTCACCGCTCGGGCTGCGGCGATTACATGGTATAATCACCGCAGTGTATGCGGCGATATGTCCGCTATATCCACCAGCTGCCGGACTGGCCCAAGTTCCGTTGGGATCAGGGCCGGCTCGCGAGCACGCTGGCCGCACTCCGTCACCAGCAGGGACGGCTAATCGGTCGCATGGAGGCGCTAGGCTTCCCCGTGCAACAGGAAGCCGTCCTGCAAACGCTCACAGAAGAGACCGTCAAGAGCAGCGAGATCGAGGGCGAGAAGCTCGACGCGGCGCAGGTGCGTTCGTCGATCGCACGTCATCTCGGCATGGATGCGGGCGGCGTCGATGTTGTCGACCGCCAAGTCGAAGGCGTTGTCGAGATGATGGTCGATGCGACCCGCAACTACGACCAGCCGTTGACCGATGAGCGGCTGTTTGGCTGGCACGCCTCGCTCTTCCCTACTGGCCGCAGCGGTATGCGGAAGCTGCGCGTCGGCGCATGGCGCGACGACAGCAGCGGCGCCATGCAAGTTGTGTCTGGTCCCGTCGGACGTGAACGTGTCCATTTCGAAGGTCCGGCCGCGAAGCGACTCGATCGCGAAATGTCGACGTTTCTCCGCTGGTTCAACGAGGGCACGGGCGTCGCGGTGGCCGACGAGGTGCTGAAGGCCGGCCTCGCGCATCTATGGTTCGTGACGATCCATCCCTTCGATGATGGAAACGGCCGCATCGCGCGGGCGATCGCGGATCTCGCGCTCGCGCGCTCGGAGCACACCTCGCAGCGGTTCTACAGCATGTCAGCGCAGATCCGACGAGAGCGGAACGACTACTACGAGATCCTGGAGCGCACGCAAAAGGGCACGTTAGACGTGACGCGTTGGATGGAATGGTTCCTTGGCTGCCTCGGCCGCGCGATCGACGGGGCTCAGACGACACTCGCTGCAGTACTTCACAAGGCGCGCTTCTGGCAGGCGCAGCACGACATTCTGATTAACGAGCGTCAGCGTCTGATGCTGAATCGGCTTCTCGACGGATTCGAAGGAAAGCTCACGACGTCCAAATGGGCGACGATCGCGAAATGCTCCTCGGACACGGCGCTGCGCGACATCCTGGATCTCGTCGAACGTGGCATCCTGGTGCGTAATCCCGGAGCAGGCCGAGGCACCAGCTACTCACTCGCGGAGATTCGAGGGTGAACGCGCTCCAGCCTCTGATGATCCGAGAGCCCTTGGGCGCGTCAAGAGTTCGCTTCGCCGCTCCGCGCGTTCCCTGCGCCGCGCCCTTGATCCGCCCGACGCGCTCCCTTCGCTCTGGCAGTTGCCGGAGCGCGTCAAAAGAACCTCGCGCACATGAGCTCGCGATCCGATATCCACGGCGCGGGACCGCTGCTGACTTCTCAACCACGGTCAGAGGGAGCAAGCCGGCTCGTGCGTGACGACTTCACCAACGGGACTATTGAGCGACTGGCGAAGCGAGCGGGGTTCCTCTGTTCGAATCCTCAGTGCCGCATACCAACGGTCGGCGCCGCTCAAGGTCACGACGGTGTCGTGAATATCGGCATGGCGGCTCACATCACGGCGGCCGCTCCGGCCGGTCGTCATGTGATCGCGAGCTCCAGCGCCACACGTGTTCGGATGTGATCCCCGCCACATTGCCAATGTCAATGATGTCGTCGGTGAAGCACACACAGAGCCTCTTCGAGAAGAGCAGGATTCTGAGCGTTTGGATCTGGATGTCTGCCGGCGGTCATGGTCTCGGGAGAAGAGCTCGGCGTCGGCGCGCCGGTTCGTCGATCCAACACGGACGGAGATGCCGGCGACTGGCCCCACATCAAGCGCGTCATGCACGCCGCGGACGTGGCGGATCCTGTCTTCGACGCCCACCAGCAGCCCACCGCCCGCGGTGTTGGCGAAAGCGACGATCGTCTTGAGTGCCCCGTCGGGTGAGGACAGATCGCGCTTGAACTCCAGCGTCTTGCCCTCCGGGCGCCTGAGCATCTCGACGAGGTCGACCAAGCTCAGAAGCTCCTGATCTCGCCAAGCTTCCGAGCTCCGATCCCTGAGCCCGCGGCATGGACATGGTGCGCGGATTATGCTGCAATCTGCTGGGAGGCACTGATGAAGGGTTTCTCGCTCGTTGCGGTGATCATCGTCGTGGCGGCACTTGGTGCGCCGGCCCGGGCGCATCATTCGTTTGCCGCAACGTACGACCAGAGCAGGACGGTGACGATCGAGGGCAAACTCGTCCAGTTCCTGTACCGGAACCCGCACTCATTCGTCCACGTGCTCGCGCGCGACGACAAGGGCCAGGAGCAGCGGTGGGCGGCAGAATGGGGCGGCGCCGGTCAGCTCCAGGGCCAGGGCATCACCCGCGAGACGCTCCAGCCGGGCGATGTCGTCGTCATCACCGGCAATCCCGCCCGGAGTCCCGGCGAATACCGGATCCGCATGCTGACGCTGCGGCGCCCCTCCGACGGGTTCGGCTGGGGCACGCGCGAGGGCGAGACGGTCGACTAGACCAGCCCGATCAGGACAGGGGAGAGGTGAGGATGCTGCCTGACTGCCGGACAAAAACTGCCTGACAAGCCCTGCTTGACACGTGCCTGATAAGCCCTTGACACGCCGGCCACCACGGGCCGATCATCGGGCGCTGTGCCTCGGGCCATCTGTGCCTCGGGCCACCCACCCGCACTGCGCGGAGGCGATACGCGCTGTGGATTGCGGGCATCGCGAGCCCTTCGTCGGGCCGGTCGAATAACGGCGCTTCGGTTAACGCCCGCCACGGGACCGGGCGGTACACGCGGAAACCCGCGTGAATTCCTTTCGTCCAACATGTGCCGACTTCGCCAGATCGAGGCAGGGTTGCGTCGCGCGCGCCGGTCGCCGCTCTTGACCTCGCGCGCCCTATACACCGACTGCAGGGTCAGCCTGTTCGGAACAGCCGTGCCCGGCGTTAAGTGAGTGGTGATGCCATTTAGGAGGAAGTTCCAATGGCCCCACGACGAAAAGCACGTTCCATAAAAGCCATAAAAGCCGGGGGAACCACGAGGCCAGGGGGAACTCCAGGACAGCCGCCAATCGCGGCAATCGAGTCCTGGGTCGTCCAGCAGTACGGCGTACCGTACGCCGGTGTTTACTTTGTGAATGGTTACATCGGTTGGGTAGTGGGAGCGAAAGGAGCAATTCTCAAGACGACCGAGGGTGGCTCGACGTGGACGCTCCAGAAGTCTGGCGTCGATGTGTTTCTCACTGACGTCTATTTTCTTGACGCGAACACCGGGTGGGCTGTAGGGGAAAAAGGGACGATTCTCAAGACAACTGACGGAGGGATTGCCTGGAAGAAGCAAAACGCCGGCGTACCTGAGATGGAGCTTCGAAACGTACATTTCGTGGACGCGAACACGGGTTGGGTGGTGGGAGTCGCCGGATTGATCTTCAAGACTGACAATGGCGGGAAAAATTGGTACGAGCAGACCTCCGGCACGACTACGGGCCTCAATGACGTTTGCTTTCTTGACGTCAAGACCGGCTGGGCTGTTGGCGGAAATGGGACAATCCTCAAGACGGAAGACGGCGGCAAGAAGTGGAAGCCTCAGAATTCCGGCACCTCGGCTATCCTTCGAGGTGTCAGTTTCAGAAGTAAGACCATCGGCTTGGCCGTCGGACATGGTGGAACTATTCTCAGGACCGACAACGGCGGCACGAAATGGACCAAGCAGGCCTCCGGAACTACAAAGGATCTCTATGCGGTTCATTCCGCTGGTGTCACGACCTACGCCGCGGCGGTTGGGGCAGCCGGAACGGTTGTCAGGTCTCCCGACGACGGCAAGAGCTGGATAAACGCAACATCCCAGGTGACGTCTTTAGGCATAACCGCCGATCTTTTCGCCGTTCACTTCTTCACAGGTGTCCATCCCATTCCAACCTGGGCGGTCGGAGTCGGTGGAGTCATTCTTAAAGCGCCCGACTTTGGTGTGGGCTGGACCGCTCAGATTCGGCCTGCGGCCACGAGCAGTTCGCTCCGAGACGTGCATTTTGCGGACGCCCAAACAGGGTGGGCCGTTGCAGATGGTGGAGTGATTCTCAAGACCACAGATAGCGGAAAGATTTGGAAACCTCAGATTTCAAATGTAAGCGCCGACCTCCGGGGTGTGCACTTTGCTAACGCCAACTTGGGTTGGGCTGCTGGAAAGGGAGGAACGATTCTCAGAACGGACAACGGTGGGGTCGACTGGACCGACGTGAACTTTTTCCTACCAACGACAAAGGACCTCTACGACGTTCATTTCCCAGGCACTCTCGTTGGCTGGGTGGTTGGAAGCGACGGAACAGTCGTTATGACGAGCGACAGCGGTCTCGTGCAGTGGGAGATCCAGTCTGACAACGTACCCAGTTCTTCCACCCAGAAGCAGCCCTTCCAGGACGTCCACTTTATCAGCGGCTCAACGGGGTGGATCGTCGGAGGAGACGGAACGATTCTTAAGACCGGAGACAGCGGACAGAACTGGAATGATCAGACGTCTGGCGTAGGTACGGACCTCGAGGCCGTTCATTTTGTAGACGACAAAAACGGATGGACTGTCGGCGCTGGCACAGTTCTCAGGACGGTAGATGGTGGCCAGAAGTGGCAAATCATGCCGGCTCACCCTGCCTTCGCTGGCTTGTCGGACGTGCACTTCCTGGATGCCCAGACAGGTTGGGTCGTTGGCGCGACCGGCATCTTCAAGACGAAGGACGGTGGCAAGAACTGGAGCGCTCAGGTGACAACTCCGCCCCTGGTAAGCGGATTCAACGCCGTTCATTTCGTGGATAAGACAAACGGTTGGGCCGTGGGAGACCTCGGACTCATTCTGAAGCACATTTATGTCTTCCTGTGAGTCGGCGCTCGGGTGAGCACCCGTCGTGGGCGCGCCGGTTCGCTGAACGGCGGCCTCGCGCAGTCTACCTGTTGGCACCCGATTCCGAGGAAGGAGGCGCAACATGGCAATCGTCAAGTTTCACGAGACCTTTCTCGGGCCATTCGGAACGATCAATACAGCAGGCTCCTTCTCAGCACAGCACAATTTCAAGTCGCCTGTGACCGTCTGGAGCCGTCCTTATCTGCAGAGCGTCTTCGTCCATGATGTCGTCGGCGGCGTGGACGTGTGGGTATCCCAATATAAGGACCAGAACGGGACCAACAACGTAGCGTTTAGTGGAGTATTTGCCAAGAAGTGCACAAGCATCACGTTCAACATGTACACCAAGGACTGCATCGCTATCGCGGTCCTCACAAGCGAGATATTCGGCTAAGACGGGCCACGGCGAGCAGAAACCAATTCCATTTCTGCAAGTCGGAAGGGGAAGCGCCGTGATACACAACGTCGGAAGTCTTGAAGTCGGGCAGGAAAGCATTGTCGTGGTGTACGACGCTCAGACGGGTCGTATCACCCATATGCATTACTGTGTGACAGAGAAGGGTGGCAAACATCCGCGTCGGGAGGCCCTTGAAAGAGACGCCATGGAGCAATTCTCGCAGGCGCAGCCACGTGTCACGAGGAAGATGGCGCTTCTCCATGTGAACCCGAAGGGCATGAAGCCCGACACTCTTTACAAGGTTGATACGAGGAAGCGCGTGCTTGTTGAGATACGGCAGCGTAAAACAGCGCGCACTGTGGCACCGTGATGGCGAGCATCCTGGTGCCCTTCGTTCGGCGGGTCACACCACGGGGCCACCACCGGACCGGGCGGGAGCGTGCCATTGCGTCCTTCTTTGCGGCTAGGGTCTCAACACATACGCCGGCGCCGACGTGTTCTGCCCCTTGTAGCAGCAGCTCCCCAGAAAATTCGGCCGGTAGGGGTTGCTGAAGCTGTTGTTCCCCGGCGGCAGGGCGCCCACCTTGGCGGGTCCGTTGATCCGGGCGAGCACGCGGTCGCGTGCCTGTTCGATCTGACGCAGCAGCCGATCGACATCCCACCCCACCAGCGCACCTTTCCAGACGACAACCTTTCCAGCGATCAGCACGTCGCGCACGTGGCGCGGGTTCATCATCGTGACGATCGTGCCGGGGACGTTGTTCATCGGCCAGGTGCTGAGGCTCCGCGAATCGAGCACGACGATGTCGGCCTCCTTGCCCGGCGTCAGGGTGCCGACCTTGTCGAGCAGCCGATGGGCCGCCGCGCCCGCGATGGTGGCCATCTCCATGCATTGACGCGACGTGAGCAGCTGCGGCATCGGGAGCTTGCCGGGGTTCGTCTCCGCGAACGCCAGGTTGTTGGCCAGCGCACGCTGCAGACAGAACGCACCGCGCATGAGCGAGAAGGGATCCGTCGTCATGTTCGAATCGACGTCGGGGCTCAGGCTGGGCAGGATGCCGTGATTGAGCGCCTCCTGGAACGGCGGCATCCCGTGCCGCATCTGCATCTCGATCAGGTTCGCAATCGAGACATGCGCGCCGCGGTCGCGGAGGATCTCCCAGACCCGCGAGCGGCCGCTGTTCGGGTAGCCGCTCTCACCAGACCCCATCTGCGCCAGCGGGTTGTCGTGCCACCGCGTGCCATGAATGAAGGTGACATCGGACCAGTCCATGCCGTTGCGCGGATCGGCCGCGATCGCGAGCATGGCGTTCACGTTGCCGAACGAATGGTTGCTGACCAGCGCGCCGAACGAGCGGCCGAGCTGCCAGCCGGTGTACGGCGCCCCGGGGAACGCCGGCCCGCCGCCGCCGCCGAAGCCGAGCGTGACGAGCTGATCCCGGGAACTGAAATAGGTCTTCGCGAGCCGGCCGATCCCCTTCGTCGTGTCGTTCATCGCGCCCGGCACTTCATACGCGTAGCCGTCGGCGCGGCGATCGACTCCGCCACTGTAGGCGAACACCATCCGGCGGCCCGAGTCCATCAGCCCTTTGATCATCGCGTCGGTGTGCTCGGGTGTGTGATTGGCCTGTGAGGTGTCGGTGCCCGTCGTGACGCCCTGCGTGATCTGGCTCAGGCACGCCACGAGCTCCGAGATGTAGCAGTCCTCCGGGTCGTACGGCACGCGGCCCAGGTCCCAGATCACCCGGTTTGGATCGGCCGGATCGACGATCCGTCCCGCCGTCCAGATCGCCTGCACCACCGACTGATAGCTCTCCATCGGCCACGGCTGCGCGAGCACCCCGTCGGGGATGATGCTGCGCTGGATCGTTTCGTACTGGTGATGGTGCGTCGTGATGAAGCCCGGCATCACGATCGTGCCCGCGCAGTCGACGACTTCTGCGTCGGGCGCGGCCAGCATGGGCCCGACCGCGGCGATCCGGGTGCCGTCGATCAGGACGTCGGCGTTCCCGAAGTCTCCGACTTTCGGGTCGAGGCTGAGCACGACGCCGCCGCGCAGCAGGATGCGGCGCTTCCGCGCGTCACCTACCAGGTTCTGCAGCTCGGCCGGCGTCGCCGATCGGGCGCCGGCGAGCGGCACGGCTGTCTGCGGCCCCGTCGTTCCCGCCGCGGTACGACAGGCCGCGACGCCGAGCGTCGATGCCGCGAGGCCGGCCGCGCCGGTCCGAAGGAAGTCGCGCCGGGACGGCGCCCGCCGCGCAGGTGAACGTGGAGTCTTCGCTGACATGCGCGCTACTGTAGCGCAATCACCGGGGTCCCCAGCGCGCGTTTTGGGCGCGCTGGGGTGGAGTCACCGGGGTCCCCAGCGCGCGTTTTGGGCGCGCTGGGGTGGAGTCACGCCAGCTGCTGGCCTCGGGTCTCCCTCGCAAAGATTAGCGTCACCGGCCCGAGCAGGTACACAAGACTCAGCGCGCTGATCGCGTACTCGAACGACCCGGTGTAGAGCACCATGACGCCCGTGAGAAACGGCCCGGCCGCCGAAACGACGCGCCCGATGTTGAAGCAGAAGCCGGCACCGGTCGGGCGCAGGGGCGTCGGATACAGCTCGGGAAGATAGATCGGGAATCCTGCGTAGATCCCGAGCGTGAAAAATCCAAGCAGCGGCAGCAGGACGAGCGTGTGGTCGATCGTCCAGGGCCCCAGGAAGATCGCCGGCGCCGACAGCGCGGCCCCGGCATAGAACAGTGCGAACGCGGCCTTCCGGCCCCACCAGTCGGCGACCACACCGACCACGAAGTAGCCGGGCAGCGACCCAAGCGTCAGGATCATGATCGCGTAGCTGACGTACGAGCTGGCGCTCGCGCCCTGAGTGAGCGATGGATCGGCGGCGATCCGGTTCTGGATGAGCGCCGGCACCCACGCGGAGACGCCCCAGAAGCCGAAGTTCGCGACGCCGGCGAGCATCGACCCGACAATCGTGTCACGCCGCAGCTCGCGGCCAAAAATCTGCGACAGCGTGAACCGTCGCACCCTCGCACCGTCGGACGCACCCTCGCACCCTCGCACCCTCGCACCGTCGCACCGTCGCACCGTCGCACCGTCGCACCGTTCCTCCAGCCACCGTTCCGACTCCCGCATCGTCCTGCGGATGATGAAGACGAGCACGGCCGGAAACGCGCCGACGAGGAACACCAGCCGCCAGCTGTAGCCGCCGACCAGCAGGTAGATGAACGCCGCCGCGAAGTACCCCATCCCCGCCGACGTCTGGAGGATGGCCGCGCCTTTCGCGCGCGCCCGCTCCGGCCACGTTTCGGCCAGCAGGGCCGCGCCCGCCGCCCACTCGCCGCCGACGCCCAGGCCCGTGAGGAAACGGTAGAGGCCGAGATCCCACCACGATCCCGCCGTCGCCGCCAGTCCGGTGAAGAGCGCGTAGATCAGGATGGTAAGCATCAGCGTCCGCTTGCGTCCGACGTAGTCCGCGGCGACCCCGAACACGATGCCGCCCAGCGCCCAGCCGACCAGAAAGACGGAGAAAATCAGCCCGCCGTACCAGCCGATGTTCTGGACCGTCCCCTCCCGGCCGAGGAGATCGCCGAGCGCCGGCCCCATCACCATGGTGTAGAGCGTGGAGTCCATCAGGTCGAACAGGAAGCCAAGCCACGTCATCAGCAGCACCGTCCACTGGTACCGCTCGATCTCCTTCCACCACGGCTGCGCCGTATTTGACATGCGTTCTGCTCCTCGACAAGATGACGCGAGGATGTCGGATCATCGCGCCCTCCGGTTCATCTCCGCCGCGCTCCTCGCCGTCGCCGCCGCCGCGTGCGGGCGCGACAGCGGATCGACCCGCGTCATCAACATCGTCACGGCGCCGCCCGGCGGCAGCTGGTACGTGATGGGCGGCGCGCTCGCGAGCGTGATCAACGACGCCGTGCCGGACGTTCAGGCCGTGGCGGAGGTCAGCGGTGGTGCGGAAGAAAACGTCCGCCTGGTTGGCACCGGACAGTCGAACCTCGGGTTCGTGATCAGCAAGACGGCGCTGCAAGGGTATCAGGGCCGGGAACCGTTCTCCCAGCCGTTCCCGAACCTGCGGATGCTGCTCGGCAACCTCGACATCGGTCAGATTCATGTGGTGGTGCTCGAGGCGTCGCCGCTCGACGACGTCTGCGATCTGCGGGGACGGCGGGTCGGGGTAGGGCCGTCCGGCCACGGCAGCCTCGCCAATCTGCGCGAGATCTTCTCGGCGGGCTGCGGCTTCACCTTCGACGGCATCACGCCGGTATATCTGCCGTACGATCAGGCGCTCTCGGCGCTCGGCGACGGCCGGCTCGACGCCGCGGTCCTCTATGTCTCGCCGCCCATTCCGGCGATCAGCGAGTTCGGGGTGACGCGCCGCTTCCGCCTGCTGCCGTTGACCGAATCGGCGCGCGACGCTGTGATTGCGAAGTACAGCTACTACCTGAAGACCGCGATTCCCGCCGATGCCTACTCCGGTCTCACGGCAGACGTGCCGGTCGTCGGCACGTCGAACGGCCTGATGGTGAGCGCCGATCTACCGGAGGATCTCGTCTACCAGATCACCAAGGCCACCTTCGAGAACATCGATCGGTTCCGCAGCAGCTACCCCACCATTGCCGACTTCTCGCTGGAGGTGGCACCGAAGGGCGGTCTCATCCCGTACCACGAGGGCGCGATTCGCTACTACCGCGAGCGAGGCGTCTGGCCCGAGAGGGGGTCAGAGACCGGTGATGGGTCGACTCAAGGTTGATTGAGTGGCGCATAACCTCGAGTCGACCCATCACCGGGGTCTGACCCCCGTCCGGCTTCTCCTCATTGCCACCTCGGCGTTTGCGCTCTACGCGAACGCCACGACGCTCCTCGCACCGGAATACAACCGGATGGTTCACTGGGGCCTCATGGGCGCGGTGGCGCTGCTGACGTACGGGCGGAGCCGCACGGGTCGGGATGCACCTCGCGCCGCAGATCTGGCGCTCGCGGCGCTCGTCGCCGCCTCCACCGTCTTTGTCATCACCGACTACCCCGACTACATCCAGCGCACGGGCATCGTCACCACGGCCGAGCTCGTGTTCGGCGTCCTGATGATTGCGCTGGTGCTCGAGGCCACGCGCCGGGTCGTCGGCTGGTTTCTCGTGCTGATGGTGGCCGCCGCGCTCGCCTACGCGCTGGCCGGCCAGCACCTGACGGGCCTCTTCGCGCACCGCGGCTACGATCTGTCGCGGCTGGTCGGATCGCTCTATCTCGGCAGCAGCGGCATCTACGGCCTGCCGATGGAGATCTCGGCGACGTTCGTGATCATGTTCGTGCTCTTCGGCGCGCTGCTCACGCAGTCGGGCGGCGACCGCTGGTTCATGGATCTCGCCCTCGCGCTGACCGGCCGGCTGCGCGGCGGCGCCGCCATGAGCGCGGTGACGTCGAGCGCGCTCATGGGGATGATCTCCGGCTCGCCGGTCGCCTGCGTGGTGACGGTCGGCAACTTCACCGTTCCGCTGATGACGCGGACCGGCTTCGGCCGCGAGTTTGCGGGCGCGACCATCGCGGTCGCCTCGACGGCGTCGATGTTCACGCCGCCGCTCATGGGCGCCGGGGCGTTCTTGATCGCCGAATACCTGCAGGTGCCGTACAGCGAGGTGGCCAGGGCTGCCATCCTCCCGGCCGCGCTCTTCTATCTCGCGCTCATCGCAACCGTGTACTTGTGGACGGTTCAACGAGGGATCAGGCCGGATACGGAGCGGCCGCTGCCGAACGTCGGGCTTACGCTCGCACGCTACGGCCACATGATGCCGCCGGTGGTGGCGCTGGTCGCGCTGATCTACGCCGGGCGCAGCCTGATGCAGGCGGCGTTCTGGTCGATCGTCCTGACGCTGGCGTGCTCGCTCCTCCGCTCGCACACGCGCGTCGGCCTGGCGCGGCTCGCCGGCGCGCTCGAGGAGGGGGCCCGCGGCATGGTCGCCATCGCGGTCGCCTGCGCCGCCGCCGGCATCATCGTCGGCATCATCAATCTCACGGGGATTGGGTTCACCCTGTCCGCCACGCTCACCGGGCTGGCACAGGGGCAGCCGCTGCTGCTCCTCGCGCTCATCATGGCCGCGGCGATCCTGCTCGGGATGGCGATTCCACCAACCGCCGTCTACCTGGTGCTCGCCGGCCTGAGCGTCCCGGCGATGACCGCCGCCGGCTTCGCGCCGATGGCGGCGCATTTCTTCATCTTCTTCTTCAGCTCGATGGGCGCGATCACCCCGCCGGTGGCGCTGGCGGCCTACGCGGCGGCCGCCGTGTCCGGCGCCGACGTCACCCGGACCGGCTGGCTCGCGTTTCGCCTCGGGATCGCGGGCTACATCATCCCGTTTCTCTGCATGTACTACAGCGGTCTGCTCCTCGTCGGCGGGCCGGCGAACGTGTTGTGGGGGCTGACGGTCGCGATCGCCCTGATTGTGGCGACATCACTCGCCGCGCATTACGTCAATCGGCTCACCGAACACAAACCGAGCGGCGAGCCGGTGTCGCAGTCGTAAGCGGACGGACGACGCACGGACCGGTCGCGCCTCGGGCGTGGCGAGCGAAGGCGGCGCCGTGGACGGAGGCGAGCTGGGGGACGAGGGCATTTAGTCCGACCGGCGTCGCGCGCTAATTCGGAAGATGCGCCGGCCCGCCGAGGCTACGATCGTCCACTGGCTCAGCGGCTTCCTGGCGCTGGCGTGACGTGGGGCGGCGAGGTACTGGGCCGACCGGCATCGCGGCGATTGAACTCTTTGTTACGGCGGAGGCCTTCCTGAGGGCTGGTGGTGCGCCGATCTAAGCCGACCGGCGCCGCGGCCGAAGTCTGTCCGTCTACGCAGCTGCGCATCGGTGCTATGATGCCGGCCTTGCGTCGATTACGGCGAGAGGGTCTGTCGCCCCTGGAGGAGTTTAGCCCCAATACTGTTCATTTAATGTTTCTTAAGGCGAATTCGCACGGTCACGATGCGGACGCGCAGGCGCCGACGGGGCCGGAGTGGAAACTTGGTCATCTTCCGCTTCACCCCCCGGGGCACGCGGCGCCCGCGACTCGACAC
>JACPTI010000122.1 GCA_016192845.1 Acidobacteriota bacterium
CAGGAGCGGGAGCGCGCCGACGAGCCCGTTTCAGACGCCGGCCCTGGCGGGGCTGCGCCTGGAGAAGGGCGAGATGGAGCGCGTGGTGCAATGGCTGGTGCGGGTGCGCGGGCTCGATTCGCCTGACCCGCCGCTCAAGCCGTTCCCCCGTCCCACAGGACCGGCCACGCGAGCGATCGTCACCGAATACGAACTGCCGGTGGAGCTGTCGAACATTCACGACGTCGCGGGCGGCCCGGACGGTCAGATGTGGTTCACGATCAACAGAAGCCCGCTGATCGGCAGGCTCGACCCGCACAGCGGGAAGGTCGTCTCGTATCGCGTGCCGACCGTCGACGGCGAGGTGCCGGGCAATCACTGGATTCACGTCGACCCGGACGGCATCGTGTGGTTTACGCCGGTCTGGGCTGGAGGGCTCGGCCGACTCGATCCGCGGACGGGAGAGATGCGGGTCGTGTATGGCGGACCGACGCACAGTACCGCCCGTCATCCGGACGGATCACTCTGGAGACTCGGGAACGGGCACATCCACAAGTGGGACCCTTCGTCGCCGGAATTCTGGACGAACCCGAAACCCGTCAAGTCGTACCCGATCCCGAAGAAGAGCAGTACGTATGGCACGGCCATCAGCTGGGACGGCAGATACTGGGGCGGCGGCGGCAACGACGGCATCGTCTGGCTCGATATCCAGACGGGCGAAGTCCGCGAGGTGCCGATTCCAAGCGGACGGTCCGCGCACGGCCGCGGCAATTTCGATCCCGACGGCAACCTGTGGATCGGCAGTAAACATGGCGTGCTGATCAAGTACGACCACCGAAGCGGGGTCATCTCCGAGTACGGCGCGCCGACGCCGTACGCGAACTTCTACAGCGCCATGGCCGACAGGAACGGCTACATCTGGGCAGGGGAGATGCACGCCGGCAAGATCGCGCGGCTCAATCCGCGCACCGGCCAGTGGATCGAATACGTGCTGCCGACGCCATGGAGCCAGGATTACCACTCATGGATTGATAATTCGGCCAGCCCGGTGACGTACTGGTACGGCGACCAGTACGGCTACATCGTTCGTATCCAGCCGTTCGAATAGCCCATGTGGGGCGGCGGGGCAGTTACGCCGCCCTTCATGTGGACACGCCCAATCTATCAATCTATCGGGAGGCGAGCGGGGTCCACGGTCTCATGAGACCCGTTGCATGTGATCCACATCTCCCGGCCGTCTGGCGCCGGGATGATGTGATCGTTGATGACGCATCCAGTCTCGATCGTCCGGGTGATCCGACTCGCCTCGGCATCGATGACGGTCACCGTCGTTCTTCGCTGGGCGGGCGCGACGCCCTCGCCTTTGTCCGCCACCCATGAAAAAATCCCGCTGCCCGCGGGATGCCGGCCTCGTCTTCGCCGCCATTCGTCTCTTCCTCGCGCGGATTATTTACCTCTCATGCTGTCCGTACAAGGCGATAAGTGGTCTAGCCCACTACCATGCAAGGCGGTGTTGTTGACAAAGCCGCTACAAGGGGTGTACACCGAGCCCACTTCATACGGCACTCGTCGCTGCGGCACTCATTCGACGAAGACAAGGGGTGAAGATGCGTCGTTGACGTGGTGAGACCCGACGAACAAGGAGGTCAGATGCGTACCCCGAAACTGGTTGTCGCGGCGTTGTGTGTCATGCTCCTTCCGGTTCCCGTCACGGCGCAGACGGCGGTCAGCGCCTCAATTGCAGGAACCGTCCGAGACGTCTCCGGCGGAGTGCTGCCGGGCGTCACGGTCGAGGCCGCAAGCCCGGCGCTGATCGAGAAGGTCCGAAGCGTCGTCACCGATGACCAGGGCCGCTATCGCATTGTCGACCTGCGGCCCGGCGTCTACACCGTCACCTTCACGTTGACGGGATTCAGCACCTTGCGGCGGGACGGTCTCGAGCTGACGACGGGATTCACGGCCAGTGTGAACGCCGAATTGCGCGTGGGCGCACTGGAGGAGACGATCACGGTCACCGGCGAAGCGCCGGTCGTCGACATCTCGAACGTGCGGACGCAGAACGTCTTCTCGCGCGACACGCTGGACGCGCTGCCGGTCAGCAAGACGTCCAACGGCTACGTCGCGCTGCTGCTGGGAGCCAACCTGCCCGCCAGGAACCAGGATGTCGGCGGCAGCGAGGGCGACACCACGTCGAGCTGGACGATTCACGGCACCCGCGGCGACGACATGATGCCGACGGTGGACGGCATGCGCGTCAACCGCGCGATGGGCGCCGGCGGCGGGTTCCGCGTCTTCGCCATCAACAACGCCAGCGTGCAGGAAATCACCTTCCAGACGAGCGGCATCTCCGCCGAGAGTGAGACCGGCGGCGTCCAGGTGAACATCGTCCCCCGCGAAGGCGGCAACATCTTCTCGGGGTACGGAGCGACCAGCTACTCGAATGCGGGAATGCAGAGCAACAACGTCACCGATGAGCTGCTCGCGCGGGGGCTGACCGGCGAGGTGGCCAAGCAACTGGAAATCCAGAAGATCTACGACGGCAACATCGGATTCGGCGGTCCTCTCAAACGCGACAGGCTGTGGTTCTATACGGCGCACCGCTGGTGGGGCACGACGAAACCGCTGCCGGTACCCGGCTTTTACTTCAACAAGAACCAGGGGACCGGCAACTTCCACGTCTACGACCCCGATCTGAGCCGCCCCTACTTCGGCACTCTCCCGCGGCGGAGCCACAACGTTCGACTAACGTGGCAGGCGAGTGAGGAGCACAAGGTCAGTTTCCTGCACGACCTCCAGCGGCATTGCACGTGTCCGCAGAACTATGCGGGACAGAACGCCACGCCCGAGGCGATGGCGAACCACCGGTACACGCCTCATCACCTGACGCAGGTCTCCTGGAGCAATCCGGCCACCAACCGACTGCTGTTCGAGGCGGGCGCCTCGTACTACGTGATGGGCATCAAGTACGACGAGCAGGTGGGCGTGACGCGTGACCAGATTGCTGTGCGCGACCTCACGACCGGGTACACGCTCAACTCCCGCGCCATCAGCGTGCGCGCGGGCGACGCCTACGGCGAGATTCTGGACCAGGTGTGGGCGACCAAGGCGGGCGTGTCGTACGTCACCGGCACGCACAACTTCAAGACGGGAATCATGTGGACGTTCAACAAGGCGGAGGAAGACTCCCGCATCCACGGCGACGTGCTCTACACGTTCCAGAACGGGGTGCCGGTTTCGATCACGCAGTGGGCGACACCGAGCGGCAACGACGCCGAAGCCGTGAACACGGGGATTTACGCTCAGGATCAGTGGGCCATTCGGAACCTGACCCTCAATCTGGGCGTGCGCTTCGACTACCTGCACGCCTGGGCGCCGGCGCGGCGCTCGGAGGCGGGCCGGTGGGTGTTGGCGCGCGACTATGACAAGCTTGACAACGTGCCCAACTTCAAGGATCTCTCGCCTCGCCTGGGTGCCGCCTACGACCTGTTCGGCAACGGCCGGACCGCCCTCAAGGCGTCCGTCGGGCGCTACGTGGTGAACATCAACACCGATATCGCCCGCAACAACGCGCCGTCATGGGCGGAGGTCACCAACACCACGCGGACCTGGAACGACCTCAATCGCGACCTGATTCCGCAGGAGAACGAGCTGGGACCGTCGTCGAACTTGCTCTTCGGCACCCGGAGGCTGGGAACCCGCTCCACCGAGGAAGTGCTGACCGGCTTCGGGAATCGCCTGTATAACTGGCAGGCCTCGGCCCTGCTGCAGCACGAGCTGCGGCCCGGGCTCGGCCTCAACGTGGGCTACTACCGCACGTGGTACGGCAACTTCTCCGTCACGCAGAACCTGGCGGTGACGCCAGCCGATTTCAACGAGTATTGCATCACCGCACCGGTCGACCTGCGGCTGCCGCGCGACGTCAGCGGCAACCAGATCTGCGGCCTCTATGACGTCAAGCCGGAGAAGTTCGGCCAGGTGGACAACCTCATTACGCTGGCGAAGCACTTCGGCGGTCGCACCGAGGTCTACAATGGCTTCGATGTCAGCTTGACGGGCCGGCTGCCCAACGGCGCGCAGCTCTCGGGCGGCGTCAGCACCGGTCAGACGGTAATCGACACCTGCTCGTTGAACAACCAGCCGCAGGTCATCGATCAGAGCATTGCCGGCTTTGCAAATATCCCGAAGGCGTACTGCCGAAACACGCTGTCGTTCGAGGGGCAGACGCAGATCAAGATCCATGGCGTCTACCCGCTCGTATGGGATCTTGCGGTGTCCGCGACGTATCAGGATCTGCCCGGGATTCCGGTCGCTGCGAATTACACGGTGACCAGCGCCCAGATCCGGCCGTCGCTCGGTCGCAACCTGTCGGCGGGCGCCAACGCTCGCGTCACGATTCCGCTCATCGAGCCGAACACGGTCTTCGAGGATCGGCGACGCCAGCTCGATCTGCGCCTGAGTCGAACCTTCAGGGCCGGATCGACCAGCCTGCTCGGCACGATCGAGTTGTACAACGCACTCAACACGAGCCCGCTGCTGGCCGCGAACGCGACGTTCGGCCCGCGCTGGCTGCAGCCGACGGAGATCCTGAGCGGGCGGCTGCTGAAGTTCGGCGCGCAGTTCACGTTCTGACGTGCCTCAAGGTGCCTGGTGTGCCTGGTGTGCCTGGTGTGCCAAGGGTGCGCAAAGTGTTCCACTGGCACCAGCGGCACCCAAGGCACTTCAACCTGAGGCACCTGAGGCACTTCAGACATCGTTGTCGGGTGGTGCCCGGTGTGGTAGTTTGTCGGCGTCATTACGTCGGCGTATCCATTCGGCGGAACCATCGGGCATCCACGGGAACGTCAGCAGGAGGTTATATGCGGCGTGTCTTCTTGGTGGCCGTACTCGGGTTCGCGGCGGCGCTGATCTCCTCGTTCGTCTCTCCAGGACACGTGATGCAGGCGCAGGCGCCCGCCGCGCGATGGGGTACCAACGGCGACCACCTGAGGGGCGGCCCGCGAGGCCTCGTCCAAACCTCTCAGGGGCTCCCGATTGGCGGCCTGATGGTCCAGCTGATCGCGGAAAAGACATCCGTCCGGACGACGGTGTACACGGATCCGCACGGCCGGTACGAGTTCCCGAAGCTCGAGGCTGGTGACTACACGCTCCGCCTGGCGCGGCCCATCGAGTTTCGATCGTATCGACGGGAGCACGTCCGCATCGACGGCGCCAGCGTCCTCCCCGATATCGTGGTCGACCGCGTCGGCACGAGCGAGTACGTGCCGCCGGCGCCGGACATCCTGCCGCAACTGAGCGAAGCGGAATGGCTCGCCAACCTGGAGGGCACCGCCCAGGAGAAGAAGGCCTTTGTCAATGCCTGCGGCGGCAGCTGCCACGGGTTCCAGATGCAGATGCGAGCCCGCTTCAGCGAAGCCAGCTGGCGCAACATCGTGGCCCGCATGGGCTACACCGAACGCATCCTCGTGCAGCCCCCCGGCGGCTCCGTGCGGTTCGATCGAGCGACGAAGAAGTGGAGCTTCGGCCCGGGCCGAGAGGACGGTCGCGATCGCTTCAATGCCGACGAACGGGAGATGGTGATCAAGTGGCTGGCTCGCGTCCGCGGACCGGAATCCAAGGACCCGCCGATGAAGCCGTTCCCGCGGCCGACGGGCGCGGCGACCCGCGTCGTCGTGACCGAATACGAGCTGCCGTGGGAGCTGGTCAACGTCCATGACGTAGCCGGCGACGGGGCCGGCAACATCTGGTTCACGATCAACCGCAGCCCGCTCATCGGCAAGCTGGATCCGAAGACCGGGAAGGTCACCTCCCACCGTGTGCCACAGCCGGACGGGATGCATCCAGGGTTGCATTGGATCGAAGTGGCGAAAGACGGCAACGTCTGGGTGAGCGACACCTGGTCGCGAAGCCAGATCATGTTCAACCCGCGCACCGGCGAGTTCTCGTCCGTCTACACCGGCCAGCACGGCAACCTCGATCTCGCGCCCGACGGCACGTCGCTCTGGCATACCGATCGGGGAAAGATCAAGAAGTGGAATACGGCCACGATATTCACCACCGGCGGCATGCCCGTCATGGAATGGGCGCTGCCGACGCTGAACGGCGGATACGGCAACTTCCTCAGTCGCGATGGCAACTATTTCGCGGCCGGCGGCAGCAAGATCATCTGGATGGACATCCGCAAGGGCGAGGTGCGCGAAGCGCCCGTGCTCAGCGGGAATGCCGGCAGCGGCCGGGGCGACTTCGATCCGGATGGGAACGTCTGGGTCGGCAGCAAGCTGGGGCAGCTAATCAAGTACGACCCGAAAGCCGACGTCACGACCGAGTACACGCCTCCCACGCCGTACGTCAATTTCTACACTGCGAGGACCGACAGCAACGGCGAAGTCTGGGCGGGCGAGATGCACGGAGGCAAGATCGCGCGCTTCAATCCCCGCACCGAGCAATGGATCGAGTACGTCCTGCCTACGGCCTGGAGCCAGGACTATCACTCGTGGATCGACAACTCGACTGACCCGGTGACGTACTGGTACGGGGACCAGTACGGGTACCTCGTGCGGGTCCAGCCCCTCCCGGAACTACAGGCGCAGGCGCAGCCGCAAGGAGCACAGAAACCCGCCGCAACGCCGGTGGTTCCCGAGATCGACGAATACGATCGTGTCGCGCAGGTGTGGTACCGCCAGCGGCTGGCGAAGAGTGGGCCGGCGCGCGGCCAGGAGATCTACTACATGAGCTGCTGGATGTGCCACAACGAGTACACGATCGCGGCGGACCCGAAGAACCACGCGCCGTCGCTGAAGGATCTGTTCAAGTCGGGTACGGTCACGGATCAGGCGGTGATAGCCAAGGTTCGCGCGGGCGGTCCGCGCATGCCGGCGTATGCGCCGAACCTGTTGAGCGATCAGGATCTGCGCGACCTCGTCGCCTATTTGCGTGAGAAGTGCGGGACCTTCCCGACGGATGCGGGCGGCGGCGGCTGCTTCGACGAGCGCAATCCGCCGCCGAATCCTCGCTACCCCCTCCCCACAGGAGGACGGTCATGACGAACACCGCGTCGGTCCGCGTACGTGCATTCGGCACTCCGACTACCTTCATCAGACGTCTGGTCATCGGGGCCTTGTCCCTGACGGTGCTGTCCTCCGTCAGCGCAGCCCAGACCGGAAGCGCCATCACCGGCGTGGTTCGCGACTCGACGGGGCTGGTGCTGCCGGGGGTCACGATCGAAGCGAGCAGCCCGGCCCTCATCGAGGGCAGCCGCGTCGTCGTGAGCGATGCGCAGGGCATCTACCGCATCGTCGACCTCCGGCCGGGGGTCTACCGGGTGACCTTCACGCTGCAAGGGTTCAGATCGCTCGTGCGCGAGGGCGTCGTGTTGACCTCCGCGTTCACCGCGACGGTGAACGCGGATCTGGAGGTGGGGGCGGTCGAGGAAACCGTGACCGTCACCGGCGCGGCGCCCGTGGTGGATACGCAGAATGTCGCGGCGCGAGAGGTCTTCACGCGCGACATGGTGGAGGCGCTCCCGATCGCGAGAACGACAGGGGTGTGGGCCGCGCTCATTCCGGCGATGCGACAGCCGCCCACGACCGACGCCGGCGCGACGGGCGGGATCGATGTCGGCGCCACGCAGAGCGAGCGGTCGCAGGCAGAGATCAGCGTCCATGGCGGCACGAGCGACATCCGCGTGGTGCGGGACGGCATGGAGGCGATGCGGGGCGTCTACAGCACGAACCGGGTGGATACACAGGAGATTACCGTCCAGATGGGCGGCAACCCCGCCGAAGCCGAGACAGGCGGCGTCCGCATCAACATCGTGCCGCGGGAGGGTGCCAACACGCTGTTCGGCACCTTCGAGCTGGACGGCACGGCTGAGACGCTGCAGGGGAACAACATTGACGACGAGCTGCGAGCGAGAGGCGTCGGCCGAACGCCGTACGTGAAGCAAGGCTACAACGTCGGGGCCGGCGTCGGCGGCCCGATCCGCCGGAACCGGGTCTGGTTCTTCGGGTCGTACCGGAAGTGGGGGGCACAACTGTGGCTGCCCGCCAAGTACTTCAACGCGACCCAGGGTACCCCGTTCTACACACCCGACCTGAGCCGGCCCGGCCACTCGAACGATTACTACCAGAGCATCACGAGCCGCGTGACGTGGGCGGCGACCGAGAGGCAGAAGTTCAACTTCTCGTATGAGGAGAACGACAACTGTAACTGCGTGATTCGACTGATCGCGCTGAACCGGGCGCCTGAAGCGACGGGGGACCACCACTATGACGTCCGGGTCCCACAGGTGAACTGGCAGTACGCCGCGAGCAACCGGCTCCTGATCGAGAGCGGCTTTGCGTGGTACCGGGGACGGGGACATAGCGACCCGGTGGAGGGCGTGCTGCCCGACCACATCGCGATCCGCGAGCTCTCGACGAACTTCTTCTACAACGCCCGCGCCGACAACATCGGGGGCACGGGCGCGTACACGCGACAACGCTCGATGCGAAACAACCTCACCCAGCGGCTCAATGTCTCGTACGTGACGGGGTCGCACAACTTCAAGACCGGCGTCTGGATCCAGCAGTGGCCGAACTTCGCGGAGTACTTCGTCAACGGCGGCATGCTGCAGAACTTCCGCAACGGGGTACCCGTCTCGGTGGTGCTCTATGCGTCACCGTCGCATACGCGGACGATGGCGCATAACATCGGCGTGTACGCGCAGGATCAATGGACGGTGGGGCAGCTCACGCTCAATCTGGGACTTCGATACGACAGCTACGGCGGCTACGCGCGAGAGGTCATCGCACCCGCCGGGCCGTTCGTCCCCGAACGCCGCTTCGCCAAGACGGACGATCTGGTGGACCTCAAGGACCTCAACGCGCGCATGGGGGCTGCCTACGACGTCTTTGGCAATGGCCGCACCGCCGTGAAAGGGTTTGTCGGCCGGTTCATCGTGGGCGGGGAGATCGCGGACCTGCCGGCGCAGCCCGCGCTGGCGGTGGTGACGAGCGCCACGCGGACCTGGAACGACCGGAACGGCGACTACGTTCCGCAGGAGAGCGAGCTGGGGCCGCTGTCGAACAACCGGTTCGGAAGCCCGCGGCCGGAGTCGCTGACGGTCGATCGGGCCGTGCGGTACGGCTGGGGCAACCGCGCGCACACCTGGCAAGGAATCCTGTCGATCGATCACGAGATCGTTCAGGGCTTCGGCGTGCAGCTCGCGTATTACCGCACCTGGTGGGGCAACCAGAACTTCACCGAAAACCGGCTCGTGGCGGCAGCCGATTTCGACGAGTACTGCATCACGGCTCCGGTTGATCCGCGGCTGCCGCGGCAGGTCAGCGGCAGTCAGATCTGCGGCCTCTATGACGTCAAGCCGTCGAAGTTCGGCCAGGTCGACAACTTCCAGGCGCTTGCCGGCGACCGGCGGAAACGGGTGTTCGACGGGATCGACCTCAACATGAGTGGGCGGTTTGCCAACGGGGCGATGCTCGGCGGCGGCATCGCGCTCGGCAATACGGTGATCGACGACTGCGGCGCCGCTGTGGACAACCCCGCACAGGGAGTGGTGGGGTCGACGACGCTGCGATTCTGCCGCGAGACCTTCTCATGGTCTGACGACGTCCAGTTCAAAATCAACGGCGCGTACCCGCTTCCGTGGAACCTCCGGACCAGCTTTGTCTTCCAGAGTGTGCCCGGGTTCCCGATTTCAGCTACGTACGTCGTCACCAGTGCGATCGCCGCTCCATCACTCGGCCGGGGCCTGTCCGCGGGCGCCAACGCGACCGTCGAGGTCGAGCTGATCGAGCCGAACACCGTCTTCGAAGATCGGACCAACATGCTCGATCTGCGGTTCTCCAGGCGCTTTACGGCGGGGCGGACGAACATCACCGGGAATCTCGACCTCGCCAACGTGTTCAACGCGAACACGCCGCAGCACCTCAACACGCAGTACGGGCCGCAGTGGCTGCGGGTCACCAATGCGATGTCCGCACGCCTCGTCCGGTTCGGCGTGCAGGTGGGTTTCTGAGAGGTCAACATCGACGACAAGCCCGCGATTCCCGAAATATGGCTGCCGCAGGTGCAAGGGGGGAAGGTCGCCCGCGTGCAGCTCCGGACGAACGCGGCGCGGTAAGCGGCGCAACGGAGGAGTCGGTCCTATGCGGAACAGGTGGCGCGGCGTGCTCGGGGCGGCTGCGACGTCTCTCCTCGTCGCCATTCTGTCCTCGGGAACGGAGGGACTCTCGGCGCAGACGTCGACGAGCCAGTTCCCGCCCTACCAGCCGCCTCGCGGCGCGGACGGGCATCCGGATCTGAGCGGGATCTGGCAGGCGTTTGTCACCGCCAACATCGATCTGCTCGACCATGACGCACAACCGGGACCGTACTCCGAGATGATGGGCGCGTACGGCGCGTGGTCCGCGGGCCAGGGCATTGTCGAGGGCGGCGAGATCCCGTACCGCCCGGAGGCGCTGGCCAGGAAGCAGCGAAACGTGGACAACCGCCTGACCGTGAACATCACGAGTGACGCACGCCGCCATGAGACGGGCGACCCCGAGCTGAAGTGCTACCGGCCGGGGGTGCCGCGCGCGACCTACATGCCGTTCCCGTTCCAGATCGTTCAGAGCCAGAAGCACATCCTGATCGTTCACGAGTACGCGAACGCGCTTCGCACGATCTACATGGATGATCACAAGGACGCTCCGGCGGAAAGCTGGATGGGGTGGTCCAACGGCCGCTGGGAGGGGAACACGCTGGTGGTCGATACATCGGGCTTCGTGCCGTACACCTGGTTCGACCGCGCGGGCAACTACCACAGCGACGCCTTGCGCGTGGTCGAGCGGTACACGCCGGTCAGCCCCTACCACCTGATGTACGAAGCTACCATCGAGGATCCGAAGGTGTTCACACGTCCATGGAAGATCAGCTTTCCGCTGTACCGCCGCATAGAAAAGGACGTGCAGTTGCTCGACTTCAACTGCGTGCCGTTCACCGAGGAGCTGCTGTACCGGCACCTGCGCCGGCAGCCGACGCGGTGATGGCGCGGAGGAGGCCGGCATGAAGAATCGCCTGAACCCGTCGCCATGCCTGATTGCGGTCGTGGCTGCGGTGCTCGCGTTCGGGCAGGCCTGGCTCGTCGCCCAGGCGCCGGACGCGTCGGCGGCGCCGAAGCGGTGGGACGTGGCGAGAACGCCGCACGGTCACCCCGATCTGCAGGGCTACTGGACGAGTCTCAGCTTCACGCCGTTCGAACGCCCGGAAAAGTTCGGCACGCGCGAGTTCCTGACCGATCAGGAACTCGACGAGCTCTTCAAGGCCGGGGTCCAGCGGTCCTATGAGCTCACGTTCGCCAATCCGGCCGACACCCCGGTGTACGACGCGACCGTCTACGCGCTCGACGCCTGGCAGAACGGCGTGCGGCCGAACAGACGGACGTCGCTCGTCGTGGATCCGCCCGACGGCCGCCTGCCTCCGCTGACGCCGGAGGCGCAGGCGCGTCGCCGTAGCGCCAGGCCGGCGCCGGAGACGTTCAACGGCCCGGAGGATCTCGGGATGGGCGTGCGCTGCTTCACGTTCGGAGGACCACCGATTCCGGCCGGCAGCAACTACAACCAGAACACGTTCATCGTGCAGGGGAAGGACCACATTGTGTTCGAGTACGAATGGGGGAGCGTGACGCGCGTGGTCCCGCTGGACGGGCGGCCGCATCTGTCCGCCAGGATCCGCCCCTGGCGCGGTGACTCCCGCGGCCGGTGGGACGGCGACACGCTCGTCATCGACACCACCAACTTCCGTCCCGGCGTCGCGCCGCAGAACAGCAATGCGGCGATGGCCCGGCTGACGGAACGGTTCACCCGGATCGACGAGGCCACGATCGAGTACACGTACATAGTGAACGACCCGTCGACGTGGACGCGACCGTGGACGGCCATCATTCCCTTGAGCAAGGTCGAAGGGCCGCTGTTCGAGTATGCCTGCCACGAAGGGAACAACGGGCTCGTCAACATCCTCGAAGGCGCGCGTGCCCAGGAGAAGCAGGGTGCAGGCAGGAGGCAGTGATATGCGAACAGCAACGATCATCGTTCTCGCCTACATCAGCCTCCTCGTCCAGAGCGCGCCGGTGTCGGCGCATCATTCGTTCGCGGCCACGTTCGACATCAACAAGCCCATCGTGCTCAAGGGAAAGATCACGAGGGTCGAGCTGATGAACCCGCATTCATGGTTCTGGCTCGAGGTTGAAAACCCGGACGGGACGAAGACCGAGTGGGGGTTCGAAGGCGGCAGCCCGAACTCGCTCATCCGGCGTGGCGTGACGAAAAACTCCCTTCCGGTCGGAACGGAGCTCGTCGTGACCGGCTATCAGGCCAAGAGCGGCCAGAACAAGGGTGTCGGCGCGAGCATCACGCTCAGCGACGGACGGAAGCTGTTCTTCGCCGACGACATGCCCGGAGGCCCGAACGCCAGTCCGCGGTGATCGCCGGGCCGCCGCCGCTCAGTTGCACCGAACACTTGAGCAATTTGAAATCGGCAATAGCTACGACCGCCTACCGGCTCGCCGGCACGCGCTTCCGCAGTTGCATCTCGGGCGAGCGGTTCCCCTCGTGGCAGGCGAACTCGATCAGCTGGAACCCCGGTGTCGCGTTCCGCCGCAGCGGGAACGTCATCGTCCAGGGCTGCGTGTACACGGTCGGGTCCTCGATCCGCGCCTCCCAGAGCAGCGTGTTGCGATCGACCATCGTGATGCGCTCGGTGACGCGCACCGCCGCGGAGTAGAAGTTCCCCACGTTGTCCAGCCATTCGCGGCCGTTCTGGTTGATCGTCTCGATCACGAGCGTGTTCCCGTCCCAGCGGCCGCGCGAGCTGCCCATCCACGATCGGAGACCGCCGCCGAGATGCGGGCGGCCGTCCATCGCAATCACGCGGTACGCGTGGTTCTGCTCGTGGACCGTGAAGATGAACGGCGACCCCTGCGGCTGCACGAACTGGTAGTCCATCATCCACATCTGCCGGGGCACGCCGCGCAGAAAACACTGCGCGTTCGGGTCGAGAAACTCGATCGACGGCGGGTCGAGCGTATACCGCTCGCGGAGCTGCTGTTTGGCGGCCGCCCACGGCTGGTACGGCACCTGGCCGTCCGGAGGGTCGACGATGAGCGTCGGACCGCCCTGGTAGGCGAAGCTCGGCTCGTGCGCCTCGATGTTGAACGCCTGGCGGTTGGCGTTCCAGTAGCCCTGGAAGTCGGGCGTTCCGTCGGCGGTCCGCGGCGGCGTGAAGGTCCTGATCTTCTCCTTCGCACAGGCGTAGAAGGGGACCGGATCCGCCTGGCACCCCGCGATCGTGGCCGGGCGGTTCGCCTCCGCCCGTTCGAGCGGCCGCCGTTCCCGCGGCGCCTGGCCGGAAGCGGCATGGGACGTCGCGGCACCGAGTCCGGCAGCAACCAGGGCGGCGAGCGCAGGTACGAGGATGCTGTTGCGACGCATGCGTGTCGTCCTCACGCCCGACAGGATACTCCAGTTGACAACCTTCTCGAACTGATGTTGAGTGGGCGCGACAAAGGGAGCGTGCGATGACACGAAAGACTCTGGCGGTACTGACGCTGGCGCTTGCCGCGGTGCTGGCGTCGGCGGGCGTGGGGCGGGCGCAGGAGGCGGCGCTCGGCGGAACCGTGGCGGACGCCACGGGCGGCGTGCTGCCCGGCGTCACGGTGACGGCGGTGCACGAGGCGACGGGCAACGTCTTCACGGCGGTGACGGATGGGACCGGCGCCTACCGAATACCGGCGCGAGCCGGGGCGTACCGAATCACGGCGGAACTGGCGGGCTTCACGACCGTGACGCGTACCGGCGTGGAGCTGCTGGTCGGCCAGCAGGTGGTGGTGAACTTCCAGATGGCGCTCTCGACGGTCCAGGAGTCGGTGACCGTCACGGCCGAGGCGCCGCTGGTGGACACGACGACCTCGAGCCTGGCCGGCAACATCGACCCGCGGCAGATGCAGGATCTGCCGGTGCTGGGCCGCAACTGGATCGATCTCGTCACGCTGGCGCCGGGCAGCCGCGCGAACGCGGTCTCCGAGCAGGGCGAACCGGTCGCCGGGACCAGCCGCCGCGACTTCCAGATCAATCTGGACGGCCAGCAGGTGACGAGCAATCTCACGCCGTCGACCAGCCAGCCGCGCATCAGCCGGGATGCGATCGCGGAGTTCCAGTTCGTGTCGAGCCGGTTCGACGCCACACAGGGGCGATCGAGCGGCGTGCAGGTGAATGCGATCACGAAGTCCGGCACGAATACCTTCGCGGGGTCGCTGTCCGGATATTTCCGGCACGATCGCCTCAATGCGGCCGATCCGATCGCGGGGCGGGTGCTCCCGTACTCGCAGCAGCAGATCAGCAGCACGTACGGCGGCCCGATCGTGCGCGACCGCTTCCACTTCTTCGGCTACTACGAGTACGATCGCAACCCGGCGACGGTCGGGTTCGAGACGCCGTACCCGAGCTTCAACTTCACGCTGACCAGCCTGCGGCGGGTCGACCTGGCCGGCCTGCGGTTCGATTACCAGCTCTCGCCGCAGGTCCGCTTCATGGCGAGGGGCAATCTGTACAACCGCGACATCCCGTACGAGGGGGCGGGCGGCGCCACGAATCACCCCGCCTCGATGTTCAACAACATCACGCGGATGAAGGGGGCGAACGCCTCGCTCACCCAGGTGTTGAGCAGCCGCGCGGTGAACGAGGTCAAGGCCGGGTGGCAGAGCCTGTACTACGACAACGTGAACTACACCCAGTGGACGCAGCATCCGGCGGCGGCGCAGGGGATTACCAAAGGGTCGCCGCGCATCACCTTCGTCGGCTATTCGATCTCCGGCAACGCGAACCAGCCGCAGTATCTCGGGCAGGATCTCTATTCGCTGCGCGACGACCTCACGGCCTCCTTCACGGCGCGGGGCCGTCACGACCTCAAGATCGGCGGCGAATACCTGTTCGCCGACTACCGCATGCTGAACACGCGGAACGGCATGGGCGTGATCGACGCGCAGGGCGGGCGTCCGCCCGCAAACCTGGAACAGCTGTTTCCGGTCTGGGACGACGCATCGACGTGGAACCTGAATGCGATCTCGCCGCTCGTGCGGCGGTACACGATCGGCATCGGCAACTTCCTCTACAACCAGAAGCGGCACGTGGCGGCGGCCTGGGTGCAGGACGACTGGACCGTGACGCCGCGCCTCACATTGAACCTGGGGCTCCGCTGGGATTCGGCGTTCGGGGTGTTCGCCAACGAAGCGGAATTGCTGCCGTGGCTGGAGGCGAATCGACCGGGCGAGCCGGGCAACCTCGCCCCGCGGCTCGGATTCGCCTACAGCCTCAACGACCGGACCGTCATCCGGGGCGGCGGCGGCCTCTACTACGGCGAGGTGTTGAACAACATCTCGTCGTTCACGCTGTCGTACGCGAACACCGCGCAGATCGAGCTGCTGAACGACGGGCGGCCCGACTTCGCATCGAACCCCTTCAACGGGCCGATCCCGACCTTCGAGCAGGCGCAGCAGCGAATGTGCCCGGTGAACCCCGCGCCCGGCTGTCTGCGCCCCTTCACCAATACGATGGCGCCGCCGCCGGCCTGGGCGCACATTCCGTACAGCTACCAGAGCTCGATCGGGGTGCAGCGGCAGGTCGGCGAGCGCGTCGCGGTGGAAGCCGATTACGTCTACACCGGTGGCCGGAAGGAGCGGTTCGGCCAGGGGCACAACCCGCAGTTCAACATGAACCTCACGTTCGATCCCGCCACGGGCGTGAATTACCGGTTCAGCGACATCAACCGGCGCTTCGATCCCAACTGGGGCGTCGTGCAGTGGGAGGTCTTCGCCCGCCGGTCGAGCTATCACGCGTTACAGATGAGCCTCACCAAGCGGATGAGCAATCGGTGGCAGGGGTCCGCATCGTACACCGTGGGGGCGCTGCGCGATGACGACCCGTTGCCGCTCAGCGGCTTCCAGCAGGTCACATTTGCGGTGCCGGCGGATCTCGGCGGCGAATATGGGCTCGCGGAAACCGACCAGCGCCACCGGTTCGTCTTCAACGGTCTCTGGGACGTGGGCTACGGGTTCCAGGTGAGCGGCCTGTATCTGTACGGATCGGGAGACCGCTACCAGAATTACTACGGCGGCGACCCGCGCAACACGGGCCGGTCGAACAGCCGCCTGCGGCCGAACGGGACCATCGTGCCCCGCAACACCTTCGTCGCGGAGTCGATTCACCGCGTGGACGCGCGCGTGCAGCGCCGCTTTCCGCTCGGGTCGCGCGTAGCGGTCAGCGGCATCTTCGAAGTGTTCAACCTGTTCAACCGCGAAAACTACGGGTCCTACACGGTCGTTGAAAGCAACGCGCGGTACGGGCAGCCGGTGCGGAGCACGAACGTCGCCTATCAGCCGCGCATGGTGCAGCTCGGCTTCCGCGCCACGTTCTAGGTCCCCGCGACACCGTGAAGTACCGATCACGGAACACCGAGCCTCCGAGACACCGAGCTCTAGTGCATTTCGGATTTGAGCATTTTCGATATTCAAATTGAAAATATTCAGATCCAAAATGACCAAGCTCGGTGCCTCGGTGTCTCGGTGTTCCGTATCGGGTAGCAAACCAGCATTCGGCCCGGCGTTCGTCGTCGCACTGGCGCTCGCGACGGGCGTCGGTGTCCTGAACGCCCAGACCTCCGCGGTCCCCACGAACATTCCATACGCGGATGCGAAGTCCGTCCTCGACGTCCTGCGGGACAATCTCCTGCCGCCGGAGCTGCGGTCTGCAGCGCCGGCCGCCCGCGAGGCGGTCTGGCCCGCCTGGGTGTCGCGCCGCGACCAGGAGATCCGCGCCAGGCTCGCGCGCGCCGACGAGGACTCGCTGCTGAACCTGCTGCTGCTCGGCACGACGTTCACGCGGCATCCGCGCGTCACCGATCTGGCCGCCCTGCGCGCGCCGGATGCCGCCGCCGCCATGCTCGCGGGACGTGTCGATGATCTGGTCGGCGCCCTGTCGGGTCCCGGCGGGGACGAGCGGATTCGTTTCGCGCGCGGCGTGATTGCGGGCACCGGCACCACCGTGGAGACCCCGGCGGGACGCCGGCAGGCACGCGAGTACCTGTTTGCGATCCTGGCACGGGTGACGCGCGAGACGGAGGAGTTCGCCCGCACGGTGGCCGCGATGAGCCAGCTCGACGATCCGGTGGCCAAGCTGGCGCTCGATGCGACCAACTACCGCGATCGCGGACTATCGTCCGATACCTCCATCGTGCCGAATTTCGCGATCGATCAGGCGCTCCAGGATCTCCGTACAGCAGGGCGGTTGCGCCCCGGTACGGTGCGGCGTGTCGCCGTGGTCGGGCCGGGCCTCGACGTGATCGACAGGCGCGAAGGCTACGACTTCTATCCCGTCCAGACGATTCAACCGTTTGCGGTCATCGATTCACTGATGCGGCTCGGCCTCGCCGTTCGCGACCAACTGCACGTGACGACGTTCGATGTCAGCCCCAAGGTCAATGGGCATCTCGATGCGGCTCGTCGCCGGGCCGATGGCGGCGACGGCTACATCATTCAGCTGCCGCTCGGCAGCCACGAGCGTTGGCGCGCGGAGTTGATCGCCTACTGGGAGCGATTCGGGAAGAGTGTCGGCGATGACGCCGATGCGGCCGCGCCGCCCGCCAACAGCGGCGTGCGCGTGCGGGCGATTCAGGTTCGCCCTGAAGTCCTGCGCTCGGTCGTTCCGCAGGATCTCAATATCGTGCTGCAGCGTCTCGATGGGCTGGCTCCCGCCGAGCGGTTCGACCTCGTCGTGGCGACGAACATTTTCATCTACTACGACGTGTTCGAGCAGTCGCTGGCGCTCGCCAACGTCGCACGAATGCTTCGGCCCGGCGGTCTCCTCCTGTCGAACACGCTCGTGCCCGAGTTGCCAGGGCTGCCGATGACGCTGGTCACGCACACCGACGTCGTCTACACCGAGACGGCCGTCGGGGATCGCATCCTGTGCTATGAGCGTGCTCGCTGAAGTGCCTGCGGTGCCTGGAGTGCCTTGTTAGCGCCTGGCCAGACTAGAAGCGGTTTCGGACCTGGTCGGCATGAGGCGTGATACCTCCTCTGCAAACTGGCTCCGCTCGATTCCCATCCGGCCACAACGCGAGCAACGTGGCTCGCTGCGCGCTTACGCTGACTACAGTTTGCTTCGGAGGCATCACGCCTCATGCCACCTCTCGCAGCGGCCGGCGGCCGTTTGTGAAAAGGTAGCCGGCAGGCACCTTCACAGCGTCGGCTCGAGCGCGTGGCACTCGTAGTCGAGCAGCTGGAAGGCGGGTTCCTTGCGGCGGTAGAGGAGCAGGTTCATCTTCCAGGGCCGGCTGAAGACTTTCGGGTCCTCGATCGTCGCCTCGTACCTGAGGTGGTCCGAGTCGAGGAACGAGTAGCGCTCCACGACGCGCAGCGCCTCGCTGTGATGGTTGCCCGCGCGGTCGAACCACGTCTGGTCGTTGAAGTGCATGACCTCCACCACCAGCGTGTCGCCGTCCCAGCGCCCGCGCGAGTCGCCCATCCACCACTCGATCGGCCCTTCGAGGTGCTTCGAGTTGAGATGGATCTCGCGCACCGCGTGCACGTACTCGAAGAGGATGCCGATCTTCTGCGGCGTCTGGAAGATCTGGAAGGGGAACGGCATGTACATGATCCGGGGGACGCCCGGCAGGAAGCACTTGAGGACCGGGTCGTCCGTGTGCCGGTTCGCGTAGTTCTGCTTCTTCTTCTCGAGCGCCGCCGGCAGGTAGGGGATCTCGTTGCCCTCGACGACCCCCTGGCCCCCGGGCACGCCCTTTTCGGCCGAGTGGTCCTGGATGTCGAGCCACGCGCTCGTGTGCATCACCTGCCAGAAGCCCGTGAGATCGGGCCGGCCGTCGGGCGCGCGCGGAATGCCGGCCTGCTGCGCGCCCAGCGGCACCGCCGCCAGGCACACAGCTACCGTCAGGGCCGAGACTGTCCGGGCCGCCGCCACGCTAGCGTGGTCCGGATGTCGGGCTGTCGGACGCACCGAGGAAGAAGTTGCGGCCGTCCTTGAACTGCACCGTCTGGCCGTTGGCCGTCGGCGTGCCGTTCTTGGCGCGGTACCCCTTGACGACGACTTCGAGGCCAATGGGGAAGTCCGTCTTACGCAAACCCCGGCGCAGCAGCGCGTTCGGGGCGCCGGCTTCAATGGCCCAGTTGACGACCTTCCCGTCCGGCTCCTTCACGTCGACGTAGATCCAGCCGTGCGGGTTGACCCATTCCATCTTGGTCAGTGTCCCCGTCAGCGTGATCGGCTGGTTCGCGTCGAACTCGGCCGCAAACGAGTGGTGCGCCAGTACAGACGTTGCTGACAGTGTCAGACCGAGGCAGAAGATCGTGACCGCCAGTTTCGCTCGCATCGGACCTCCTCCCGGATGGAGAAACTTCGAGGGCACCCGGGCAACGGCGGAATTGTAACCCATGGGCCCTCCCGAGGCGACTTTTTTCAGGAGTGGCGACTTTTTTCAAGGCTGGCGGCTTCGCCGGCTTTCGCCGGGACGACGCCGCCCGGACGAGCCCGCCTCCGGCCTTCAGCGGAATCGCCAGGGAACCCCGAAGTAGAACCTGGCGCCCTGCTCGCGGAGGCGGCCCAGGGAGCGTTCCCCCTCGCGGCACGCCTCCTCGATCAGCTCGAACCCCGGCTCCTTTTCGCGCACGAGCGCCCACGCCAGCCGCCAGGGCCGGGTGTAGACCGTCGGGTCCTCGAGCGTGACCTCATAGTGGATAGTGTCGGGGTCGATCATCGTCAGGCGCTCGGTCAGGCGCGCCGTGTCGGTGTAGAAATTTCCCGAGTCATCCAGCCAGGTGTAGCCGTTGAGGTTAGCGGTTTCGACGACCAGCGTGTTGCCGTCCCAGCGGCCGCGCGAAAGCCCGTTCCAGGCCTTGACGTCCCGTCCCACCGCCGGCCGCTGGCCCATCGCGATCGCCCGGAACTGATGGTGATCGTCGTGCAGCCACAGGATGTGATCTTCCGTGGGCGGCTGCAGGATCTGGCCGGCGTCCTGGAGCGCGAGGCGGGGAATGCCGGCGGTGGAGCACGTCGTACGGGGATCGATGTACTCCTTGAAGTTCACCCCTCGTCTGCCGAGGGCGGCGGCCCAGGGTTGATAGGGGATCCTGCCGTCGGCCGGCTCGATCACCTCGGGCGGGGCGGCGACCCACGGCATGATCGGATCCTTGATCAGCGGGTCGTCGGCGGGGACGCCCTCGACCGAGAACGCCTGGGTGAGTCGGCCGCGCCAATACCCCTGCAGGTTGGGCCTGCCACTCGCCGTTCGAGGCGGATTGAACGTCTTCGCCTTCTGCAGTGCGCACGTGTGGAACGCCAGATTGTCCGTTGTCGGGCAGCCGGCAATCACCCGCGGCCTCCCGGACTCCTGGGCGGCCGCGAGCGACGCCGCGGCAGCCATCGCAGCCACGAACGTCACGATTGTCGCCAGACCTCGATGCATCACGTGCCCCTCCGTGTAGCGGGGTCCCCAACGCGCGGACTTTGCGCGTTGGGGTGCTTTTACCGCAATCGCCACGGTGCCCCGAAATAGAGCTTGAAGCCCTGCTCGCGGATGAGGCGCAGGTCACGGTCGCCTTCGCGGCACGACTCTTCGAACAGCTCGTAGCCCCCCGGCGTCTTGTCGCGCACGAGCGCCCATGCCGCCTTCCACGGCCGGGTGTACGCCTTCGGATCCTCGAGCGTCACCTCGTAATGGATGGTGTCCGGATCGATCATCGTCAGGCGCTCGGTCAAACGCGCATTGTCCGTGTAGAAGTTGCCGGAGTCGTCGATCCAGGTGTAGCCGTTCAGGTTGGTCGTTTCGATGACGAGCGTATTCCCGTCCCAGCGTCCCCGCGAGAAGCCGTTCCACATCTTGACGTCGTTGCCTGGGCGCGCGCGGCCGTCCATCGCAATCACCCGGAACTGATGGTGATCGTCGTGCAGCCACAGGACATGGTCGTCGGTTGGCGGCTGCAGAATCTGGCTGGGGTCCTGCAGCGCGAGCCGGGGGACGCCGGCGGTCGAGCACGTGGTGCGGGGGTCGACGTACTGGCGGAAGTTGACCCCTTCTCTGCCGATCGGCGCCGCCCACGGCTGGTACGGGATCCTTCGGTCTGCCGGCTCGACGATCTCCGGAGGCGCGACGTCCCACGGCGTGACCGGATCCTTGACGTAGGGGTGGTTTTCGGCGACGCCCTCAACGGAGAACGCCTGGGTCAGCCGGCTGCGCCAGTACCCCTGCAGGTTGGGCCTGCCGGTGGGCGTCCGGGGCGGATTGAACGTCTTCGCCTTCTGCAGTGCGCAGTTGTGGAACGCGAGATTCTCGGTCAGACATCCCGCAATCATCGGCGGCCGTTCGGGGGTTTGAGCGGCCGCAATCGGCGGCGCGAGCAGGACGCCAAGCGCGATGAGGAGGCCGGTCACTCGGGTGCTCACGTTACTCTCCTCTCAATTCGTTTTCCTGCGCTCCAGCTCGCCCTGTTCCTCCTCCATGAGGAGGCCGGGTACGTACTCCAGGAGCCGGACGTTCGGCTCCTTCCGGCGGTAGAGCAGCATGGTCATCTTCCAGGGCCGTGTGAACACCTTCGGGTCTTCCACCGTGACCTCGTAGGTGATGTGATCGGGTCCCGTCATCGTGTACCGCTCGACGAGATGCAGCGCCTCGCTGTGAAAATTCCCCGCCCGGTCGAGCCACGTCTGATCGGTGAAGTGGACGACGTCCACGACGAGCGTGTCGCCGTCCCAGCGGCCGCGCGAGTCGCCGAGCCACCATTCGATCGGTCCCTCCGGATGCGGCGTGCCGTTCGTGTAGATGATCCGGACGCCCTGGGCGTACTCGAACGTCATCGCGACATGGGTGGGCGTCTGGAAAATCTGAAACGGAAACGGCGTGTACATGATCCGCGGAACACCCGGCAGGTACCCCTTGGTCTCCGGATCGGCGGTCGCCCGGGCGGCGAAATTCTCCTGCTTCCGCTTGACCGCCCACGGTTGGTAGGGAATTTCAGTCCCGTCCACCACGCCCTGTCCGGCCGGCACGCCGAGGCGCGCCGAGTGATCCTGGAGATCCCACGCGGCGGTGTTGAGCACCTGCCAGATGCCCTGGAGGTTGGGCCGGCCGTCGGGCATGCGCGGGATCGCGGGCGCCTGCGCAATGCCCGCGCGGGGAGCCGAGATCAGAAGCGCGGCGACCAGAATCGAGCTCGAGAACCCGTGTCGCATGGCACAGACCTCCTGCGGGGAACACAGCATCGAGCCGGGCCGGTTGAGACCGGGAGATAGTAACTCTTTTTCCGCTTGACTCGGCCACGGCGGGTCCCTAGGATGCCGCCACGATGTGAAACGGCGGACTCATACCTGATACCTGACTCGGCGGCGGCGGCTCTCCTACACCTAAACCCGAGGAGGTTACATGCTTCGTGGGGTCCTGTCCCTGGCCGTTGTGTGCGTTCTTACATCCGCCCCTGTGTTCGGGCAGGGCGGTGTCGCGGAAATCAACGGGAGCATCGCCGATCAGACTGGGAGCGTGCTTCCCGGCGTCACCATCACCATCATGGACGAGGCGACAGGTCTGATGCGTACCGCCGTGTCCAATGAAAGCGGCCGCTTCGTGATTCCGGCGGTCACCCCGGGCCGGTACACAATCACCGCGGAACTGACCGGCTTCCAGATGCAGAGGCGCACCGGCGTCTCGGTCCTGGTCGGTCAGGCGATCACGTTCAATTTCACGCTGGCGATCGGCGGCCTCACGGATCAGGTCACCGTGGTGGGGGAGGCGCCGATCATCGAAATCACGCAGACGCAGATCGGCTCGAACATCACGGCACAGGCGATCGAAGACCTGCCGACGCAGGGCCGCCAGCAGTACGCCCTGCTGCAGCTCGTGCCCGGACTGACGCCCAATCTGGGACCGGGTGCGTTCGAGGGAGCGCAGTACAGCGCCAACGGCCGCCAGACGGGCAGCAACCTGTTCCTCGTGGACGGCATGTACAACGTGGACGACCGCACGCTGAGCGGCTCCGGATCGCAGACCCGCATGACAATCGACACGACCGCCGAGTATCAGGTGCTGACGCACGAGTACGGCGCCGAATACGGCGGCTCCACCGGTGTGGTCGTCAACGCGGTCACCAAGAGCGGAACCAACGCGCTTCACGGGCGCGGCGCGTATTACCTGCAGGACAGCAGCCTCGACGCCACCAACTACTTCCTGAAGAAGGAGGGGCGGGAAAACCCCGATAGCGGCGTCAAGACAGCGCTCGGCCAGGTGGGCGGGCCGATTCTGCGGAACAAGGCGTTCTTCTTCGTGAACATCGAGCGCCTCCGGATCGAGCAGGCCGCCAACCTGAACTACCCGGCGGAGGCGGCGCCGCTGGCGCGGTCGTATTCGGTGGCCCTGCCCATCAAATCGACCAACATCTTTCAGCGCCTGGACTACCAGCTGAACGGGTCGCACAGCTTCAACTTCCGGGCGCTCTTCGACCCGAATGCGGTCGACGGCCAGGATCATGTGCGCGAGAGACGCACCATCTCGGCCATGCGGATCGAGCGCGCGCCGAGCCCAGGGGAGTTCTTCTGGAGCGCCCAATGGCTTGGCGTGCTCGGCGCCCGCATGGTCAACGAGACGCGCTTCTCGCGCGTCACGGAGGAGCTGCACGTCGGCGACCAGGCGCTCTTCGACACGGGCGGCGACAAGGTCTTCGAGCTCTCGGGAACAGGCCGGGGTGAGCTCATCGGCCTCGGCGGACGTGATCAGCTCGACTTCGGCTCGGGGCAACTGCATCCGGACTATCAGGCCGGCCCGCACGAGAGCCCGAGCGGCGCGAACGTGACGTCGATCGTGTTCAGCAACCAGTTGACCTACACCCCGCGCAACCACACACTGAAGTTCGGCTTCGGCGCGAGCCAGAACGGCGGCACCAACGTCGTCGGCGCGAACTACTTCGGGCTGTTCGAGTTTCTCGGGAATCAGCCCTTCAACCCGGCGCAGGCCGCCACCTATCCGAACCGCTTCCGGATGCGCGTGGGGAATCTGTTCTACGCCATGGACGACTGGCGCACGAACTTCTTCGTCGCCGACAAGTGGCAGGCCACCGACGAGCTGACGCTGAGTCTGGGGATTCGCTACGACTACCAGCACATGATTCCGCAGACGAAGGATGCCTTCGCGCCGCGGGCCGGGGTTGCGTACGCCCCGAACGACAAGACGGTCATCCGCGCGGGCATCGGCAAGTTCTACGAGTACCAGGCGACCGCCGTTGCCTCCAACCTCCAGATTGGTGCCGTCATCTCGCCGGTGTTCATCTTCGATACCGGCGAGGACAACTCGTCATTGCGCGGCGTGCTGCCCGCGCATCCGTGCCTGCGGCCCGATGGGCGCGACGGGCTGGCCGTGATCGGCGCGGCGTGCCGGGCGCAACTCATCGACACGCGCAACCGTGTGGCCGCCGGCAGCTTTATCAACACGGAGCCGCGCCTCGACGGGAATCGTCAGATGGGCTATCTGATCGGGTTCAGCGCGGGCGTCCAGCGGGAGCTGCTGCCGGGGATTGCGCTCACGGTGGATTACATCGGCAACCGCGGGCGCGACCAGACGCTGCTGATCGACATCAACGAGCCCCGGCTGCTGCCCGACGGGCGGATCGGCCGGCCTGGCCCGTCGGTGTTCGATCCCGACGGCACCTTGATCCCGGCCGCGGCGCGCAACGCGAATTTCCAGCGCGTGCTGCAGTACCAGACGCGTCCGGAGTTCAACACCGACTATGACGCCCTGGAGGTCAGCCTGGTGCGGCGGTTCGCCAACCGGTGGTCCGGACGCCTTGCGTACACGCTGGGCCGGGCACGCGACGTCGACGCGACGACGACGCGCGGCGGGAACATCGTCGAGAAGCGGGTGAACGACGACCTCAACCCTCGGCTCGACTACGGCCTCGCGAACACCGACAATCGGCACGCGTTCACGAGCGGCGCCAATTGGGACGCGTGGCGCGGCCTCGGCGCCGGCTTCACGTTCCGGTACTACTCCGGCAACCCGGTCAATGAAACGCTGGGCCGCGACGTCAACGGCGATCGCGACGGCGCCAACTTCGATCGACCGGTGCGCGGCCGCGACGACGCGACGCAGCCGATCCGGTCCACGGTCGACGCCAATGGACTGGCCGTCCGGAATGGCATCAAAGGCAGCAACAAAGTCCTGCTCGATCTCCGGCTCCAGTACGTGTACCGAATGGCCGGGCAACAGACGATGGGATTCTACTGGGAAATCTACAACGCCCTGGACCGGGTCAACTTTGGCAACCCGGGGGGGAACCGCCGGTCGGCGTTCTTCCTGCAGACCATTGACGCCGATCTGCCGCGGACGATGCAGCTCGGATGGCGCTACACGTTCTGAGCTAGCCGGTAGCCGGTAGGTGGTAGCACCTGCCTACCGGCTACCACCTACCGGCTGCCACTGACCACCTACCGGCTACCGCCTAGGCGTGGATTTTTTGGTCTTGACGCGGCGCGGCGTGCTTCCTAGCCCAACTTCCGCGGTTTTCTGAGTCGGGTCCTTTGTTTTCAAGCACTTAGCGATCGTTGTCGTCACTATGGTTTCGTGTCTGCCAGGTCTTGACCGGTTTCATCACCTCGGCCGAGATGCGAAGCGTGGCGTAGATC
>JACPTI010000123.1 GCA_016192845.1 Acidobacteriota bacterium
AGTTCTACAACCAGCTCGGCGCTCCTGGCTGGGCCGTAAACGACCGGGGCGACGACGCCAGGAGCGCGAGCGCCGAAGACGAGACGACCACGGAAGCGGACCGCCCGCACGAAGGCTCGTACGTAGCGTCCGGCTTTAGCCGGACCCGCCTATAATCCGGGCGCAGGAGCCCGTTCGACGCATCGCCTCCACGTCCTGCCGCCCACGGTCTTCGACGCGCCGCCCGTCGACACCCGCCCAGATCTCGTCGCCTCATTTCTGACCGACGCGGCCCACGTGCCCGGCGGGTTCGCGGCCGGTGTCGCGTTTCCACACAGCGCGGCCGACGTGGCCGCGCTCGTCGCCGCGGCCGGGCGCGTGCTGCCGATTGGCGCACAATCCTCGCTGACCGGCGGCGCCACGCCGCGCGGCGAACTGCTCCTGAACACCCGCAACCTGACGGGCGTCAGCGTTATGTCCGGCACGACTGTGCAAGCGGGGGCCGGAGTGCCGCTGGCCGATTTGCAGCGGACGCTGGCGGCCCGGGGGCTGTACTACCCTCCCGTGCCGACCTTCGACGGGGCGTTCGTCGGCGGGACGATTGCCACGAACGCGGCCGGCGCTGCGACGTTCAAGTACGGCAGCACGCGCCCGTGGGTCGAGAGGATCACCGTCGTGCTGTCGGATGGCTCGCGCCTCGAGGTCCAGCGCGGTGAAACCATCGCTTCTCCCGATGGATGGTTCGAGCTGGCGTATCCGTCCGGCCGGGTCGTGCGCGTCCCGCTGCCGACGTACCGGATGCCGGACGTGCCGAAGCTCTCCGCCGGGTACTACGCGCGCTCGGGGATGGACCTGATCGATCTCTTCATCGGATCCGAGGGGACGCTCGGCGTCATCGTCGAGGCGGTGCTGCGCGTGATTCCGCTTCCGCGCCGCGCGCTCGTCCTGGTGACGTGCGGCTCGGAGACACAGGCGCTTGCCGCGACCGCTGCGCTCCGGCGCGAAGCGATGGGCAGCTGGCGCGGCGAGGGGCCGCTCGACGTCGCCGCCATCGAGTACATCGACTCACGATCGCTCGCGCACGTCCCAGACGAGGCGTTCGCGCGCGCGGGCCTGCCGCGCCCGCCGTGGCCCGCGGCTCTGCTGCTGGCGCAAATCGAAATCGCCGGCGACGACACGGCCGCACTCGAGCGGCTCAGCGCCGTCCTCGACGCGTGCGGCGTGCGCCAGGACCCGTCCGTCGCCGCTCCGGGCGACGAGCGTCAGGCGGCGCGCCTGCTGGAGCTGCGCGAAGCCGTGCCCGCGGCCGTCAACGCGAAGATTGCCGCGGCGAAGGCGCGCATCCATCCAGACATCGAGAAGACCGCAGGAGACCTTGTCGTGCCGTTCGAGCGGCTGCAGGACTCGCTGATGCTGTATCGCGACACGTTCGACCGGTACGGCGTCGACTACGCGATCTGGGGGCACGTCTCGGACGGCAATCTTCACCCCAACGTCGTGCCGCGGTCGCTCGAGGACATGCACTGCGGCCGCCGGGCGCTGCTGGACATCGCGCGCGGGGTGATTGCGATGGGCGGTGCGCCGCTCGCCGAGCACGGCGTGGGACGCAGCCCGCTCAAGCAGCAGCTGCTGCGGGAGCTCTACGGAGAGCAGGGGATCGAGGAGATGCGCGCCGTCAAGCGCGCGCTCGATCCGGCATGGAAGCTCTCGCCCGGCGTGATCTTCCCTGAACAGTAGGCAGTGGGCAGCAGGCAGTGGGCCTCCCACTTTCTGCCTACTGCCTACTGCCTACTGCCTACTTCAAAACAGCAGGCTCGCGGCCGTGGCCCCCAGGCCTGCCAGGAGCAGCCACAACGCAGCCCCACCAGCGCCGCCGTGCATCTCCTGCGACGGTAGCGGCGCGGCAACCTGCCGCTGCGCGGTGAACGCCGCGCCGAGCGCCGCCAGCAGCAGCAGCCACCCGATCCCGAGCAGCACGCGCGCCGCCATCGATCCGCTCGGGATGCCGGCGGCAACGATGGCGACCGATGCGAGCCACCCGACCATCGCGAGCCCCGCCAGCAGCCGCAACCGCGCCAGCTCCCGATCCGCCGCCTGGCGCTGCAGCTCGTGCTGCAGCGCCGCTTCGGCACGCCGCCGCTCCTCCTCGAGGTGCGACCGCTCCAGCTCCAGGCGCGCGTGGTCGCGGTCGAACGCCTCCTGCAGCGCCGCAACGACGACGTTGGTCAGCCGCGCCTCGATCTGGCCCACGACGCCGGGCGACGCCACGGGCGGCTGTACCTCTTGGGGCGCTTCTGCGCCTCTGAATCGCTTGGCGGCGTCGCGGACGGTCATTAACGCGTCGACAGCCCTGAAAAGGCCTGCAAGATTCACGATGTGCTCCGGCTCAAAAGCTGTTCCGCGACGTGGAGCTCAGCCACCCGCCGCGAAAACGGCGCTGCTCGGCAGTCGGCTGCCGTACCAGCTGTTCGACCGGGACGACTTCGACGCGCGGATCCGCGACCAGCTGCAGCGTGCCCGTCGTCCGCTGCCCGCGGCGCTCGAACACAATCGGGATTGCATCGCCCGGCTTGCGCTCGCCGAGCGCCGCTTCGACGTCGCCGGCGGCGCTCACCGGTCTTCCGGCCACCGCCACAATCACATCGTCGCGCTCGATCCCGGCGGCATAGGCAGGCGATCCGAAGGGGACGGCCGACGTGACACGGGGCCGTCCCTGCACGTCCTGCAGTTGGAGCTGGCCGGCGAACGCCTGCCCCGGCGACACCGGCCGCAGCACGAAGCCTGCGCGCGCCAGCAGCCGCTCGTAATCAACGACCTCCCGCCCCTGGATGTAGCGTGCGAAGAAGTCGTCCGCAAACGCCGCGTCCCCGGATACCGATGCCAACGCCGCCTCGAGATCGGCCATCGTGTACGGGTTGTCCACATATCCCGGTGCTCTGCCGCCGGGCCTCCCGTGCTTCTCCCACAGCGCCCGCATGTAGTGATCGAGCGTGACCTGGCCGTTGCTGCGACCGCGCAGCGTCAGGTCGAGGCCAAGCGCGATGGCGGCGCCCCAGGTGTAATACGAGATGTAGGTGTTGTCGAAGTTCGTCCGATCGACGTGCTCTGCACCGTCGACCAGTGAGGCGAAACGGCTCATGTCTTCCGCGCTGCGCACCTGGCGCCCGGGACTCGTCCGGACCGTGTTGATCACGTCGCCCATCTCGGCCGCGAAATCGCTCACCTGGGTGAGTCCGGCGCGCTGCAGAATCAAGGGCCCGTAGTAGCTCGTGAACCCTTCGGCCAGCCACAGCTCGCCGGAGACGTTCGCCTCGTCGAAGTTGAACGGCTCGAGCGCCCGCGGGCGAATGCGCTCCGCGTTCCACGCGTGGAAGAACTCGTGCGAGACGGTGTCGAGCAGCCCGAGCCGGTTCGAGCGTATCGAGCTTGCGCTCGTCAGGACCGTGCTGTTGCGATGCTCCATGCCGTCGCCGGCCGCCCACGGCAGGTAGTCCGCGATGAACGTGTAGGTGTTCCCTTCGAACGGCGGGTACTCGCCGAACACACGTCGCGCTTCGCGGACGATGCGCTCGACGTCGGCGGTGAAGGCCTCCAACTCGGCGTCGGTGCCCGCGTGGTGCACGGCGAGACGGAACACCGGCGCCCCCGGACCGTCGGGCACCGTGAACGTGCGCAGCGTGAAGCCGCTGAATTCCGCCGGGCTGTCCATCAGGTACTGGAAGTTGGGCGCTGTGAAGGTAAGCGAGTCGGCGCCTGGAAAGAGCTGCGTCGCGACGCGCCAGGACGTCCCGGGCGCTGGCTCGAACCGGACCGTCACCGGCCGCGCCTCGAGGCCGCGCGCCCACATGAGCAGCGCCGGCATGTTGATGTGCGCGTGCGTGCTGTCGATCGCCAGGTACGTGCCGTCCACGCGGTCGCCGAAGATGCGGTACGTCACGTCGATGCTCCCCGTATGCCCGATCACGTTCCACTCGTGCGGGTTCGAGCGGATGACGCTCAGCGCCGCGCCGTGTCCGTCGACGAGCCGGACGTCGTACACGTTCTTGGCGAAGTCATGGATCGCGTAGCGTCCCGGCGAGGAGCGGCTCATGCGCAGCTCCAGCGGGCCCGGCGGGAGATCGTCGAACCGGATGTGGACCTGCATCCAGCGGTGCTCCGGCTCCGGAAACGACAGCCGGTAGCTCACCGGCGCCTGCCCGAGCGCGAGCGCCGGCACCCACAGCAGGACGAGCGCGATCCTCAGGATCCCGCGTGCCATACTCGGTTGATCCTATGTCGGAGCTGCTCGCGCTGGATATGGCGACCCTTCCGCCGCCCGACGTCCGGGCGCGCGCCGTGCGGGTGAGCGCCGGCCTGCCGCCGGCCGACTTCGAGGGGCTGCGCCTCGACGAGGAGCACCTGCCGCACGTCACGCTGACACAGCAGTTCGTGCGAGCCGCCGATCTGGACCGCGTCTTCGGGCGCGTGGACGAGGTGCTGCGCGGCCGGCTGCCGCTCACGATCCGCGTCACCGGCGCCGCCAGGACGCCGGGGAACACCGTCTGGATGGCGGTCGAACAGACGAAGGACCTTGCCGAGCTGCACGACCGCCTGATGGAAGCACTCCGGGAGTTCGAGCGCGTCGGCGGCGCGGAGGCGTTCGCGGACGGCGAGGCGCGCCTGGCCGACATCGCCTGGGTGGCGGGCTACCGCATGACATCGAGCGTTCTCAGCTACCGCCCGCACATCACGCTCGGGCATGCGAGCGAGCCGCCGCCGGTCGAGCCATTCACGTTCGAGGCGACCATCATCGCCGCATGCCACCTGGGGCGGTTCTGCACGTGCCGCCGGATTCTCCGTAGCTGGACTCTACGTTGAAACAATAGGCAGGGGCCGGCCGTCTTCGTACCGGCGAATGGTGTGCAGGACGACATCGGCCATCATGTCGAGGAAGAGCGGGTCGTCGTTCACCGCGTCGGCACGCACCATCGCCAGCCCGATCTCGCGGCCCACCTCGGCGGCCTCGCGATCGAGGTCGTACACCACCTCGATGTGATCGCACACGAACCCGATCGGACAGAGAATCGCGGCCTCGAGGCCCCGCGCGCGCTCCGCGCGCAGGTACGCGCAGACGTCCGGCTCCAGCCAGGGATCTTCGGGACGTCCACTGCGGCTCTGGTACACCACGGCCCAGTCGCCCATGCCCGCCCGTTCCGCGACGAGCCGCGCCGACTCACGCAGCTGCTCCCGGTAGCGCGACGCCTCGGCCATTGGTAGCGGAACGCTGTGCGCCGTGAACACGAGGCGCGCGCCGCCCGCCACCCGAGCCGGCAGCCGCTCGCGAGCCGCCAGCACGTGCCGGGCGTTGACCTCGACGAACAGCGGATGATCGAACCAGCTGCCGGCGTACGTGACCTCGATGTCACCACCCGCGGCCGTCCGCAGCTCGCGTCGTGCCTCCGCCACGTTCTCGCGGTATTGCTGACAACTCGAGTACGAGTGGTGCGGCGCGGCAATGAAGCCGATGACGTGCCGCAGGCCGGCGGCGTGCATCTCCGTGAACGTTTCGGCGAGCAGCGGATGCCAGTTGCGCATCCCGACGTACACGGGAAGCGGCCGTCCGGCGGCCGCGAGCCGCTCCTCCAGCCCGCGCGCCTGGCGCAGCGTCAGCTCGGTGATCGGCGACACGCCGCCGAAGAGCTCGTAGTGGCGGGCGACCTCCTCGATCCGCTCCGGCGTCACGCGCCGGCCGCGCAGGACGCGCTCGAGAAACGGGCGGATGTCGGCGGGCCCGCGCGGCCCGCCGAACGCCACGATGAGCACACCATCAAACTGCACGCGCCGCTGCAAGTCTGGCCGCGAGCCGGAGCGCGTACTCGAGCCCGCCCGGGTCGGCCTTACCCTGGCCGACGATGTCGAATGCCGTGCCGTGCGCCGGGGTCGTGAAGACCGTGCTCAAGCCGGCGGTCACCGTGACGCCCTTGTTGAAGCCGAGCAGCTTCGTCGCAATCTGCCCCTGGTCGTGGTACATCATCACGACGCCGTCGAACTCGCCGCGCCTCGCCCTGAGGAAGATCGTGTCCGACGAGAGTGGCCCAACGGCCTCGATCCCCGCGGCGCGAAGCCGCTGGACCGTCGGACGGATGATCCGGATTTCCTCGTCGCCGAACAGTCCGTTCTCGCCGCCGTGCGGGTTGAGCGCGGCGACGCCGATGCGCGGCGGGTTGTGTCCCATCGCGCGCAGCGTGGCGTCGGCGAGCCGCAGCGCCGCTTCGATCCGCTCGGAGGTGATGAGCTCGATCGCCTGCCGCAGCGACACGTGCGACGTGACGCGAAACGTGGCGAACTCGGGAATGACGTTCATCTCACCGAAGAAGCCGGCGTGCCCGGTCAATGTCGCGAACATCTGGTGCTCGTCCGGGAACTCGTATCCGCCGCGGTGCAGCGCCGCCTTGTTGAGCGGCGCGAACACGATCCCGTCGAGGCGCCCGGCGAGCGCGAGCTCGATCATCCGCCGGAGCGTGTCGCCGCAGGCGCGTCCGGCCTCGGGCGAGATGTCGCCGCGGGGCAGACGGCTCGGGTCGAGGTTCCCGAGATCCACGACCGGGACCGACGGCGCAGGCCACGGAATGTCCTCCACCCGGCGGTACACGGCGAAAGGCACGCGCGTGCCGGCGTCGCGCATGCCCAGTTCCAGCACGCGTGCGTCGCCGATCACCAGGACGCGCGCGGCGTCGCCCACGGTGCCCGACGCGAGCACTTTCGCGGCAATCTCCGGGCCGATTCCGGTCGGATCGCCGAGCATCAGGCCGATCAGCGGAGCCACGTCCCTATCTTGTCACGCTTGCGGGGGCAATCACGATCGAGGTAGCCTTGCGGTTCATTCATCCCACATCCATGAGCACCGAGACCCGCGCGACCGCCGCCGTCATCGACTACGTCACACACACCACGCTCGAACGCTTTCCGGGCGAAGCCGTCTCGCTCGCCAAACAGTGCATCATCGACGGCCTCGGCGTGATTCTCGCCGGCTCCGCCGCCCGCGGCACCGGCATCGTCCGCGAGTACGTGCGCGCCGGGAAGGAGGTTGGCGAGGCGACGGTGCTCGGCGCCGATCCGTTCTCGTGCCGCGCCGCCTCGGCCGCGCTCGTGAACGGCACCGCCGGACACGCGCTCGATTTCGACGACACGCAGCTGTCCTCGTCGCCCGACCGCATCTTCGGGCTGCTCACGCATCCGACGATTCCGCCGCTCGCCGCCACGCTCGCCGTTGGCGAGCGCCTGGGCGTGTCGGGCCGCCAGTTCCTCGAGGCGTACCTGGTCGGCTTCGAGGTGGAATGCAAGATGGCGGAAGCGATCCACCCGACCCACTATCAGAACGGCTTCCATTCGTCGGGAACGTTCGGCATCTTCGGCGCGACGGTCAGCGCGGCGAAGCTCCTCGGGCTGAACGCCGACGCGCTCGGCAACGCGCTCGCGATGGCCGCGAGCATGAGCTCCGGCATTCGCCTGAACTTCGGCACGATGACCAAGCCGCTGCACGTCGGCCGCGCGGCGCAGAACGGCGTCGCCGCCGCGGAGCTGGCCGCGCGCGGCCACACCGGCGGCAGGGACGCGCTGGAGAGCCCGTGGGGCTTCTTCCGCGTGTTCACGCTCGGTGCGGGCTTCGACGCCGACCGGATCGTCGGCGCGCTCGGCAACCCGCCGAGCATCGTCTCGCCCGGCGTGTCGCTCAAGCCGTACCCGTGCGGCAGCCTCGGCCATCCGACGATGGACGCGATGCTGACGCTGGTGGTGACGCACGACATCCGGCCCGAGCAGGTGAAGGCGATTCGCGTGCGCGCCGGCTCGAACATCCTGAACCCGCTGCGCTATCCCGTCGCGACCAGCGAGCTCGAAGCGAAGTTCTGCCTGCCGTTCATGATGTCGAGCCTCGTGCTGCGGCGGAAGGCCGGCATCCACGAGTTCACGGACGAGTTCGTCCGGAGCGCGCCCGCGCAGGCCATGATGAAGAAGGTGGCGATGGTGCGCGACGCGGCGATCGAGGCGCGCGGCTTCGAGAAGATGCGCAGCATCGTCGAAGTCGACCTGAATGACGGCCGCACGCTCGCGCAGGAGGCCGACGAGCGGTACCGCGGCGGCCCCGAGAAGCCGTTCACGCGCGAGGAGCTGCACGGCAAGTTCACCGACTGCGCGAGCCTCGTGCTCCGGCCCGAAACGATCGAGGAGACGCTCCACCGTCTCGAGTCGCTCGAGCAGGCGCGGAACATCCGCGAGCTCGTGCGAGTGCTGACCAGCGGCGTGCTGGCCGGACAGCCGATCACGTTGTAGGCTGGCGAGATCGGATTGATGCGCTTTTCATGGATCTCGCCTGGATTTCCGTCGGCGCACTGATCGTCGCCGTCACCCTCAGCATGGTGACGACGATCAACGTGGGCGTCGTGTGCCTGGCGTTCGCCTGGATCGTGGGCGTGCTCCTGGGCGGGATGTCGGTTGGCGACATCCTCGACGGCTTTCCGACGCAGCTCTTCATCACGCTCGCCGGCGTGACGCTGCTCTTCAGCATGGCACGCGGCAACGGCACGTTGGAGCGTGTCACCGAGCGGGCCGTGCGCCTGTGCCGCGGCCACACCGGGATCCTCCCGATCATGTTCTTCTTCCTCGCGCTCGGCCTGTCGACAATCGGGCCGGGCAGCATCGGCGCCACGGCGCTCCTGGCACCGCCGGCGATGGCCGTCGCGCAGCGGACCGGCATCTCGTTCTTCATCATGGCGGTTATGATCGGCAACGGTGCGCTGGCCGGCAGCCTGTCGCCCTTCTCGCCGACCGGCGTGGTCGCCAACAGCGTGATGGCCCGGATGGGTTTTCCGGACCTCGAGTGGATCACGTTCAGAAACAACATCCTGGGCCACACGCTCGTGGCGTTCGGCGGCTACGCCGTGCTCGGCGGCCTGAAGCTGTTCGGGCGCGGGCGGGCGAGCCCGGCGGCCGTCGAGCAGCCGGTGCAGCCGATGGAACCGCGGCACTGGCTCACGGTCTCGCTCATCGCGCTGCTGCTCATCGGCGTCATCGGCTTCGAGCTCGAGGTGGGGATGACCGCGCTCACGGCGGCGACCATCCTGACCTTTACGCGCGCCGCCGACGAGAAGGAGGCGATCCGCGGGATGCCGTGGGGCGTCATGCTGATGGTGACCGGTGTGACGGTGCTCATCACGCTGATGGAGAAGACGCAGGGACTGAACCTGTTCACCGACCTGTTGGTGCGTCTGTCGACGACGGACTCGGTCACCGCGGTGGTGGCGTTCGTCACCGGCGTGGTGTCGGTCTACAGCAGCACGTCGGGTGTCGTTCTGCCGGCGTTCCTCCCGACCGTCCCCGGCCTGGTCGAGCGGCTCGGCGGGCTCGATCCGATTGCCGTCGCGTCGGCGATGAACGTCGGCTCGCACCTGGTGGACCTGTCGCCGCTCTCGACGACAGGCGCGCTGTGCCTGGCCGGCGTGCCGGCCGGCGTCGATCCGCAGGGGCTGTTCAACAAGCTGCTGGCGTGGGGCCTGTCGATGACGGTGGTCGGCGCCGTCGTCTGCTGGCTGATGTTCAGCAAGACGACGTGGTTCGTGTGAGGAGGAGCGCGATGCAAAAGAGAATCTGGTCGGCACTGACACTCGCCGTCTGCGTGGCTGCCGCGCCGCAGGTGCCTGTGGACGCGCAGGAGGGGCGCGGCCGCGGGCTCGCGGCCGGCGGCACCATTGCGGGCGCGGGGCGCGGCTACCCGACGCCGGAACAGTACGCCGGCTCGAAGGAGGCGCAGGCGCACGTGGCCAGGGCGAGGGCGATTGCCGGCAGCGACCCGAAGCTCCTGGCGCGCTTCGAGAACGCGTGCGGCCCGCTCGGCCCGCAGCGCCCGGCGCTCGAAGCGCAGAACGCGGGGCAGAAGCCTGCGCCGCCGCAGCCGGTCGAGCCGGTCCGCATCTTCGACAACCTCTGGTACTTCGGCTTCAACACCGTCGGCGCCTGGGCGATCCAGACGAGCGACGGCATCATCCTGATCGATGCGCTCAACACGGTGCAGGACGCGGAGACGCTCATCGAGCCGGCGCTCCGAAAGGTCGGCCTCAGTCCGGCTGACGTGAAGTACGTGATCGTGGGACACGGCCACTTCGATCACTTCGGCGGCGCGCCGTACTTCCAGGACAAGTACAAGGCGCGGATCGCGCTGAGCGCACTGGACTGGGATCTGATCGAGCGGCCGAACCCGAACGCCAATCCCGCCCAGGCCAACCGGCCGCGGCCGAGGCGCGACGTCGTGGTCTCCGACGGGCAGACGATCACCGTCGGCGACGCGACCGTCACGCTGATGGTGACGCCGGGGCATACGGTGGGGACGCTCGCGTATCTGATTCCCGTGAAGTACCGCGGCCAACCGCTGACCGTGCTGATGCTGTCGGGCGCGAATATCACGCCGGACCGTGCCTCGCTGACTGCGTTCAACAGGGCCCTCGACGCCGCGAAGGCGGCCGGCGCGCAGGCCCTCATCAACGGGCATCCGGGGCTCTTCGGCGACGAGCTCGGCTGGATGGACCAGCTCCGGAAGAACCCGAACGGACCGAACGACTTCGTCTATACGAAGGACCAGTTCGCGAAGTTCATCGACATCATGAAGGAGTGCGCCGCGTCGCGCGTGGTGGCGATGGGGCTGTAGGCTGCAGGCTGACGTATGCCGAGAGGGCTGCTCCGCGTACGCGGCACGATCGACGTTGATCTGTTCACGGATGGGAGCCTCGGCTACTGGCCCGAGGAGATCGTGTTCCGGGAGAAGCCGTCGACGCTGCGGGGACCGGACGGAAAGATTCCGCGCTGGTAGGACTGGGACACTGGCGGTGAGGCAGGGATTCGAACCCTGGGTAGAGGTTTAAGCCCCTACAACGGTTTAGCAAACCGCCGCCTTCAGCCTCTCGGCCACCTCACCGTGCGAGAAACCTAAGTATACGACAGGCATCGACTTACGCGGAACCGATTGTCCCCGTTTCTGTCCCCGAAATTGTCCCCATCGCGATCAAAAAAGCGGTCGCGAACCGCGTGAGTCGTGCCGAAACTGAGTGCCGGCGATACAGCGGATCTTCAAACCGTTGCATGTCTCGGCAACTGCTTGAACACGCGTCACTTCTTGGGCCGAACTCAGCAGGGCGTTTTCTTGAACCGTCTTGTCGCCAAGGCGATCTGCCGCTGCAAGCTTCGCCCAATCGCTCCAGCGATATGCACCGGTTGGAAAGACCGCCGCACGCCAATCGGGTCGACTCCGCCCGTACGGATGCTCACGCTGCCGCCCCGGCACGCGACGGCTCTTGCTGCGATTAGCATCCTTGGAGCGGCTCGGTCATGGGCATGATTGGGTTCCATTTCCTGTTCCCCGACGAGCCGGCGAAGGAGTGCCGTACGGTCACTCCGCTTGGCAGAGCGGACCTGCCACGTCGGACCTTCGTCTTCATGCAGGCGTATTGTATCGAGCCGCGGTGCGATTGCCGTCGGGTGATGCTCAACGTCATCGACGCCGAGACGCACGATCAGATCGCTACGATCAATTACGCTTTCGAACCGCCGAAGCCGCCGTTCGAAGACGAAGGGCAGATGTTCCTCGATCCGCTGAACCCGCAAAGCAAGCTGTCGCCGGCGTTCCTTGCGCTGACGGCCGACATGCTCGCCCGCGACCGGGCCTACGATGACCGGCTCCTGCGCCACTACACCATGTGGAAGAGCATCGTCGACGATCCGTCACATCCCAGCCAAGCGAAGCCATCGCGATGCTGAGGACCGCGGGGCGCAACTAGCAGTTCGAAGCGCGATTCCGCCGGCAGGACGTCATTCGGCGGGAGTTGGGGCTTTCCGCGGCGGATTGACCGACCAATGGTTCCGGAGATTGACGTGTTTCACGGCGTGCGGCGAAGCCCGTAGGGGCGGGGCAGTCGCTCAGCCCGGCTTCTGCCGCGCGCGCGTCCGTCTTTCTCGCCAATAGGCCCGCATCCGCGCGGAGATTGCAGCGCGCCGCCGGGCCGACAAAACCGGCGCGCGGGACGCCGTTTTCGGAGCCGCTTGCTTCGCCCGCGTCTCGGGAACAGATGTCACCGGCTTGGCGCCGGCCGTCGCGGGATCTCCGCCGCCTCCATGCCGCGGTGTGCGACGCGCTTCGCGGCTTTCCGCGTGTTTCCGAGTGACTGCTCGCACCGATTGAGGATCAATCTGCGCTATCTCGATACCGAAGATCTCGGATAGGTTGCCGGCATCGAGGACCTTTCCCTTCCGCGCGGCCTGCCCGGCTGGCCGCAAGCCGGTATCAGCCCTGGCAATGAGGTCCTGCTGGTCCACCCCTCTGAGCAGGAACAATAGCTCTGGGTGTTGGTCCAGCCGCGCACCGACGCCATAGAGCACCGCGGCGACGTGTTTGCACATCCATGCCCAATCGGGGCAGCTGCACTGGAACGAAATCTCCTTCGGCGCGGGAAAGAGGCCCGTCTTCGGCTCGCAGATGCGAGCCATCACGCTCGTGGACAACCGTCCCTGCAGCAGCTCGATAAGAGAGTCGATGGCGCCCGTGCAGTCCCGGCAGATGCCGCGCCAGCGGGCCTTCGGAATCGCAGTCACCGTGACGCGAGTTTCGTAGATATCGGACCCGCTCACCAGCGCGGTCACTGCGCCAGGTGACAGCTGCAGATCGATCACCGATCCGTTGCGCACGTACGTGCGCCCGCGCGGCAGCCGATTCTCGAAATCGCTGTAGCGTTCCAGATTCTCGCACCACGCCTTGCTCCAGAACGTCGTCGCGATTTGTCGCCCCTGGATGAGAACCGGTGAGGTCTCGCGACCTTGCTTCCTCAGCCTGGCCAGCGCGCGCGTGGCTTGGTGCCGGCGCGATGCCACCGGCACGTACGGGTTCCAGCCGTAGTCGTCCATCCGCTACTCCTGTGAAGCCGCGCGCAGATCGAGCGCGACCAGCTTCAGCAGATCCTCGTCATTCATCTCGGTGAGCAGCATCTCGCCGCCACCTTCGAGCAGATCCTGCGAGAGCTGCCGCTTCGATTCGATGAGCTGGTCGATTTTCTCCTCAACGGTTCCGCGACACAAGAACTTGTGCACGAGCACGTTCTTTGTCTGCCCGATGCGGAACGCGCGGTCGGTGGCCTGGTTCTCCACAGCCGGATTCCACCAGCGATCGAAATGAATGACATGGGACGCAGCCGTCAGATTCAGCCCGGAGCCGCCGGCCTTGAGCGACAGCACGAAGAAGGGTACGCGCTCGTCCTCCTGGAACTGCCGTACGAGCGCCTGACGCTTCTTGACGGCGGTCTCGCCGTGCAGCACGAGTCCGGACCGCCCGAATACCGAGCCGAGAAACGCCGCAAGTGGGGCCGTGACCTCGCGGAACTGGGTGAAGACCAGCAGCTTCTCCTGTTTTGCCGCGATGATCTCCGCGATCTCGCGCAGGCGCGCGAGCTTTCCGCTGTCACTCTCACCCCACGCGCCATCGCCAAGCCATTGCGATGGGTGATTGCAGATCTGCTTGAAGCGCATGAGGAATGCCAGCACCACGCCTTTGCGCTTGATCCCGTCGGCCGCAGCCAGCGCGGCGGCCAGCTCGGTGACGCTTCGCTGGTACAAGGCCGCCTGGCTGCGCGCGAGCGAACAGAACGCTTTGATCTCAGTCTTGTCAGGCAGGTCGGCAATGATCGACCGGTCCGTCTTCAGGCGCCTGAGGATGTAGGGGCGGACGAGATCCCGCAGCGGCCCGTAGGTGTTGGGAGGCCTCGCGGCCAAGCGTTTGGTAAATCGGGCAAACTCCGTGCTGGTACCGAGCAGACCGGGGTTGATGAAATCAAGAATCGACCAGAGGTCGCCGAGCCGATTCTCCACCGGCGTGCCGGTCAGCGCGATCCGCGCCCGCGCGTCGAGCTGCTTGACCGTCCGCGTCTGTTTCGCACCCGGATTCTTGACGGCCTGCGCCTCGTCCAGCACCGCCAGGTCCCATGCGATCTTGACGAGCGCCGGCGTGCGCACGAGTGTTCCATAGCTCGTGATGACGAGGTCCACATCCGCCAGTCGGCTCGAATCGAGCGCCTGCAGATCCGCGCCCGGCATCGCCGACGGGTGCGCGATGAGCGTACGCAGGCTCGGCGCGAACCGGACGATCTCCGACTCCCAGTTGGCCACGAGCGATGCCGGTGCCACGATCAGACTGGACCGCCGTCTCTTTTCGGCATTCCGCGTGCACAGCACCAACATCAGCGCCAGCACCTGCATCGTCTTGCCCAGCCCCATGTCGTCGGCGAGGCACGCGCCGAGACCGAGCTCCGACAGCAGGTGCAACCAGCGTACGCCGGCCTGCTGATACGGACGCAGCGTGGCCTTCAGCGCGTTTCCCGGATCGACGCGCGCGAGCGCATCCGGTCGGCGCAACCCTTCGAGCGTCCTGGCGAGCCAGGGGCCGGCGACCACGCGAGACCAGTCGGGGGCCGCGGCATCCAGCCGCTCGTCGGCGGAAAGTCTGGCACCGGCGAGCAGCCGCATCGCTTCGGAAAAGCCAAGGCCGTTTTCGTTGGCAAGCTTCTCAACCGTACGAAACTCGTCGAGCATGTGGCCAAGCTTCTTGCCATCCACCTCGATCCAGCGGCCGCGGATGAGGTGAAGGCCGTCCGAGGCTGCGAGCAGTCTCTCGATCTCGGCCGCCGTCAGGCGTTCACCGTCGAGAGTAACTTCCATCCGGAAGTCGAGGAGCGCGTCTGTGCCGAGGCCAGACGGTGGCTTGGCGCCGACAATGGCACTCACCTGAGGGCGGGGAGGTCGATTCGCGTGCCAGGCGCCTGGCACGCGTACGATCACCCCCGCCGCCTCGAGTCGCGGCAGATCCGTGAGGAGTTGATAGGCGTCAGGCGGCGTCCATCTCAGCGGGTGAAAGATCTCGCTCGAGTCGACCATGGCCTTGAGCCAGGGACACTGCTCCGCCGCCCGCTGCACGGGGAGGAGCAACGACAGCAGCCGGGATCGGTTCGCCGCGCCCGCGTACTCGGTGAGGGCGCGGCCGAGCGGGAGATGTTGTGCTTTCGCGTGTGCCGACAGTCCCGGGGCCCCCACCGCGCACGCGTGCGCGGTGGGGTGGAGGCGCGTGGTGTAGGTGGCGAGAAACGCGAACGGTACTTCGGGGTCAGCACGGTTTTCGGCGAGATTGAAATGTACGCGGCCAACGAGATTCCAAGCGGGATTCTTGCGGCGGAGAAAGTCCTGAAGCGAGGTCTTCGATTCGGCAAGCTCCGCTTGGAACGCCGCTCCCAGGTCGTTCCAAAGCGCTTCCAGCGCGGGCGCTGCCAGATACTCCGCGCCGACCATCGGCGGAACGGCCGCGGCCAACATCTCGAGCTCGCCGTGCGGCGGGGGTGGAAGCGATGTGTGCGTACGGGTCTCGTCGAGATCGTGCTGGCCGCACACGCCACTCACATACCGCGCAGCGAACTCACGCCAGTATCCAAATACCGGCGGCAGCGGCGTGCCCACCTCCGCTGCCCCGAGCTGCAAGAGCCCATGTCCGGAACCACGCGCAAACGACGCCTGCAGCCGGTGTGACAGATCGGGTGGCAGTGCCGGCGCTTCGCTTGTTCGCTCGAGGAGAAGGCGGCCGTGGGGCGTCAGAACTGGGACGAGCGTTGTCACTGACCCTGAATCAGCGTCGGCTACGGCACATTCATGACGACCATCTGCAATCCGGGGATATCGGCAAAGTCCTTGGCGTTGGACGTGAGCAGCCGGAAGTCACGCTGGATCGCTTGCGCCGCAAGCCACAGGTCGTTCACGCGAACGTGCGGATCCCGTCCGGCTTTCTTGAGCTTTGCAGCCAGAATTCCAAACGTCTCAGACGTTTCAACGGTGATCCGCAGTTGAGGCTTTCGACGGAGTCGTCGGAGCATCGCCGTCGCTCGTTGCTTCTGCGGACCGGGCCGCAGCAACTCCAGGCCGAACCGGATTTCGGCGACGTTCACCGGCGAGAGATATACAGGGGCCTGACGAGTGATGGCGTGGATATCGGCCGCAGCGAGCGCTCCACGTTCAACCGCGATCCACAGGCTCGTATCGATCAACCAGCCCACGGATCGCGCAGCTCCGATACACGCCCTCGCCGACTCTTCCGATGGGAAGCGATGGCGGCCGACAGTGCGTCCGCTGTCTCGTCATCAAGCGTCCGATACAGATCGCCAAATACACTCTGGGCGTCCTGACGCGGCGCCTCAGGAACGAGTCGAGCAATCTGTCGCTGATTTCGCACGAGCACGATCTCTTCCTGGTCGCGCTCGAGATCGTCGAGAACAGCACTGAAGTTGCGTGCGACCTCGGTAACGGACAGCGTCTTCACTTGGCCATCTTATCTGATTGAATCTGATTCCGCAACGCTTGCCGTCCCCGCGATTGTCCCTGTGACGCACCCAAAGCGGACCCTCTGAGCCAACAGCAGCCAAGTCGGTCAATCGCTGGAACTATTGAACGGAGAGAGATTTAGGCGGAAAAACGAAGATGGCCGAGTGACTGATGCGGGGATTAGCAAACCGCCGCCTTCGCCGCAAGGCCCATGTGAACAAGACGTTGTGGAGTTCGATGAGCGCGCAACGTCGCTGTCCGATGGGCACAGTACTGGGCACACCGAGGAGATGTCACGTGAAATCGGCCCTTGATCGGTGGACCACGATATGCCTGGGGCACCCGCGAGACTTCAGTGTGCCTTGAGATGTGCCCACCCGAAGATCGACCGGCCGGACGCGCCAACGGCAACCTCAGGGACGCTTTCCGATCCCAGATCCCATGATGCGGCGCTGGCGGGAGGCCGGTCGGACTTTCTCATCTCGACGAATCTGTCTACCGCGATAGACACATCGACCGGTCTTCGGCTATCCTGAACTCGTGACCGCCAAGGACCTTCGGCGGCGGCTCCGGTCCTTGGGCTGCGTCGAGACTCGTCAACGGGGCTCACATCTGCGCATCGAGTGCGGCCACTGCGTGACGACTGTGCCGGTGCACGCGGGCGAAGAGATCGGACCCGGGCTCCTCCGTCGTATCGAACGCGACTTGGAACCTTGCCTCGGGAAGGGATGGTTGAAGAAGCCGTGAAGAGCTACCGTGTGGCTTACGAGCGAGACGAATCCGGTTGGTGGGTGGCCTCCGTGCGCGGTGTACGCGGATGCCACACACAGGGGCGCACGGTCGACGAAGCCCGCCGCCGGATCGTCGAGGCGATGGAGCTGTTTGTCGACGATGCCCGTACGGCCAGGATCATCGATGATGTGAAGCTGCCGACGCGCGCGGCACGGGCCGTTCGCGCCTACGCGACACTCCGCCGAAAGGCCGAACAGGAGGATCGGCGGGCCGCCACGGCGGCCCGGCGGGCCGTCCGCATGCTGCGCGGAGGGCAACTGAAGATGAGCGCGCGCGATGCCGCGCGACTGCTAGGGCTCTCGCACCAGCGAGTTCACCAGCTCACACAAGCGGAGAAACAAGAGCGCTGACACCAACACCGTTCAGAGCCGCGTCGAGCTCTCCTTTAAGCGCGTGGCGGCCGGAATGCGCGGCCCGCAGTTGGGTTATCCAGACCGATGCGGCCTTCCGCCGGTCCACCGGCGCAACTGAGGCAGCAGTGCTCGATCTCGCACTAATCGGGACAAGGACCAGGACGAGGTCGACCTCGTCGTCGAGAACGAGGCGGGAGAACTCGTTGGCATCGAGGTCTAGGCGGCCTCGGTGAACGCGGGCGATTTCAAGGGGCTACGGAAACTGGCGGCCGCCACGCGGGGTGCACTCCAGCTTGGTGTCGTGCTTTATGATGGGGAGCAGACCGTGCCCTTTGGCGATCGCCTGTTTGCGGCACCCATATCGTGCGTGTGGGGCTGAAGTTCTGATGTGTAGGGTGGAAATCGATTCGGTTGACCTGGCCTGCGAAGTTTCTGGGTCGCGCTGTCCCGTTGATTGCTGCGCCAGGGCCTTGATCGGTTGGCCGCGTCGGCGTTCTTGAATGCGAGTCGCCGATCATGAACCGGCAGCGGCGCCAGGAGGTCAAGAAGAAACGACGAGAACGCGAGAACAAGGCCGTTCGCCGACGTCGCGTCGAGAGGGATCGCTGCAAAGCGCTCGTCCTGCAAGCCGACGCGCTGTGGTACGGCACCCGGGATCTCGACCAGGCACGCTGGTTGCTTGAAAAAGCCGTCAGGATTCACCCCACCTCTCAGGAAGCCCACGAACGCCTCGCCGAGCTGCATATTCGCGGTGACCGATTCGTTGAGGGGCTTGCACATTACGAGCAGCTCACTCGTCCGCCTGGATGGCCGCAAGTCACCTACATGGCTGCGGTCGCCGCGTATCGGCTTGCTCGTTTCGAGCACGCTCGTACGCTCGCGCAGCTGTTTCTACGAGCCAGCAGCCACACTCCCGAGCTGAAGGCCGCCCGAACCCATGCCCGCCAACTCGCGGATGCCTGCAAGACTCTGGCGCGCCGTGCGTCCACATCCAGTCGCCGCGGAGCTGTCGCATCCGACGCCGAGCGCGTTCCGGCACCAGCGATTCGCACCGAGCATCCGCAGGCTTTGCTGAATTTCGACGCGCCGCCGGCGGTGAACCACCGTTCGAGCGCGTCCAGCGCGTCCGCGCCGACCGCGCACCAAGCGGTTGCGCGGCCCCCACACGACCGGCCTGGAGGCCAGCCGAACCTGCCTCAACACGCGGTGGTACATGACGACAGCCTGCCGGCCTTTCCGGCCCTGAGGCTTCAAGACGTGGTGCTGCAATTCGATGTCGATGGACGAAGCCTTGTCTCGGACGCGGCGACACGCCTGGGATCCGCCGCTGACGTGCTCCTCAGGCGCGACTATGCGGAGCTTCGCCTGCAGAAGGGCTTTGACGAACTGCTGTCGATTGCGTCGGTGCACGGTCTCGAACACTTCTGGTATCAGCTCGAAACCGTCCGGCGGGTCCTGCGCGACTTTCGCGGACGTGTCCTCCTTGCGGACGAAGTGGGGCTGGGCAAGACGATCGAGGCGTGTCTGGCGCTCAAGGAGTACTGGATGCGCGGGCTCGTTTCGAAGGCGCTCATCCTCACACCACCGTCGCTCGTCGGCCAATGGGTGGATGAACTGACCTCCAAGTTCGACCTGGCGGCCGCGACGGCCGAACCCGGCAAGGTGGGGCCCGATGACGATCTGTGGGACCGGCACGCGATTGTCGTGGCGTCACTCCCGCTGGTCCGTCAACGGGCGTACCGGGCTCGGATGAGTGCCATCGAGTACGACCTCGTCATCGTCGACGAGGCGCATGTGCTGAAGAATCGCGACAGTGCGGCGTGGCGGCTTGTCAACGAATTGAAGAAACGATTCCTGTTGCTGTTGAGTGCCACGCCCCTTGGTAACGACTTATCGGAGCTTTACAACCTTATCCTGCTGCTCAAACCGGGCCTCTTGAAGACCGAGGCGCAATTCCGGCGTGACTTTGGCGGACTCGGGGCCCTGCGGGAGCCGAGTCGACGCGACCGGTTGAGAACGCTCCTTCGAGAGGTGATGGTCCGCAACACACGCTCGCATATCGACGTACGGCTGCCTCGTCGTCTGGCCGCGACCGAGGTCGTACCGCCGACGGAAGCGGAATCGGAGCTCCAACAGCAGTTGTCATCCTACGTGCGGGCACGCTATCCCGACGGCGCGCGAACCGATCGATGGCGTGTGATGATGCTGCAGATGCAGGCCGGCAGCAGCCCGGCGGCCGTGGGCGCGGCGCTCGAGCGTTATCATGCGGGCGAACTGGACTCTGATCTCGACCGGCTACGAGCGAGGGCGGCGCGCGTCGGCGAACCCGCGAAAACGAAGGCCCTGATCGATCTGTTACGGCGCTCGGACGAGAAGAAGATCGTGTTCACTCGCTTCCGTGCAACACTGGATCACTTGCAGACGGCGCTCGAAGCCGCAGGATTCCGTGTCGCAACCTTCCACGGAGGAATGAACGCCGCGGACAAGGATCGCGCGATCCAGCGATTCGCAGATCATGCCACCATCCTGGTGTCGACGGAGGTGGGCGGCGAGGGTCGGAATCTCCAGTTCTGCCGCACCGTCATCAACTACGACCTTCCGTGGAATCCAATGCAGCTCGAGCAACGCGTCGGGCGCGTGCACCGAATTGGCCAGACGCGGGAGGTCTTCGTCTTCAACTTCTGCCTGACCGGCAGCCTCGAGGAGTACATTCTGAAAGTCCTCCACGAAAAGCTGAATCTGTTCGAGCTGGTCACCGGCGAGATCGAGATGATCCTGGGCGAGTTCGATGCCGAGCGTGAATTCGCCGATGTCGTGATGGAGCTCTGGGCACGGTCGGCCACGCCGACTGAACGTGACAACGCGTTCGATCGGTTGGCCAGCGGCTTGATTGCGGCTCGAGACCGGTATCTGCGGACGCAGGAGACCGATCGGGCCCTGTTCCGCGAGGACTTCGAGGTCTGAGGTGTCATCTCAACTCGCCGATTTCACGGCCCGCCTCCTGACTCGCAACGGCGCCCTCGTTGAACATCACCATGACGAGATTGTCGCGGTCATGCCGCCGGCGCTCGCCGCGGAACTCGACGTGGCGGAGTACCAGCGCCTCGCTTTCGATCGGCGAACCGCCGGGCCTCTTGCGCTGGTCGTCGACTACGATTCACCGCTGGTCGAGCGATTCGGGCGCGTGGTCGAAACGCTCGGACGAATTGCATGCGCACCGTCGCCGCCGGTCGCTCTCAAGGCCATCGATCCAGAGGAAGTTGTCACGCGCGCCATCACGTTGACCAACGGCATCATCCGCGACTGCCGGGCTGAGACCGGCCGGGCCCGGTATGTCGGCTTTCTCGTTCAATTCGAACTGCTTGCCGATGAGCGGATCTCGGGGATGACGGAAGTCTGGGTGAACCACACGACCCGCTCGGTGCCGCGACTGGAGGGGCTCGTCACGCGATTGCTGTCGTCTCGCGAAGGAACCGCGGACGCAACCGCCGAAGTGGCGGCGTCCGACGACGTCCGCGGGATCGTTGCAGATGCATGGGCAACGGGAGGGGCGGTCGCGAGGGGGCAGGTCGAGAACCGGCTGCACGATGCCATCGCGAGCCTGCGGCGCCGGCGTGAACGGGATTTCACGCGACTCCGAGAGTATTACGAGGCGATCGATGAAGAAATCCGCCGGCGGGCTCGTCGTGCGCTGATGAAGAAAGACGAGGCCGCCGTGAAGGCCGAGACGTCGCGGCTCGAAGCAACGGCACAAGCGTTCCGAGGCCGCGTCGCAGAACTCGTCGACCGGTATCGCGTGCGCGTGCGTCTCGAGCCGCTTGCGGCCACCATCTGCACGCTACCTGTGCATCACGTCACCGCACGCATCTTTCGGCGGTCTGCGAGCCGAACGATCGCGGTCGCGTGGAATGTCATCGATCGCGCACTAGAACTGCCGGCCTGCGACGGGTGCGGGACCGGTGTATCGACGGCCACTTTGTGTGATGACCGCGTGCACCTGCTCTGCTCCCGCTGTCAGGGCGATTGCGAGACGTGCGGGCGATCCTATTGCCGGGCATGCCACACGCGATGTCCTCGGCAGCATCGCTGACGGGATCACTGTCTCCCAAAAGTGTGCCCAAGCCAGCGCGAGGCCAGCGCGCGTCAGTAGTGTGACGCGCTGCCCAACTCTCGCTAGATCTCTTTGAGGCGCCCGGACGCGTATTTGTGGAGCAGGCTGGAGATCAACGTCTGGTAAGGCAAGCCCTCCGCGAGCGCTCGCTTCTGGATGGCTTCCAGGTCCTTGCTCGATATCCGAATGTTCAGCCGGCGGTCTTTCCGGAACGTGGCCTTCGCGTAGCGAGCGTAGCGAGTCTTCTCGCGCTTGCCGCCCCCCGCGGACTTCCATTCGCCGCGCTCGACCGACTCGAGCAGTTCTTTCTCGTTGACGTCAAGTTTCATGACCGTCTGGCTCTTCACCGCGATATTGCTTGGTAGAGCGCAAAGAGCGATTTGGCGTCCGCTTCGAGCCGCCGCCGAAGTTTCGTGTGCTCGCCACTCCGCAGCTAGCCCTGCAGAGTCCTGTCGTCGCCGCAAGGGCGACTGATCCCGCACGAACCCTGGACGAGGAGCGTCGTGGTGATCGCCAGCGTTCGGCCACGGCGGTCGAGCTGCCGAGTCTTCTGTGGAGGGCCCAGTTCAGCGAGCCGCCGCTCGCCGGGTTCCATATTCAGGGTCCGAAGCAGCGCCCGCACACCGACGGCGCCGATCATCTGGCGAAAAGCCGAAAAAAGTCCCAGTTGACAGGGGTCCGAGTCGGCAGTACGGTGCTTGATATGGGCGCCTTTCGAAATCTCGGCCGCGGCGTCTTCTGACGCAGCGCCGCATCCGCGCCGCCCGATCCCCAATCCCGCCCGCCTCCGCTTGTCTTGCCGGAGATCGTCCGGACGTATGCGGAACCCGACCTGGGTAACTGGCCATCGTTCCATCCCCATAAGGAGCCTTTATGGACACAGATGAGAGGTACGAGAAATACGTCGCCGAGATGGACCGCTGGCGGATGCGGGCCGCGCGCTCTGGGAGTGCGCTCATGCGCTCGGGCCGGACGATCGTCGGGATCGCCGCCGGAGTGCTGGTCCTGCTGCTGCTCTTCAGCACGCTGTACCAGGTGCAGCCGGAGGAGGTCGGCGTGGTCCTCCGCTTCGGCCGGTACGTTCGAACGACCGAGCCCGGGTTGCGCATGAAGATTCCGTTCGTCGAAGAGGTCCAGAAGGTCCAGGTGCAACGACAACTCAAGGAGGAGTTCGGGTTCCGCACCGAGGAGGCGGCCGTGCGCTCGACCTTCAGCCGCGCGGACTTCACCGTCGAGGCCGTGATGCTGACCGGCGACCTCAACGTCGCCGTCGTCGAGTGGATCGTCCAATACCGCGTGGCCGATCCGTACCAGTATCTGTTCAAAGTGCGCAACCTGACCGACACGTTTCGGGCGATGAACGAGGCGGTCATGCGGGAGGTTGTCGGCGATCGCACCGTGACCGAGGTGCTGACGGTCGGACGCCAGGGCATCGAGACGCGCGTCGAAGAGCGCCTGCGAGCGCTCACACAGCAGTACGAGATGGGGATCACGATCGAGCAGGTCGTCTTGCAGGACGTGAATCCCCCCGACCCGGTGAAGCCCTCGTGGGACGAGGTCAACCAGGCGCAGCAGCAGCGCGATCGGATGATCAACGACGCACGCGCCGAGTACAACAAGGTGATTCCCCGTGCGAGCGGCGAAGCGCAGCAGGCCATCCTCGAGGCCGAGGGCTACGCGCTCAACCGCGTGAACCGTGCGCAGGGGGAGGGCGCGCGCTTCCGGGCGGTGCATCAGGCCTACAGCCGGGCGCCCGAGGTGACGCGCCGGCGCCTCTACCTGGAAACGATGGAGCGCGTCATTCCCGCCACGGGAGGCAGGCTGTTCCTTGACAAGGACGCCTCGAGCGTGCTCCCGCTGCTGCCCCTCGACCGATTCAGGGCGGCCACAACGCCGGCGTCCCCGGTGGAGCCGGCCGCGGCGAATGGAGGAAAGCCATGAACGCCAGATACATCCTTGCGCTCGGCGTGCTGCTGGCCGCCCTCGTCGTGGCGGTCGGCGCGACCTACCAGGTGAGCGAGAGCGAGCAGGCGATCATCACCCAGTTCGGCAACCCGGTCGGCGATCCAGTGACCGAGCCCGGGCTGCATTTCAAGGTGCCGTTCATTCAGCGGGTCAACTCATTCGAGAAGCGCTTCCTCGAATGGGACGGCAACCCCAATCAGGTCCCGACCCGGGACAAGCGCTTCATCTGGGTCGACACCTACGCGCGGTGGCGGATCGTCGATCCGCTGCTGTTCTTCCAGCGCCTGCGCGACGAGCGCGGCGCGCAGTCAAGGCTCGACGACATCCTCGACGGTGAGACGAGGAACGCCGTGGCCCGCTACGACCTGATCGAGCTGGTGCGCAGCAGCAACCGCAATCCGGACGACGTGCTCGTGGAGGCGGAGGAGGAACAGGTCATCCTCAACGTCATCGAGAAGGGACGCGAGCAGATCTCCCGAGAGATCCTCGCGCGGGCGTCCACTCGGATGGCCGACCTGGGGATCGAACTCCTCGATCTGCGCATCAAACGCATCAACTATGTGGACGAGGTGCAGCAGGACGTCTTCGCCCGGATGATCGCCGAGCGCCGGCGGATTGCCGAGCTGTTCCGATCCGAGGGTGAGGGAGAAGCGGCGCGCATCCGGGGTGAACGCGAGCGGGAGCTCCAGCGGATCCAGTCCGGGGCGTTCAAAACGGCCGAGGAGCTGCGGGGCAAGGCGGACGCCGAAGCCACCACCATCTACGCCGCTGCCTACGGCCGCGACGCGGACTTCTACGCGTTCACCAGGTCGCTCGAGAGCTATGAGAAAGTGATGGACGGGGACACCATGTTCATTCTCGGCACCGACAGCGAGTTCCTGAAGTACCTCGAGAGAGTACGGTAAGCGCCAGAGCAAGGCCGGGAGGCGCGTGGGCGTCCTCTCCGGCCGGCTCTCGGTACAGACCTCGCCAGGCGTCTCATGGAGCTTCCCTATGTCGGCCACTCTCATCGTCGCGATCGCCGTCATCGTCGCCGCCGTCGTGCTCGGCGCGATCGCGACGGGATTCTTCGACAGGCTCGTGACGTATCGAAACCGGCATAAGAACGCGTCCGCGCAGATTGAGGTGCAGCTCGAGCGGCGCCACGATCTCATCCCGAATCTGGTCGAAGTCGCCAAAAGGCGGCATGCAGCACGAGCGCGGGATGCTCGAGGCGGCGATCAACGCGCCGCTCCTGCTCACGTAACCGGCAGGATCGCGTCGGCGATGCCTGGCGCGGAACTTTGAGGATCACCCATAATTCAGCCGTGGGTCCGCGCGTCCGCTTTGCCCCGTCTCCCACCGGGTACCTGCACGTCGGCGGCGCGCGCACGGCGCTCTTCAACTGGCTCTACGCGCGGCGGCACCGCGGCACGTTCGTGCTCCGCATCGAGGACACCGACGTGCAGCGGTCGTCGGCCGACATGGTCACCGGCATCCTCGAGGGGCTGCGGTGGCTCGGGCTCGACTGGGACGAGGGGCCGGAGGTCGGCGGCCCGCGCGGACCGTACTTCCAGTCGGGGCGGCTCGACCGGTACCGCGCGGCGGCCGCCCGCCTGGTCGCGGAGGGGCACGCCTACTACTGCTACTGTTCGCCCGAGCGGCTGCGCGACGAGCGCGAGAAAGCCGAAGCACGCGGCGAAGCCTGGCAGTACGACCGCGCCTGTCTGAACCTCGCGCCGGAACGCATTGCCGAGCTCGAAGCGGTGGCCGCGCCGCGCGCGATCCGCTTCAAGGTGCCCTCCACTCACACGGCGTTCGAGGATATCGTGCACGGCCGCATCGCGTTCGATCCGCGGAGCATCGAGGATTTCGTCGTGCTCCGCTCCGACAACCATCCGACCTACCACCTCTCGGTCGTCGTGGACGATGTGGAGATGGGGATCACGCACGTCATCCGGGGCGACGACCACATCTCGAACACACCGAAGCACTTGCTGCTCTTCGAGGCGCTTGGCGTCACGCCGCCGACGTTTGCGCACGTGCCGCTCATCCTCGGCGCCGACAAGAAGCGGCTCAGCAAGCGCCACGGCGCCACCTCGGTCACCGAGTACCGGCGGCAGGGGTATCTCCCGGCCGCGATGGTGAACTTCCTGGCGCTGCTCGGCTGGTCGCCCGGCGACGACCGCGAGCTGCTGTCGGTGGCGGAGCTCGTCGACAGCTTCTCCCTCGAAGGCATCAGCGGCGGCAATGCCGTCTTCAACGTGGAGAAGCTCGAGTGGATGAACGGGCAGTACATCGCGCGGCTCCCGGCCGGTGAGCTTGCGGGGGCCGTCGAGCCGTTCCTTGCCGACGCTGGTCTGCCTGTTCCGCGCGACCGCGGGTGGTTCCATCGGCTGCTCGACTTGCTGCGCCCGCGGGCCAAGCGGCTGACCGACTTTGCCGAGCTCGCGCGGCCGTTTCTCGTCGATACGGTTGAGTACGAGCCCCACGCCGTGGAGAAGCATCTGGACGCGCCCGATGTGGGCGCGCACGTTGCGGCGCTCGCGGCGGCGCTGCGCACCACCGATCCCTTCGATGAGCCACATGTGGAAGCGACGGTGCGTGGAACGGCAGCTGAGCGGGGGGTGAAGGCCGGCGTGCTCATCCACGCGACGCGCGTCGCAGTGACCGGCCGGACCACGAGTCCCGGCCTCTTCGAGGTGCTGGTGCTGCTCGGCCGCGAGCGCAGCGTCGCGCGGCTCGAGCGGCTCGTCAACTTCCTTGCCACGCGGCGGGCGGGCAGGGTTTCCTGAGCAAATCCGCACTGCACGCGGCGCGGCGCGCCCGGGTACATGCGGCGTGCCGTACACCAACGGGCGTCGCCGCCACGACGCGTGTGTCCCTAAGTTCCAATACTGCTGAGAATTAGAGGAACGGCCTCCTCAGGCGTGGCACTGCCGTTGCAGCCGTGCGGGCCCACCGGGTGAAGCTCGGCGACGGCTTTCGGCGGGTGGGAGCCGACGTGGATTGTGGCAGGAGGTCAGTGTGGCTAAAGAGGATCGCGGATTCGCCTCGATGGACCGCGCGAAGCAGCGTGAGATTGCCAGCAAGAGAGGCAAGGCGGCCCACCAGAAGGGGACGGCGCACGAGTGGACGAGCGACGAGGCGCGGGAGGCCGGCCGCAAGGGCGGCATGGCCAGCCATCGCCGGCGCAAGGAGATGCAGGAGGGGCAGACGGGCGCCGCTGGTGAGACGGGTTCGCCGGGCGTGACCGAGCGCGCGGGCGGCGACGAACAGAGCGAGAACATGCGATAGGCGCCGCTCGATCCGGTGCGGCTTCATCTCGAGCGGCCGGCACGTCTTGGTTTGCGCCAGGCCGCTTTTTCTTTGTACAATTTGTAGTTCCTGCTCTGCCGGTGTTCGCGCTCTAGCGCGAACTGCGTGCGCGTGGGGCGAGGCCTTGTTACCGCTCGATGTTGCTCAGGGTGACCTTGAGCATGTCGAAGGGTCAGGCTCGCCACGAGTTCAGGCACTGGGAGGTCGTTCAACGGTAGGACACGTGGCTCTGGACCACGTTATCGGGGTTCGAATCCCTGCCTCCCAGCCAATAATTCCTTCAATAGCAACACCTTACGGCACCGAGAGATCGAACCCGATCAACTGGTTTTGAGCCCACATTATCAGTCTCGGTATCGACACCGAGCAACCGACTGACGTTCAACGGGTTAGCGAACGCCAGGGCCACGTCCGCCGATTCGCCCTGAGACACGAATGAGACACGCGGCAAATTCGATC
>JACPTI010000124.1 GCA_016192845.1 Acidobacteriota bacterium
AGACGACGTGCGTCGGCGCTGGCCGGCGCGCTTCCCCGTCCGGCACGCCGCGCCCGCAGCTATTGGAGATCCAGTGTGACGAGATGGGGACGCACACCGCTGCCCTGCGCCCTGCTGCTGGCGCTGGCGCTCCTCGCCGCCGCCTGCGGCCGCCAGGCGTCCGATCCGGCGCCGCCACGCGGCGGCCAGACGACCGCCGCCCGGACGACCGCGCCGGACGGACAGGGCCTGAGCGTTGCGTTTCGGAGCGACCCCGATCCTCCGCGGTCGAGCCGCAACACCTTCGACGTCACGGTGACGCAGCCGGATGGCACGCCGGTCACCGACGCGACCGTCACGGCCGTCTTCTCGATGCCGGCGATGCCGCGATGAACATGCCGGCCATGCGCGCCGACGCCTCGCTCACGCACATCGGCCAGGGCACCTATCGCGGACCCGGTCAGCTCTCGATGGGCGGCACGTGGAACGTGGTGGTGTCAGTCGCCCGCGGTACGGCACCGCCCGAGACCGCACGGTTCAGTATCATCGCCAGGTAGTCGCGGACGCGCCGGCGAAGCCGCCGCCATCCGGGCAGCAGCGTGGTGGCGCTGAGCGCCAGCCCCCCGATGCTCAACGCGATCACGACGATGTCCCACAACGGGCGCTTGTAATAGAGGAACGGGAAATCGAGGCTGTGCAGTCCCTGGTACAGCCAGCGGCGGAGCCGCCGCGTATCGTCCATCTTCTGCACGATCGCTCCGCGCGCCGGGTCGACGTAGAACCAGGTGCGCGCCTCGTCCGCGAACCGGACGCGCAGCACCGGCAGCGGCCGGCTCGACCGCAGATCGTAGTAATGCGCGTCGTACGCCTGAAGCCACAGCGCCTCCTCCACCGCCACGCCGGGCATCGCCGCCTGCGCGAGATCCAGCAGGGGCGTACTCGCGAAGCGCTCTTCGTTGAAGCGCACAAACGCCCCCGCCTGCGGATCGACGGCCGAGACGTACCGATGCTCGAGCCGCGGCCGCGGCACGCGCGGCCACAACCCCACGTGCATCCACTCCGCCGCCTCCTCGGCTGACGGCGCGCGGTACGCAAGCCAGAACGGCTCGCCGCGGAACTGGCTCGCCTCGAGTTCCTTGACGAGCGGGAGGGCTAAAGCCCTCCCGCTACCACGGTCGGAATCCAATGCGCGCTCGAGCTGTTCCAGAGACGCTCGCAGGCTCTCGAGCGTCAGCAGATCGACGCGCAGCGGCCCGCCCGTGAACGCCTCGCGCTGCGCCGCCGTGACGGCCGGGGACGAAAACCAGTTGAACGGCTCCATCGAGAGCAGCCCGCTGTACGTCCACGTGAGCGTGATCACGCCGAACGCCAGGCCGGTGTAGTGATGCCACTTCATCAGACCGGCGTACGGCGACTGCGACGGCACCCGCTTCAGCCGGAACCGGCTCGTTGGCGAGTAGCGCCACAGCCCCCATACCAGTCCGGTGAGGCACATCACGCAGCCGATGAGCGACGACCAGACGATGAACTCGTACCAGACCGAGCCGTGCTTCCGCAGCGGCGTGAAGTACACCCAGTGCGTCACCGGCCCGAAGTACCCCCAGAAGCGCTCCCGGCGCGTCGTCCGGAGCACCACATCGCCGCTGGTCGACGACACGTACAGGCGGGTGTCGTCTTCGTCGTCGAGCGCGAACCGGTGGATCGGCATCAGCCCGCGCGCCTGCAGCGTCCACTGATCCGGTTCGGTGAGATAGCCGTCGTCGTGGAACGGCCCGGTGTAGCCGGGCGCGTACCGGCGGGCGATCGCCTCCGCCTCGGCGCGGCCGATCGGCTCGAGGATCGCCGGCGTGTCGGCAAAGACGATCGTCTCGTTCCGCCCCGTGCCGAAGCGGTAGATCGGGCGGTTGTCGAACATGCCGACGCGGACGCGGTCGAACGAGATTTCAGCAGCGAGCTTCTGCGCCGTCGTCTCCGGCGCCGGCCGCGTGAGCTCCCCCAGCGCCTCGGTGTCATCGGGGACGAGGCCGACCGTACGCGCCGCCTCGAGCGGCGACACGGTGGCCGCGGAGAGGTCGAGCGCGGGCGCGCGGGCGAGTCGCTCCTCGTTCGCCATGCCGGGCATGCGCGCGTACATCATCACGACGCCCGACACGAACCAGGCGACGAACAGCATGCCGCCGGCGATGCCGAGCCAGCGGTGGGTGTAGACGAGCCAGCGGCGCCAATCGAGCCAGCCACGGGCTCCGCCCTTGATATCTCGCGGAGCCCATGGCTGGCTGCCAGCATCTCTTCCACCCCAACGCGCACAGTCCGCGCGTTGGGGGCCCCGGCCTGGCGCGCTCCGCGCGCCTGGGACCGCTATGCGGCCGCAAATCGCGCCGGGCAGCGGGCACAAGATTCGGATTCCGGGCCGCATAGCGGTCCAACGCATCAGGGACAGACGCTACGACACCCCCCGGGCCGTAACAACTGAAGAGTTCCTGAACGTCTTGTCAGGATTCGGGATCGTGTCAGCGGCTGCGGCGAGGCGTGCTGATACAGACGGGCTCCCGATAGCCTCGCGAGATCGTGATGAGACCGGGGCGTTCGTCCTTCAGCACCTGGAAGATCGGCTCCGTCGACCGCCAGAGGTCGTTGTACGGGGCGTCGTGATGGGCGGGCATGAAGACGCCCGGGCGGTACGCCCGCACGTACTCCAGTGCGTTCCGGGCCTGGAGCGTATTGAGGTAGGCATTCGCCAGGGCCACGATCGCCACGTCGACACGCCCGACGCGCTGCATCATCGTTTGCTCGTAGTCGGTAATCGCGCCGGCGGTATCGCGAAACAACACCGTCAGCCCGTTGCCGAGGGTAATCAGATACGTCAGCGTCCCTTCCGTCGCGAGCGTCGGATCATTGACGCCTCTCGAGTTGATCGTCCGCTGTTCGTCTCGCTGTGCCTGCGTGAGCGGCGCTACCGTCGACTGCAGCACTTTTTCGAACGGCTCGGTGACCGCGGTGTCTCTGACGGAGTGCCGGCCGAGGACAGGCTCGATCCGTATGCCTGCCAGCTCCACCACCTCGCCGCCGCGGCCTGTGACGGTCCGGATCTGTTTCGAATCCACGGACTGGCTCATCAGCCTGGCGGTCGTCAGCGGCGCCCCTACGACGATCGCCTTTGTTCTGTTGGCGACCGTGGCTGCGTCCGACATGTGGTCTGCGTGCCCGTGCCCGATCAGAATGGCGTCGGCCCTGGTGATGTCCGACGTCAAAAACCCGAGCGGCGGAAAGATGCTGCCCCGGTCGAACGCCGCGTCGAGCAGGATGATTCGTCCGTTGTAGACCAGCTCGTAGTTCGCATAGCCGGCCCAGCGGAGCGCGAGGGTCGCCGGGCTTGAGGGCATCGGGCCCCCGGTGGAGGCGAGCTTCGCCAGGTGGCAGGCGGGGTCGCTGGTCTCGAACGCATAGGCCGGGCCGGAGAGCGAGCCCTGTGCCGCCCCGACGGCTGTTGCAGTTGCAGCCATGCTCGCGCCCGCCAGTGCGGCCGCAAGAATCATCCTGGTCGCCACGTCACGTGCCTCCGGCAGCGCACGCTCAGTCCGGCAACGTCAATCCGGGGTACGGCTTCAGGCCGACCGACGATCCGGGCAGCTCGCCGCGGTTCCCCTCGTGGCAGGCGGACTCCCAGAGCTCGTACGCCGGGTCGGCATTCCGCCGGATCCCGAATGCCAGCGTCCAGGGTCGCGTGTAGACCCTGGGGTCCCCGATCGTTGCCGAGTAGTGCAGGGCGTCTGGAGCAATCAGCGTCCAGCGCTCGACGATGTGAACACGATCGCTGAAGAAGTTCCCTTCGTTGTCGAGCCACGTCTTGGCGTTGTAGTTGGTGGCGTCGACGACCAGCGTATTTCCTTCCCACCGGCCGCGCGAGTCGCCCATGGCCAGGCGAATGCCGCCCGGGATGTGCGGCCGGCCGTCCGTGTAGATGACGCGGTACGAATGCGAGAAGTCATGCAGGAAAATGACCGACGCGCGCGTCTGCATGATCTGATATCCGCCGGGCGCATAGGCGCCTCGCGGCGAGCCGGGCTGCAAGCACATCGCCTGGGGCGCGATGTAGTGCCTCGCGTTGTCCGCTCTCTTGGCGAGCGCCCACGTCTGATAAGGAATTCTGCCGTCCGGTGGATCGACAATGAGACTCTTGCCACCGGGATCGCCGACGACCTCCAGGTGCTCCTCGATGTTGTCGGACGTGACTCTGGCCCTGTTCCAGTGGCCTCGAAAGTCCGGCTGGCCATCCGGCGTGCGCGGCGGGTTGTAGGTCCGGGCCTTGTCGAGGGCACACGCGTGAAAACGCGCGGGCTCCTCGGAACAACCCGCCAACGTGCCGTACGGCCTCATCGGGACAGCCGCCCCGGACGCGGGGGTCTGCCCGGTCGCCGAGGCCGCAAGTGCCGACAGGAACCCCGCGGCCACCACTGCCGGCGCGATCTGTGGTAAACGCCAACTCACAGGCACTCTCCCTTGCGGTCAGCTTTGCGGACGCAGGCCAGCAACATTCGTCCGAATCCTGTACACGCTGCGCCGCGACATGATGTACAGCCCTCTCCGATCGGGATCGCCCCAGGCCAGGTTGGCGCCGGCTTCCGGCAGCCGAATGGTGCCCAGATGCTTGCCGTCGGAGGTGAGGACCCAGACGCCGCCGGGACCCGTTGCGTACACGTGGCCCTGCTGGTCGGTGACGACCGCGATGCGGGGAAGACCCGCACGCTTTGCACCCCAATCCATGATCACGCGCCCGTTCTCGATCGTCGCGTCCGCCCGCACGGCGTACCGGGTGATCCGGTTGCCCGCGTTGTACAGGTACTTCTCGTCCGGCGACAGGGCGATGCCGGTGCCGATGCCCTCGTCCAGCGCCAGGATGTCGACCTTGCCGTCTTTCAGCAGGAACAGGGCCTGAAAGCGCCACTCGGCGGCCGGGTCGTCGTGCCGGCCGCGAAGGCCCGCGGTGCCGTCCGAGATGTACAGCGCGCTGTCGGACCTGTAGACGAGCTCGATCGGGCTGTTGAAGCGTTTACCGGCATACCCGTCGGCGAGGACGGTACGCGTGCCGTCGCTTTCCAGCCGGACGACGTTGCGATCCGCGGTCGCAGCGATCGTCAGATGCCCCTGCGGATCGAGCGCGAGCCCCCACGCGCCGACGGCGAGGATGTTGAGCCGCCCGTTGTTGACGTGCGCCCCGACGTTCGGGTTGTTCTTCGCCGCCAGGCCGGCGGGCTGAAGAAAGACCGACAAGCCGGCACCCGCCGACCACTTGTAGATCACGTTTGCGGCGGGATCGGCCAGCAGCAGATGGCCGCCCTGTGCGTCGGGCACCCAGACCGGCTTTCCCAGCAAGCCGAAATAGTCTTCCTTGACGACCTCCAGCTTCGCGGTCGGCGACACGATCGCGTCGAACGCCGGATCGATCTTCTCGACATCACCGGCTGGCGCCTGCGCGCCCGCCCAGCCGCCTCCCACGACGGCGACGAAGAGGGCGATGGCACCCGATCTCGAACCGTTCACGTGAAAGCCTCCTTGCCGGGCCTGCCGCTCAGAACGCCAGACGGAACCCGAGCTGCGCCATCCGCGGCTGATAGGCCACGTTGGGATTTGCGGTGGGCCGCCCGTATCGCGCGTTGCTCTCGGCCGTCGTATAGGACCCGTGGTTCTCATGATTGAACAGGTTGAACACCTCAATCATCCCGTCAATCGCCGCACGCCCACCGAGCCCGAACCGCCGCTGGAGACGCATGTCGACGCGGTGGATCGGCTCACCGACAAACGAGTTGCGCGGCACGACCGTGCCGTTCGACCGCAGGCGGTTGCAGCCGGCGCCGCATTGCCGCCGATCGCCGCCGAAGCTGGTGCTGAAGCGCTCGCCGGAGCCGAAGAAGTAGAGGCCGCTCAGCTGGAACCCGTAACCCGCCTGCCAGATGCCGTTGAACACGGCACGATGCCGCTGATCGCCGGCCGCCGGCGTATACTCGCCGCCCAGATCCGGCGCGACCGGGAACGTGACCCGCTTCAGGCCGCTCAATGGCATTCGATCGAAATCGCGGAGGGCCCCGAGCGTGTAAGTCGCTGACGCCTGCCAGCGGTTGCTCATGCGTTTGGTGAACGCGGTCTGCAGCGCGTGGTAGTTCGATCGCCCTCCCATCACGTTCATCCCGATCGTGCCCCAATCGGGAAAGGGCCTCCGGCTGATGTCCGAGAAGGGATAATTCAGCCCCGTCTCCGGGTTGTAGCTCAAATTGATGTTGCCCTGGGTGGCGCGCTCGCCTCGGCCGCCAACGAACACGTAGTCCGCTTCCACCGCAACCGAGGTCCCGACCTGGCGCTGCAGGCCGATCGACGCCTGATGGCTGAATGGCAGATGCGCGTATTCAGGAGGCGGCGCGATGTTGTCGCCCCCCGTGCTGCGCCGCAGACACCCGGGCACGTTTCTGACCGAACAGAATCGCTGGGTCGCCTGTTCGTAGGTCGGGAACGGTCCGTTGAACGGGTTGACGACGAAATCGGGCCGGCCATCCGGCAATAGCTCGAGGATGGCGATGTTGGACTGGCCTATCGTGTGGGACACGAGGTTCTGCACGAGCTCGCCGTAATAGCGGCCGTATCCGCCTCGCATCACCGTCCGGTCGTTGAAGCTGTAGGCAAAACCGAGTCGCGGGGCGATATTGTTGGTGTCATTGGGACGTCCCGCCTCCAGGAGCGGCGGCACGGCCAGCTCGTTTCCCCAGATCCCGAGCCCCAGGTCGTACCGTACGCCGAGGTTCAGCGTCAGGCGTGACGTGACGGTCCAGTCGTCTTGGACCCAGCCGGCGATGTTGTGCTCGTCGAACGCCAGCTTGAACTTCCCGACGCCAATCTCATACCGGCGCGTGATGGAATTGAGTGCCGCGATATTCCACGTCGACGCGTCGTCCCAGATCGGGAACAGCGCTTCGATGTTCGCCGGGATCGGCCCACCCTGCGCGTCGATCAGCCCCATGCAGCTCCTGCAGTTGCTGGAGCCCTGGACCTGGTAGATGTACTCGCCGCCCGCCTTCACAGCGTGGCGGCCACCCTTCGCAAACGACAGGGTGAAATCGTCCCGAATCGAGTAGGCGTTGGTGCTGCTCTTCTGCGGCGAGCTGTCGTTTCCCAGAATCCCGAAGCCGGTGAATGTGATCCGTGGGGACCCATACGTGATGCCCGCCGCCGCCTGCGGATGCTGCGGCCAGGCGGTGTAGTTCAGCGTGGCGTAGTAGAAGCCGGCAAATCCCGCCTTTACCTCGTTCAGGGCGCGGTTGCCGATCACGTTCGTGAGAGACAGCAGCACGTTGTCGCTGTTCCGCTTGAATTCCTCCATCGACGCCGGATGCTGGGCGCTGTTGGCCCCCTGGTACGGAATCCACTCCCTGAACTTGGACATGCGCGCCATCAGACGCGTCTGTGACGAGAGCTGGTAGTCGAGCCGCAGCCCGCCCATGTGCAGCCGCCGTATCCCCTCCACCTCGATGTTGAACCGCGGATACGCCGTCGAGAAGGCCTGCGCCCGCGGCTCGCGCTCGTACTCGTAATTCGAGAAGAAATGGAACCGGTCCCTGATGAACGGACCGCCAAACGTCGTGCTCACCTGCTGGTTCGAGTACGGCAGCACCCGCCCGGTGATGAAATCCGCCGCCTTGAGCTCGTCGTCGCGGAAATACCCGGAAACGGTTCCCGACGGCGTGTTCGTGCCCGATTTGGTGACGGCGTTGACCTGCACGCCGCTTGAGCGCCCCTGCGTGGCGTCGAACCGGCTCGAGAGGAACTGGAATTCGGCAATCGCGTCGCGGCTGAACCGGGGCTGCCCTCGGGTGCTCCCGATCATGTTCTGCGACACCTCCTGCCCGTCGATGTTCAGCTGATAGTCGCGGTTGCCTGCCCGATCGCCCGACGTGGGCGCATCGGTGACCGCATTCGCCCGGTTGCCGGCCGCCAGGATGACCAGGTCCTGCCAGTTCCGGCCGTTGACCGGCAGCTCCTGCATCTGCAGCGAATCAATATTGCCGCCCAGGCTCGACTGAGTGGTGTCCAGGAGCGGCGCAGCGGCCGTGACCGTCACCGACTCCTGCACTCCCGCCGGCGACATCTGCAGGTTAACGACGCCGGTCTGCCCGACCAGCAGCGCGATGCCGCTTCGCGTGATCGTCGTGAAGCCGGAGAGCTCGGCGGTGATCTGGTACACGCCGATACGTACGGCGATGCGGTAGCCGCCGCGCTCATCGGTCACCGCCTGGAATGTATTCCCCGAGGCCTCGTGCACGGCGACAACCGTCACACCGGGCAGCACGCCACCCGTGGCGTCGGTGACGGTGCCGCTCAAGGCAGCCTCCTGTGCGTGCGCGATCCACGGTGCCAGGACAACGGTGCCGACGGCGATCGACCATAGCAGCCTGGTTGCCCTCATATCGCAGCTCCTTGTCGGTGTGCGAACCCCACCGGGCGCAGGGGGAGAAAGAGACCAGCGGCTGAGGAACGGCTCCCCGGCCGCTGGGTCAGTCGAACGCGCGACCAGCCGTCAACCTAACGTGAAGCAGTCGACTGCGTTCCAGCCGATCGCTCCTGCAGCCGCGCGATCTTGTTCGAGCGGTTGTAGGTGATCCAGACGGTCGGCGGATTCGTGCTGTCGTCCACCGTGAGATGGCGGAGGTCGGTCCCGCGGGTCGGCAGCTGATACTCCGTCATCTGTTCCGTCGCGGGATTGAGCTTGAAGATGCGGTCGGCGTTCTGCGCTGGCACCCACACCATCCCGTTCCTGTCGACGGTCGCGAAATAGGGCGCGCTTCCCTCGGGCAACGGATATTCCTTCACCACGCGCCGGGATCGGATGTCGATCTTGGCGACGGCGTCCGACTTGTTCAGCGCCACCCACACGTAGCTGCCGCCGTTCCGCCCGCCCGACCCGAGCCGGCGCGGTCCCTTCCCATTCGGCGGTCCGTTGTTCATCCCCACCGCAACGGTCCGATCCTTCTCCGTCAGCCCGGGAAACACCATCGGCTCGAACTTGACGTGGCCGGTCTTGCCCGTCTTCGGCTCCAGCCACGCCACGCTTTCGGTGCCGGCCCGGGCGAGCCAGACGTTGTCCTGGGCGTCGACGGCGATCCCGTACTGGTTCTGCTCGCTCGGACGGGTCCCTTCCAGATACGGCACGGGATAAAAGGTGTACTCCCCGGTCTTGGGGTTCAGCCGCAATGCGCCGCCGTCGCCGGGCGCCCAGGCATTGCCCTGCGAGTCGACGTCGATGTGCCCGCCCGCCCGCGGCAGCGTGTCGGGACGGGCAAAGTGGACGAACTCTTCCCGATTGGTGTCGAACATCAGGATCGCGCCGTCCGGCTGCCCGCCCTGGAAGATGTGATCCGTCCGGCGGTCACCCCAGATGCCGTGTGAGCTGCTGGCGACGCCGCGGGCGTTCGGCAGCGCGTAATCAGTCCACCTGCCGGTTCGCGGATCCAGCTTCCCTGTCGTACGGCCGATGCTCCGGTCGTCGGAAACCCAGAGGTTCCCTTTGCTGTCGACCCAGATGTCGCGGGCGCCCTTGCTCTCGTAGCGAGTCGACTGCCCCTCGGTCCAGAACGTGCCGGTGTGCGCAGAAATCGGGCGCCCCTGACGCGGGATGTCGTACTCGGTGACGACGAGCTGCGTGGCAGCGCCCGTCGGTCGCGGGCCGGGCCTCGGCTGGAGGTCCTTGCTGACACGGCCCAGGTACTCCGCCAGCTCGTCCTTGTAAGCCTGCCAGGTCGGGTTGCCCTGCCCGGGGCCCCTGGTTGGCGGCACGCCGCGCGCCATCAGGTCGATGATGTTGCGCCATCCGCGCTCGTCGAACCGCGGCGCGAGCGTGTAAGCGGGACCGTGGCACGCGGTGCAGTTGTTCCGCAGCAGGTGCTTCATCCGGCGGTCCTGCGTGGTCGTCTCCGGCAGCGCCGCAAACCATTCGGGCCCATCGAGCTGCCGCGCGATGACCATCGGATCTGTCAGCGGCGCGAGCGTCAAGCGGCGGCTGACGCGTCCGCCGCCAGCCAGGGTGAACTCCACCTTCGCAATGTCGTACCCTTTCGCCTGGGCCCACATCGAGTACTGACCCGCGCTCAGCGACGGAAAGCTGTAGTTTCCCTGTCGATCGGTGAACACCGACGTTGTCCACGTCTCATGGGAGGCTCGTACCGACGCGATAACCCCTTCCATCGGCGCGCCGTCGGCGGCGTAAACCGTCCCGGCAATCGTCCCGGTGCCCTGGGCGATGACAGTTGGCGCGGTCCACACGCCGCCGGCAAGCAGGAGTGCGGCAAGGGCGGCACCCGACAATCTCACTTTGGACACGGTCCCCTCCTCCGCGAATACGCGGTTACAAGGTCTTCAGATACGCGATGAGCTCCTCGAACTCCGTGGGGGTAAACGTATTCCGAAATCCGGGCATGTTCATGCTGCCCGTCTGAATGAAGGTCCGAACGGCGGCTTCCCGGGCCGGCGAGGCGTTCTGAAGCACGCCCGCCAGGTTCGGCGCGGACGGCTGCTGCTGCCCCTGCTTCCGCCAGCGTCCGACGTGGCAGACACCGCACTGCTGCTGAAACCACCCTTCACCGCGGAATTCGGGAGTGTCACTGCGGGCCGCCCTGTCGACAGGGACTTCGGTCTTTACCGTCTTGACGGGTGTGCGGGACGCCTTCACGGTCGTGACCTGCGTCGGTATGGGCACGCGCGGACCCGCCGGGCCTTCCTCAGGGTCGACTTGCGCCGGCTGCGGCACTTGCGCCGCGAGCGTGACGCCGGCGAGCAGGAACACGCCCGCCACCAGTAATCCTGAACGTCCGCGTATCATCCGCCGCTCCCTTCGTTGTGCCGTCGGTGGCCGGAGTCTACCATTACTTCGGGATCCGGGATCCAGGCGTTCGTGCATCGGATCCCGATGCCAGACGCCGGATCCCAGATCCCGGATCAAAATACGAACCGGAACCCGAGTTCCCCCTGCTGGCGGTTGCGCGCCGTCAGAAGCTTGCCGAACGCATCCGATAGCGCGTTCTGCACCCAAAGACGTTGAACACCTGGAGCACCAGCTCGAGCCGGCGGTCGCCTCCGATCCGGAAGGCCTTGCTGACACGGACGTCGACGTTGTTGACCCGATTGCTGTCGAACCGATCGGCCGAAATGGGCTGCCGTCCGTTCTGCGCACGCCACGCGTTCACCAGGCCGATGTCGAGATTACGGTTGCCCTGGTTCCGCGTCGTGCCCGGCACGTAGTCCGTGTTCGCGCCGTCCCGATTCAGATCGATGCCCGCCCGGGCGCTGAACGGCATCGACGACCGGAGCGTCCACACGCCGCCCAGGTTGACGTCGTGCGGCAGCATGACGGATCCGCTCGCGACGAAGCTGTGGCGCCTGTCGGTGCTCCCGGGCCCCCAGTCGAACCGAGGATTGAAGAAATCGGTCACGGCGCCGGAGTTCGTGCCCTGGATGTCGTTGTCGCGCTTCGACAGGGTGTACGACAGCATGTACAGGTAATTATTGCTGTAGCGCTTGTCGAGACGGACGAAGAACGCCTTATAGACATCCGTGTTCTCGTTGCCGTTCTCGATGATGCGGCCCCATTCAGAGCGCTGGCGCCGCCCCGTCACCGGATCAGGCGTGTTGATGTTGCGGGTGCTGAAGTAATCCATTGTCTTCGTGTACACGGCGTCGAGGTGGATCGCCATGTCGCTCCGGAGCGCCCGGGAGAAGCCGACGCTGCCGGTGTGCGCCGCCGGATTGCGGATGTCGTCGGCGATGGTATTGATGTTCGGCGTGGCCACGACCGTCGCGAACGTCAGCGGGTCGAGCCCGCCGTACGGATCCGGATGTGAGGGGTTGCGAAGGTTGATGTTGTGCTGCTTCAGGTTGTTCGCCTCCGACGCCTGCACCGCTCCCTGCATGTACCCGTAGTAGATCCCGTAGCCGGCGCGCACGATCGACACCCCGTTGTCGGAGAGATCCCAGTTCACGCCCAGCCTGGGCGATACGTTGTTGTAATCGCCGCGCGACTTCGGATCCACGAACGGAATCGGGCGCGGCCATTCGGACACGTCGAAGTACTCGTTGAACGAGTCTTTCTGCAGGTCGTAGCGCACGCCGAGATTGAAGGTCAGGTTCGCCTGCGGCCGCCAGTCATCCTGGAGATAGACCTGGAACTGACGATTCTTCCGGTAACTCACGAACGCCGGAAAGGTGGCCGTGAACTGGATTGGATTCCTCAGGTTCGCCAGGCTCGCAGGATCGTTCGGGTTGAAGAGCTGGTCCTGCGCAAACGTCCACGTGCCCAGACTGCTTCCGACGTTGGCTTCCTCGCGCCCGGGCATGTTGAGGTAATCGAAGCCGAACTTCCAGTTGTGGCGTCCGGTGGACACGGCGAAGTCGTCGCGGAACTCCCAGAACTCCTGGATTCGGTTGAGCGCCCGGTTGGTGCCCCACGTCAGGCTCGGGAACACGAACACGGGCGTGAGCGCCTGCAGCCGCGACGGGTTGAAGTCGCCCATCTCGCCCTTCCAGAACTCGCGGCCCGACTGCGTGTAGTTGGCGTACAGGATGGCGTGCATGAAGCGCGCCTCGTTGACGGCCCTGGAGCCGAGCACCCAGGTGTGGCCGGCGCTGAGGTTCGGACGCGGTGATTCGCGCGCGCCATTGGCCGCTGTTGTCCCGCCGCAGTCCTCGCAGTCGGCGAAGTCACGGTAGTAGTTGTAGCGAACGAACAGGCTCTGCGGCTCCGCGATCTTGAGATCGCCCCGGAGGAAAAAGAGGTTGGTTTCGGTCTCGTTCTCGAACGCGCCTTCCACCGACGAGTAGAACTCCGGTCGGCCCGTGCTGATCGTGAGCACTTCGGTCACCGGCTTCTTCTGACCCGCAACGAAGAAGTGGGCGCGGTCGCGGATGATCGGCCCACCCACGGCCCCCCCGTACAGGTGGCGGCGGTACGCCGCCTTCGGCACCCCGGTCTCCTTGTGCAGGCGCTCCTCGAACAGGTCCATCCGGTTCAGGCTCTTGTCGCGGAACCACTCGAACACCTCGCCGTGCCACTGGTTGGTGCCGCTGCGTGTGACGATCGACACCACGCCGCCCGTGGTTCCGCCGAACTCCGCTCCAGCCTGGCTGACGTTCACCGTAAATTCCCGGATCGCTGCCTGTGGCAGGTCCTCCCGTGCGTCACCGGCATTCAGTGAGCGGTTCATCAGGCCGTCCACGAGCACCGCCGTTGCGTTATGTGATGCCGCGCTTCCGACCGTCGCCGCGGTGCGGCGGTCGCGCATCGTGTCCGTGCTCGTCCCCGGCATCAGCGTGGCGAGAAACATCGGCTGCTGATCAGGGATCGGCAGCGTTTGAATCTGCTCCTGCGTGACCACCGCCGCCACGGCGCTCGTCGCCGTGTCGATGATCGGTGCGGCTCCCGAGACCGTCACCGTCTCCTGCACGCCCTCGAGCGTCATCGTCAGGTCGCGCCGCAGCTCCAGGTTGATGGTGATTGTCAGGTTCGGCACTGTCAGGGTGGCAAAGCCCGGCAGCTCCGCGGCGAGCTCGTAGCGGCCGACGGGAAGCCCCGCGAGCCGGTACAGCCCGGTCCCGTCGGTCACCGACGTGCGGCTGACGCCGGTCTCGATATTGCGCGCCGTCACCGTCACGCCAGGGAGCACGCCTCCCTGGGCGTCGACGATCGCTCCAAGGATCGCGCCGCTCGTGACCTGCGTCGCGGCAGGACGCGCCATTCCCAGCCCGACCACCAGCAGCACGGCGACGCACCGGCTGCACCGCCACGAGACCACTTGACGTCCACACATTGGGACCTCCTCTCGACCGCCGTTGTTCCTCTCCTGTTGGCGCGTACCCCCGCCGACCGCTCAGGCACCTCCCGGTTACTTCTGGTCGTGCGTGTGGATGCCGGTCTGACCGGCGGCCTTCGCCCGCCGTCCCACCTCGATCATCGTCGCCGTATTCCGCTCGCCTTCGCGACACGCTTCCTCGAGCAGCTCGAATCCCGACTCCTTCACGCGAACCACGTTGAATCCGATCTGCCAGGAGCGCGTGAACACTTTCGGGTCGTCGATCGTCGCGTCGTAGCGAATCGTATCCGCGTCGACGCGCATCCAGCGCTCCGTCACCCGCAGCGCGTCGCTGTAGAACGACCCGTGCGAATCAAACCAGGGCTGCATGCGGCCCGCGTCGGCGTCGACGTGGAAGTTGGTCACGTCGATGACGAGCGTCCGGCCCTCCCAGCGGCCGCGGGAATCGCCGTTCCACAACCGGACGGCGGCCGGAGCATGCGGCCGGCCGTCGAGCGGGATGATGCGGTACGCGTGGTTCCACTCGTACAGCATTGTCACGAACCCGGGCCTCTGGAGAATCTGGATATTGCCGCGATAGTTGCTGCGCGGCACGCCGTTCAGCAGACAGCGATCCTCCGGCTCGAGATGCGCCCACGTCGTCGGCGTCTCCACGTTCGCGAGATGCTCCCGCCGTCTGGCGGCCGCCCACGGCTGATACGGCAGCAGCGGCGCGGCGCCCTCGCCGACAATGATCGTCTGCGGCTTGCGGTTGCGCTGACCGGCGATCGCGGCGTTGGCAGGCTCGGGGCCTTCTTCGACGCTGTGCGACGCGCCGTCGACGTCGGGT
>JACPTI010000046.1 GCA_016192845.1 Acidobacteriota bacterium
CGGCCCGGCCGTGGCGGCCGGCTACGGCATCAACGTGCAGACGATGCTCTGGAAGGGGCTCGGGCTGGCGCTGCTGGCGCTCGTCACGATCCTGACGATCGGATATCTGTGTACGGTCTACTGGCCCGGATTTGCGAAGGCCTAAACGCTACAATAGGCGCCCGATGAAATACGCCGGATTCTTCCTGATGCTGCTGTTGGCGACCGCCGCGCTGGCCGCGCAGGCGCCGCCGCCGAACCCGGTGCCATGGGCGTACGGGTTCGTCATACCCAGTCCCGAGCCGCTGCCGCCGCCGTGCCCGGCCGAGGCCAAGCCGTACACCTGCTCGCGGCCGGGGAGGCCGTGGCCAGAGGACGGCATGCTTCTCGATCTGCCCGGCAGCAGCCGCAAGTTCACCATCACGCAAATTCAGGCGCACTACGACCCGGCGGACTGGTATCCAAACGAGCATCCGCATCCCGTGCCGGCCATCGTGCAGTACGGGCGCGAGAGCGACCGCCTGCGCGCGTGCGCCCATTGCCACTACCACAACGGCCAGGGCAAACCCGAGAACGGCCACGTCGCCGGGTTGCCGGTGAACTACTTCCTCCAGCAGCTGGCGCTCTTCCGGAGCGGCGGGCGCACGAGCGCGGACCCGCGCAAGGCAAACCATGCGGAAATGACGCAGATCGCGCGCTTCCTCACGGAGGCCGAGATGCAGGCGGCCGCGGAGTACTACGCCGCCATTCCTTGGAAGCCGTGGGTCAAGGTCGTCGAAAGCGATACGGCGCCGAAGACGCGCCAGTCCGCGGCCGGGCTCTTCATTCCGCTCGGCGAGGGGGACGAGCCGCTCGGCCGGCGCTTCATCGAGGTGCCCGAGTTCCCGGACCGGACTGAACGGTTTCGCGATCCGAAAGCCGGATTCATCGCGTACGTGCCGTTCGGCACGATCGAGAAAGGAAAGACGCTCGTCACGACCGGCGGGGGGAAGACCGCTCAGTGCGCCGCCTGCCACGGCGCCGGCCTCCAGGGGGCGGGCGACGTGCCGCCGATCGCCGACCGGACCGTCAGCTACACCGTACGACAGCTGTACAACTATCAGCAGGGGACACGACACAGCCAGCTCATGAAACCGGTGGTCGCGAAGCTGAGCCCTGACGAGCTGGTTGCGATCGCGGCGTATCTGGCATCGCTGTAGGCCCGGATGGCGGGTCCCAGAAGGACCGCGGCCTTGGACCGCTATACGGCTCCAAACGAGAATCTTGTACCCGCTGTGACAAGCCGTATAGCGGTCCTAGGCGCGCGAAGCGCGCCAAGCAGATACTGGCCAACCAGCCAAGGGCTTGCATCTTTTCCCTCACGAGTACGGGATATCAAGGGCGAAGCCCAGGGCGAAGCCCTTGGCTGGTTGGACCCGCCGCTCTTCCGGCGCGGGAATTGCGTTGCCGGGAGACATGCCTACGAACCTGATGATTGCGTGGAAGGCGCTCCGCGGCTCGCCGCCGGCGTCGGCGCCGGCATGGGGACGCGTGGCGGTAGTGTATTCTTCGGCGCGTGCGATTGATACTGACGGCCTCGTGTGCCGCCGGGCTGCTCGTGGTATCAGCGGCGGGGCCCTCCGCGCAGATCGAGCGCCTGCCGTCGGCGCGTCTGGTGCCCGCGCCGCCGCTCACGCTGCCGGGCGTCATCGATTCCAACATCCCGATGGTGTGGGACCTGGTCGACGGCAGCTGGCGCCTGTTCGCCTTCACGTCGTGGGGCGGCACGCCGTCGCTCCTGGCGGGCCCCGCGCTCGACCAGATGCGGGAGAGCGGCGCGGTCACGCTGGTGCCGGATCCCGGCAACGGCATCTGGATCCAGAGCGTCGTCACCGACGAGGGCGGGACGTGGTACGGCTATTACCATCACGAGCGCCCCGCGGAGGAGTGCGGCAGGCCTGACCGCTTCATCCTGCGCCTCGGGGCCGCGCGGTCGCGCGATCGCGGCCATACGTGGGAGGACCTGGGGATCATCCTCGAGGCGCCTTCCGACACGCTTGCCTGCGCCTCGCCGAACCTGTACGTGATCGGCGGCGTCGGCGACGTGAGCGTCATGCTCACGCCGGATCGACAGGACCTCTATCTGTTCTTCTCGCAGTACTCGAAAATCCAGACGGAGCAGGGGATCGCCGTCGCGCGGCTCGCATGGGCCGATCGCGATGCGCCGGTTGGACGCCTCGCGATGTGGGTGGCCGGCGCATGGCTGCCTCCGCGTCGGGGCACCCCGGCCGCCGGCGACGATCGTCCGGAGTGGGTCTATCCGGCCGGCACGCCGCTGGCGCAGGCGTCGAAGCCGTTTCACGACGAGGCGCCGGATGCCGACACGTTCTGGGGACCGTCCGTGCACTGGAACCGTTATCTCGAACGCTACGTCATGCTCCTCAACCGCGCGCGCGACGAGGAGTTCAACAACGACGGGATCTACATCTCGTACGCGCGGACGCTGCAGGATCCTCGCGTGTGGACGCCGCCGCGGAAGCTCCTGAACCACGGCGAGTGGTACCCGCAGGTCGCCGGGCTCGATCCGGTCACCGGCACCGACAAAGAAGCGAGCCAGCGCGCCCGCTTCTTCCTCCAGGGCCACTCCCGGCACTACATCGAGTTTCAACGCTGACCCGCCGCTCCCCTTCCGTGCGTCCCATCCCTTTGCCTGCGCGTGCGGTTCTCGCCGGCAGCCTGTGCATCCTGCTGATCGCCGCGCTGGCGGCGCAGCCGGAGCCGCTACCGACCGCCAGGCTCGTACGCGCGTCGCGCCTCGTCATGCCGGGGCGCGTCGATTCCAATGTGCCGATGGCGTGGGAGCTGGTCGACGGGCGATGGCAGCTGGTCGCGCTCGTCTCGTTCGGGGGCATCCCCGCGCGGCTGTCCGGCTCCGCGCTCGAGGAGATGCAGGAGGCCGGACCGGTGGCCATCGAGCCGCACCCGGGACACGGCATCTGGATCGAAAGCGTCATCCCGGACGAGAACGGCACGTGGTACGGCTATTACCACCACGAAAGCCCTGCCGACGAGTGCGGGCGGGCCGATCGGTTCATTCCGCGGATTGGTGCGATGCGATCGACCGACCGCGGCGCGACCTGGAAACATCTCGGCGTCATTCTCGAGGCGCCGCCGGACAGCGCGGCCTGCAGGTCGACCAATCGGTACGTGCTGGGCGGCGTCGGCGACCTCAGCGCCATGCTCAACCAGAGCGGGACGGACGTGTTCCTGTTCTTCAGCCAGTACGGGAAGTCGCCGTCACAGCAGGGCGTGGCGGTGGCGCGCCTGGCGTGGGCCGACCGCGACGCGCCGGTCGGCCGCCTGACGATCTGGGAGAACGGTGCCTGGATGCCCGCGCGGGCCGTAGCGGGCTCGGCCGAAGGCGGCGAGCCCGCCTGGACGTACCCGGCCGGCACGCCGCTCGTGGCGCCGACGCGGCCGTGGCACGACGGCAACGGCGCGGCCGACGTCTTCTGGGGGCCGTCGGTGCACTGGAATCACTATCTCGAGCGGTACGTGATGCTGGTCAATCGCGCGGCCAACGAGCACTTCAACAGCGAGGGAATCTACGTCTCGTACGCGACGGCGCTGGAGGATCCGCGCGGGTGGAGCCGGCCGCGCAAGATCATGGACGGCGGCGCCTGGTATCCGCAGGTCGCCGGGCTCGAGCCGACCACCGGCCCCGACAAGGCCGCCGGCCCCCGCGCGCGCTTTCTGCTGACCGGCCGGTCCGACTACTACATCGAGTTCCAGCGATAGCTCCTACGCGCGGCGGCCGCGGACGAGTACGAGGCACGGCCGCTTTCCCGCCGGGCGTAGCCGGACGCCGGCCGAGGGTAGCTCCGCGGTCCGCTGTGGCACAAACCTCTAGAACGGATTTGCGAAGGGCCTGAGTCCCGGGGCGTAAGGCCTTTACGAAGCCAGCAGCCGCACCCACGGTCCGCTGACCTCGAACTCGCCGCCCTGATCGTCGGTCAGCTTGAACCGCGTCTGCGTGTAGTGGAACCGCGCGTAGCCGCTGCACCAGCGCGTCTTGAGCACGACCGTACCGCCTCCGGCGATCCAGATCTCAGGCGGCGTTTCATCGGCAAGCGTCACCCGGCAGGAAGCGATGAGGAACGCGGCAAGCGAGAGACCAAGGGGGAGAGCGGCGACACGCACACGCATCACCCTCCGCGCCTCGCAAAACGTGAACCATGTTTCCGACGGCGAAATCCGCCTGGCGACGGAAGCCGATCGGCACTCCGGGGATGCGGGCGGGTACTAGACGGAAAACGGCGACTGATCGGCCCGCCGAACGGTTCGGGTACAATCACGCGCCAAAAACAACACGGGGGTGCATATGCGCAGTCTCCACGATGCGTCGTACCGGTCGCACGTCGTCCAGCGTGTCCAGACGCTCCGGCCCGATTCCGAGCGGCGCTGGGGGAAGATGACGGTCGACCAGATGCTGTGGCACGTCAGCGACGCGCTCGCCAACGCCATCGGCGAGCTTCGCGTCGAGCCGCAGAAGCCGCCGCTGCCGCGCGGGCTCCTGAAGTTCATGATTCTCAACCTGCCGTGGGGGAAGAACGCGCCGACGATGCCGGTCTTCGTGCCGAAGCGGAATTACGACTTCGAAGCCGAACGGACGCGCTGCCTCCGCCTTATCGACCGGATGGCGTCAATGGACCTCGACGGCGAGTGGCCGGCGCACCCGATGCTCGGACGGCTCACCGGCTCGGAGATCAGTCGGCTGCACGCGAAGCACCTGCACCACCACCTGACGCAGTTCGGGGTGTGACCGGCGCATCCGGGCTCACCGGCAGCTCGAGGAAGAACGTGGTGCCCTCGCCGAGCGTCGACTCGACGCGGATGTCGCCTTTCAACGCGTCGACGCACTCGGCGGCGATGGCCAGCCCGAGGCCGAGACCGGACGTCCCGAGCTCCCGATCCCGCTGCGGGCGTCCCCGGTAGAACCGGGCGAAGATCGACCGCAGGTCGGTCTCCGCGATGCCGATGCCGTTGTCGCGGACGCTCAGCGTGCAGATCCGGTCGCTGTCGTCCGGCACGCGGCCGATCTCCACGATCCGCTGCGGCTTGTCGGGATCGCTGTACTTGATGGCGTTCGACACGAGGTTCACGAGCACGAGCTCGAGCCGCGCCACGTCGATCTCGATCGCGGGCAGCGGGCCCGCCACGCGCACGTCGACGCCGCGCGCCTCCCCCATCTCGCGCAGCTGCTCGCCGGGAAAGATATCGTTGGGATCGACCGGCACGAGCGTCGTGAGCTGTTCCAACCAGCGCGACGCCAGCACACGGTACTCCGCTTCGATACGCTGCCCGATAATAGATCGGAACTCGGAGGCGACAGCGTGCGTCACGGGTCGATCCTGATCGTGTGGCGCGTTCGCGCCGCGCCGCAAGCTCTACCATGCCGTCCGGACCTCCAGACGTCGCGCTGATCGGACCGGAATGGCCGAGCCGCGCGCTCCTGCGCGCCCAGCTCGTCGAGGAGGGCTACAGCGTCGTCGCCACCGACGCATGGCCGATTCCCAGGCCATACCTCCGGCGCGGCATGACGCCGCGCCTTCTCATCATCGATCTACATGGGCTCGCCGATCCGGAGACGGTGCTCGACGAGGTCGCCGCCGTGCTGCCGCCAGATCGGGTCCTCGTCGTCACCGCGCTCGGCACGCTCGCGCCCGACAGGGTCCGCGGGCGGGGATTCAACCTGGTCACCCGGCCGGCGACCGTGGGAGCGATCGTCGCCGCGGCCGCCGCCGTGCTGCGCAGAGCCGAGCCTGGCTGATTCACGGAGTCGCCATACAACAGGCGTCGCGCCGCGCTGCGCAGCAGGCGAGCGGTAAGCGTAGGCGAGTCGCTGCTCAACGCCTCCGCCGAGCGTCGGTCCCGGGGTTCACGATCAACGCACGAGACGGCGGCCCGACGCCAGCGATACCTTTGGCCCTGACGCGGATGTAATAGACCTGACCGAACGCGCCGCTCGTCTGAAAAATGAACGTCGTGTCGCGGCCTCCTGTGTCGATGCTCGCCCAATCGCTCATCTCCGGCTTGGAGGCAACTTCGATCACATAGCTGCCCACAGCGGTTCCGGATTCCGGAGCAACCCAGAATAATGCGACGGTCCTCGCGCCCGCGTTGTAGCCCAGGCCGGTCGGCGCGGGCGGCAGCGGTACGTTGAGTCCCGTGTTCCTGTTGTCGTGATGAAACTTGGGCCAGGCGGAATCGGCGAGTCCGGCGCTGCTCGTGTTCAAGGCGAAGAGCTTCCCATCGTTGTTCCCGATATAGCGATATAGAGCGTCCCATCGTCGCCGAGCGCCGGTGAGGTTTCCGTGATCCCGTTGTTCGTGGCGTAGTCCCACGCAAGCGTCCCGTCAGGATTCAGGGCGTACACGTGGCCGGTGTCCTCACCGCCGAAGTAGATCATTCCGTCCGCCCCGATCGCCGGTGACGGGTAGACGTCGTGTGAGGGGACGTTGAACTTCCATTTCAGCGTTCCGTCTGGATTGAGGGCAAGCAGGTCAGCGATTTCACCGAATTCCACGTTTCGGCGAGTCCCGACATAGAGGGTGCCGTCCACTCCAATCGACGGAGACGAGCGGACGCCGTATCCATCAGTGATCAGATACCTCCACCGCACCGTTCCATCGCGTTATCGCCGATGGGCGTATCGAAGCGATATTCCCATCGCAGCATTCCGTCCGGATCGAGCGCGTGAAGGGTACTGGTCGCGTCCTGCACGTAGATGGTGCCGTCGGCGGCCAAGACCGGCGAATACACGTAGTTGCCGATCGTGTATTTCCACTTCAGCTTGCCGTCTGGAGTGACGGCGTGCAAACCAAGATCGGGTGTGGGGCTCAGATAGTGGCCACCGTTCCCGACATAGATCGTTCCGTCTGCACCAATGGCCGGAGAGGATTTGTTGATGGTCGCTCCGGTGGCATAGACCCATTTCAGTCTTGACGGCGATGTCTGCGCAAAGACCACATCGACTGCTGTGACGGCGACTGCGATCAGAACGAGAAGCGTGCGAACTGCCTGAGACGCAGGCATGTAGCGCCTCCGAACCGCAGGAGGGGGGACCCTCGCAGTATATACTCCGGCGAACTCGAGATTGTCGCCTACAATAGCGGCACGCTCAGGAGACTACGCCGATGCCAGACACGATTCGAGTCGTCGAGTACTTCTATCTCACGGCGCCCGACAAGCCGGGTGAAGGGGCGCGCGCGCTCAAGACACTGCAGGAGAGCGGCGTCGACCTGCTCGCCTTCTCGGGCTTCCCCGAAGGGCGCCGGTCGCAGCTCGATTTCATCCCGGCCGATCCGGCCGCGTTCAAGCAGGCGGCCAAGCGGGCGAAGTGGCGCGTCGTCGGGCCGAAGCGCGGCTTTCTCGTGCAGGGGGACAACCGGATCGGCGCGTGCGCGGAGCTGATGGACCGGCTCGCCGCGGCGAAGATCAACGTCACGGCGATCGACGCCATCACCGTCGACGGCCGCTACGGAGCGATCTTCTGGGTGGCGCCGCGCGACGTGAAGAAGGCGGCCGCGACGCTCGGCGTCGCGTAATTCAGCCGAACCGCTCCACCGCGCTCTGCAGCGCGCTGCCAAGCCGCACGCGGTAGCGCGCCGGCTCGGCCAGCCGCCGCACGGCCGCGGGCAGCCGGGCGGTCGCCGCCAGCTGCCGCGCGCGCAGGTCCGCCAGCGGCACCGGCGGACGTTCGCGCCGGCCGCCGCGCATGACCGGGACGAGGAGCGGCCGAACCGCGTACGGCGGCTCGACCCGCACCGGCTCGCCCTGCGCGTCCTCGACTTCGAGGATGTCTTCGACGGCGGTATCGTGCTCGAACAATCGCCAGACTTGCTTCCGGCCGGGATAGGTCTGCTTGCCCGGGCTCCGCTTCATCACCGGCACCGGCACGCCGCCGCGTTCGATCTCGACCAGCTTGTAGATCGCCCCGAGCGACGGCGCATCGCTCGACGTGCTCAGCGCCGCGCCGACGCCGAAACCGTCCACGGGCGCCCCGGCCTGCACGATGGCCGCGATGCGCCATTCATCGAGGTCGCCGCTCGCGAAGATCTTCGTCGCCCGCAGCCCGGTGGCGTCGAGGATCGCGCGCACCTCCCGGCTGAGGGCGATGACGTCGCCGCTGTCGAGCCTGACGGCCGCCGGCGCCAGGCCGCTGGCGGCAACCCACCGCGCCGCGGCGATCGTGTCGTAGGTGTCCAGCAGGAAGACCGTCCGATCACCGTAGATCCCGGCGAACTGGCGGAACGCGGCGATCTCGGTGGGAACCGCCGTCACCCACGAGTGCGCCATCGTGCCCGACACGGGGATGCCGTAGCGGCGCCCCGCCTCGACGTTCGACGTCGAGTCGCACCCGCCGATGACGGCAGCGCGCGCGGCGAGCACGCCCGCTTCGATGCCGTGCGCGCGGCGCGCGCCGAACTCGACGACCTCGCGCCCCGCGGCCGCCTCGACTATCCGCGCGGCACGGCTCGCCACCGAGGTCTGGAACGCCACCAGCGCGAGGAGCGCCGTCTCGACCAGCTGCGCCTCGGGCAGCGGCGCCGTCACCCGCAGCAGCGGTGCGGGCGGAAACACCGGGATGCCCTCCTCCACCGCCCAGACGTCGCCGCTGAAGCGGAAGCGCGGGAGGTACTCGTCGAAGAACTCGCGCCGGACGCCCCGCAGCGCCGGCAGCCCCCGCAGGTGCGCGATATGCTCGTCCGTAAAGCGAAGCCCCTCCAGATACGCGAGCGCCTGCTCCAGCCCGGCCGCGACGAGAAACGAGCGATTCGGCGGCAGCTCGCGCACATACAGCTCGAACGTCGCCGGCGCGTCCAGCCCGGCCGTGTAGTAGCCGGCCATCATCGTCAGCTCGTAGAGATCCGTGGACAGCGCCAGGCTGGACATGAAGTTCATGGCACAAGTCAGAAGTCACAAGTCACAAGTCACAAGTCACAAGACTATTGTGACTTGGGCCTTGTGCCTTGTGCCTTGTGACTTGTGACTTGTGACTTGTATTGTGATCTCAATGGCGGAAAAACGGTCGGCGCTCCTGATCGTCGACGTCCAGAAGGACTTCTGCCCGGGCGGCGCGCTTGCCGCGCCCGAGGGCGACCGCGTCGTGCGGCCGCTGAACCGCTACATCGACCAGGCGGTGGCCCACGGCTGGCCGATCTACGCGTCGCGCGACTGGCACCCGCCTGTGACCCGCCATTTCCGGCAGTACGGAGGCGAATGGCCCGTCCACTGCGTGGAGCACACCGCGGGCGCCGAGTTTCATCCCGGCCTGCGGCTGCCGCCCTCGACGATCGTCGTCAGCAAGGGCCAGAGTCCCGAGAAGCCCGGGTACTCGGCGTTCGAGGGGTACACGCCGGCCGGGAGGACGCTCGGGGACGACCTGCGCGAGCGGCAGATCGAGCACCTGTACGTGGGCGGGATTGCCACCGACTACTGCGTGAAGCACTCGGTGCTCGACGCCCGGCGCGCCGGACTCGACGTCACGGTGCTGGCGGATGCGATTGCGGGCGTCGATGTGCAGCCGGGCGACTCGGCCCGGGCGCTGGAGCAGATGCGCGCGGCGGGCGCGGAGGTCAAGCCGCAGACGAGCTGAGCACACCGATCACGGAACACCGAGACACCGAGGCACCGAGATCAAAAATGCTGCAGCGTTAGAACAAAGCCGCTGGCGCGGCGGACGCTACGCGTGAGCCGCGACCGGCCAACCGGGTAACGTCTGGGTCACAAGGAGGTTCCTGTGACCCATCTCAGACAAGCGATGCCGGAAATTGCCACGCAGGTTTTGCCGGAAATTCTGACGCACTGACTTCCGGAAATTCTGGCCGATTTGAGCTGACCCCTTCGCGTCGCACACTCGCTGCACCAAGCAGCGAGGGAAGGTAAAAGTAGTTGACGTCGATCAAAGGGATGATCGACGTGCTCACACTTTTGCAGTCTATCGTCGGCGCACCTTCAGACCTGACGCGGCTCGAGTGAGCGGCTTCTCACTCGTGCTTGAATCCCAGAACTCGAATCGTCGCAGATTTCTGCCTTCTCCGAGCCGACCACCGGCGAATTCCTGTATCTGGCCTGATTCCGCGCCCCTCAGTTCAATTTAAGATCTTTTCAACAAGGGCAGGGATCTTGTCTGCCATCTGCGAATAGTCGTCACGCGAGACGACTCGTTTGTTTTTCAACTGCACAATCGCTTGATGGATCGCAGCAAATTCTGTATGTATCTCCTTGCGTGATTCGAGCAGCCTGAGGTTCCGTGCCGCTTCGTCGTACCGGCTGATCACCGGATCAAACAGCTGCACAACTTGCTCGGGTGTCGCGACTTGAGCCCCGGCAGCCGCAACGAGGGCTTGGCCGAGCCAAGTGCCAACCCTGTAGATCTCGCCAAGTCTTGGCTCTCTCGTGTCAAGCCTCGTGCGTAGCTCAAGATCGATAGACTGAAACATCTCAGTCACTTGGGATCCCGTCAATTCCGATAAAGTGGCGGGCAAATCGGGATCAAAGCCAAGGGTTTTGCATTCTTCGATTAGGACATAACGCTGCCGAAAGTAAGTTTGCATGCTTCTTTCTGGATCGTCATTCGTGACGTACTGGAGAGCAAGCCCGTAGACAAGCCAGGTGTCGAAGGCCATCCTGAAGACCACGCGTCTAGTCTTGAGATCTGGGGTGATAGCCGTCGGCTCAGCGACAGGTGAAACCGTGGTGCTAGGTGGAAGAACGTAGAAGAGCACACTTAACACAACACTGAGTATGCCCGCGTACACACCTATGGCGGTGAGTTTCGTGGGTAGTGTCCATCTGCGCCATTGCTGTCGTGATGGAAGCATGCGTGAGTTCGGAGATGGACCGAATCAACGGGCCGATGACGCATTCGCACCTAGTCCCAATCTTCGGCCCAGAAGCTTACCGGCCCGATCCTAGCACGCAGCCCCGCGCCGCGTTAGTGTCTCAACGTTGGGCGCATGCGGATTCACGTATGGCCAGGAGCATCGCAAACCATGTGAGAGGACCCTAACTAACGGACCAGGAGATTCACTCAAAGCAGAATGCCATCCTAGCGGACTTCGCCGGTAGCAGAATCTTGACTCGGTTGAGCAAGTAGGTACTGCTTGAGGCTTCTCCAGATGCTCGGCCCTCGGCCCTCGGCCCTCGGGGGCTCGCTTTGATCCGCGATCTGGAGCCCGAGCTTGGTGCCGGTCATGCGATTCTCCTGAGCAAGCCGCGAAGCGGGGATTCTAGCAGAACCTTCGTGGCTGTTCGTGTTCGTGGCCTTCGTGGTTCAGAGCGCCGCTTCGTCGAGGACCGCGGGCGCGGTGCGGCGTGACACAGCGCCGTCAGCCGTGAACACGGCCAGCCCCACCCAGACAAGCGTGTAGCCGACGAGTTGGATGCGCGTGAACGGCTCGTGGAACGCCAGTGCGCCGAGCAGGAACTGCATCGTCGGCGCGATGTACTGGAGGATGCCGAGGGCCGACAGCGAAATGCGCCGCGCCGCCGAGGCGAAAAGCAGCAGCGGCAGGAGCGTCACGGGCCCGGCGCCGACGAGCAGCGCCTGCGTCAGCGCCGGTGCCTGCACGAACGCGCCGGCGCCAGCACGCTCCGTCGCGGCGAGATAGATCGCCGCCACCGGCACCAGCACGCCGGTCTCCAGCGTCATGCCGTCGGTCGAGCCAAGCGGCGCGCGGTTCTTCACCAGCCCGTAGAGTCCGAAGCTCACAGCCAGCACCAGCGCAATCCACGGCGTCGAGCCGTACACGTACGTGAGCTGCAACACCCCGGCTGCCGCCAGCCCTACCGCGACCCACTGAAACGCACGCAGCCGTTCGCGGAGCGCCACCACCCCGAGGAGCACGTTGACGAGCGGCGTGATGAAGTAGCCGAGGCTCGCCTCGAGGAGGAAACCGGAGATGACGGCCCAGATGTAAACGAGCCAGTTGATGGCGATGAGCACCGCGGCCAGCGTGTAGGCGGCGGCGACGCGGCTGGTCATCATCGCCCGCAGCGCGCCCGACCGCCGGGTGACGGCCAGCAGGAGGACGAGGACCACAAACGACCAGAGCACCCGGTGCGCGACGATCTGCAGCGACGGCACGTGGGCGAGCAGCTTCCAGTAGACCGCGAGCACCCCCCACAGCACGTACGCGCCGACGCCGTGCCAGAGGCCGGAGGTCATGAGACCGGAACGGTGCGATGGTGCGACGGTGCGAGAGTGCGATGGTGCGTCCGTCGCACTAGGTTTCGCGCGCGACTTCCTTCATCGCCGCCTGCGCGGCCCGAATCGTCTGTTGCACGTGGCGATCGGTGTGCGCGGCCGACAGGAACCACGCCTCGAACTGGGAGGGAGGCGCATAGATGCCGCGGGCGAGCATCGCGCGGAAGAACGTCGCGTACGCGCCGGTGTTGGCCGAGAGCGCCGAGTCGTAGTCGCGCACCGGCACGTTGGTGAAGAACGGCGTCAGCACCGAGCCGAACGCGTTGACCTGCAGCCGCACGCCGGCGGCGCGCGCGGCGCCGGCCAGCCCGGCGGCGAGCATCGACCCGCGCCGCGCGAGCTCTTTGTACAGGCCGGGTGTCAGCCGCTTCAGCGCCCACAGGCCCGCCGTCATGGCGACGGGGTTTCCCGAGAGCGTCCCGGCCTGATAGACCGGCCCCGCGGGAGCGACCAGCTCCATGATCTCGGCGCGCCCGCCGTACGCGCCGACGGGGAAGCCGCCGCCGATGATCTTGCCGAGACAGGTGAGGTCGGGGGTGACGCCGAAAATCGCCTGGGCACCGCCGGCGGACGCGCGGAACCCCGAAATCACCTCGTCGAAGATGAGCACCGATCCGTGGCGGGTGGCGAGCGCGCGCAGCCCCTGCAGGAAGCCGTCCGACGGCGCCACGACGCCCATGTTGCCGGCAATCGGCTCGACGATGACCGCGGCGATACGTCCGGGATGCGCCTCGAAGAGCGTCTCGACGGAGCCGAGGTCGTTGTAGCGCGCCAGGAGCGTGTCCGCGGCGACCGGCGCCGGCACCCCGGGGCTCGTGGGCACGCCGAGCGTGGTGGCGCCGGATCCGGCCTTGACGAGAAACGCGTCGCCGTGGCCGTGATAGCAGCCGGCGAACTTCACGATCTTCTCGCGGCGCGTGAACGCCCGCGCGACCCGGACGGCGCTCATGGCCGCCTCGGTGCCCGAGCTGACGAAGCGGACGCGCTCGATGGACGGCATGAGCGCGCGGACGCGCTCGCCCAGCTCGTGCTCGAGGACGGTGGGCGCCCCGAAGCTCGTGCCGAGGCGCGCGGCAGCGGCGACCGCCCGCACGAGGCCGGGCGGGGCGTGGCCGTGGATGAGCGGCCCCCACGACATGACGTAGTCGATGAACCGGTTGCCGTCGACGTCCTCGATGGACGCGCCGCGCCCGCGCCGGACGAACAGCGGCACGCCCCCGACCGCCTGGAACGCGCGCACGGGACTGTCGACGCCGCCGGGCAGAATCTGCCGGGCGCGCTCGAAGAGCTTCCGGCTGCGAACGGGCCGTTTCATCGAGAGGCGAGCAAACGCGCGGCTTCGCGGGCGTAGTAGGTGATGATGATGTCGGCGCCGGCGCGGCGAATCGCCGTCAGCGTCTCCATCATCGCGCGCCGCTCGTCGATCCAGCCGTTGGCCGCCGCGGCCTTCAGCATCGCGTACTCGCCGCTCACATGGTAGGCGGCGGTCGGCTGGTGGAAGCGCTGCTTCACCTTCGCAATCACGTCGAGGTAGGTGAGGGCGGGCTTCACCATGACGATGTCGGCCCCCTCGGCCAGATCCAGCTCCACCTCGCGGAGCGCCTCGTCCACGTTGGCGGGATCCATCTGATGGCTGCGGCGATCGCCGAACTGCGGCGCCGAGTCGGCGGCTTCGCGGAACGGGCCGTAGAACGCCGAGCAGTACTTGGCGGCATAGGACATGATGCCGACGCGTTCGAAGCCGCGCTCGTCGAGCGCCTGCCGGATCGCCGCCACGCGCCCGTCCATCATGTCCGACGGCGCGACGAAGTCGGCTCCCGCCAGCGCGTGCGACAGCGCGACCTGCACGAGCTGCGCCACGGTCGCATCGTTGACGATTTCCTCGCCGTCGAGAATCCCGCAGTGGCCGTGCGAGGTGTACTCGCACAGGCAGACGTCGGTGATGACGATGACGTCGGGCGCCTCCTGCTTGATGCCGCGGACGGCGCTCTGCACCGGCCCTTCGGGATCGGAGGCAAGCGTCCCCGCCGCGTCCTTCGACGGCGGCAGGCCGAACAGCAGCACGCCGGGCACGCCGTCCGTGTGAGCGGCGACGGCCTCCTTCACCGCCTCGTCCACCGACAGCTGCTGCACGCCGGGCATCGACTGGATGTCGCGGCGCACGCCGCGCCCGTCGCAGACGAACAGCGGATAGATGAAGCAGTCGGGGCGGAGGTGCGTCTCGCGCACGAGGCTGCGGATCGCCCCCGTGCGCCGCAGCCGCCGCGGCCGGCGGGCCAGGGTGAGGCGGGTGGCGGTCTTTACGGCCATGTCCGCGATCTTGCCACGAAGCACACGAAGACGTTAAGCCACAAAGGACACAAAGACCACTACGGTACGAGCACAAAGCGCACGCAAAGAAAAGCCATCGTGATCTTCGTGACCTTCATGGCTAAACCGTCTTTGTGCTCTTGACCTGCGCGTAATGCGCCACGATCGCGTCCACCAGCGCGGGGACCGTCGACGCCGACGGTTGCACCGTGACCGGGAAACCCGCCTGTCGCGCCGCCTCGGCCGTCGTCGGGCCGATGACGGCCACCACCGTGTGCTCAAGCAGGTCGGTCGCCTGTTCGGCCCCGTAAATCCGCGCGAAGCCGCGCACGGCCGACGCGCTCGTGAACGTCACGACATCGATCTGGCCCTGGAGGAGCATTCCGTAGACGTCGGGCCCCTGCTCCGGCAGCGAGTCCTCGAGCACCGTGCGATACGCCACGACGTCGCTCACGACCGCGCCAGCGCGGCGGAGCTCGTCGGCGATGACCTCGCGCCCGATGTCGGCGCGCGGCAGCAGCACCCGCAGCCCCTCCATCCGTCCGGTGCCGGCGAGCGCCCTGAGAACACCTTCCGCGCGGAACTCCTCGGGAATCAGGTCGACTTTGACGCCGTACTGCGCGAGCCTGTCGGCGGTGCCCGGCCCCACGGTGCAGAGCTTCGGTCCGCTGAGCGCGCGCACGTCGCGGCCGCCCTCGAGCACCGCCTGCATGAACGCATCGACCGCGTTGGCGCTCGTAAAGACAATCCAGTCGAAGGCGGCAGGGGTCGCGGCGGCGACGAGCAGCGGCCCGCGATCCTCGGGCGGCGCGATCCGGATGACGGGCGCCTCGACCGGTTCGGCCCCGAGCGCCGCGAGCCGGTCGGCCAGCTCCCCCGCCTGCTCGCGCGCCCTGGTGACGAGCACGCGCCGGCCGAAGAGCGGCCGCGCGTCGTACCAACGGAGGTGCTCGCGAAGGCCGGTCACCCGCCCGACGACCAGCAGGGAGGCGGCGCGTCTGCGGGTGTCGTGCACGATGTCCGCGAGCTCCGCGATCGTGCCGGAGAGCGTCTCCTGGTTCGGAAGCGTGCCGTTGTAGATGACGACGCCTTGGGTGTCGGCGGACCAGCCGCTGGCGCGCATCGCGTCGAGAATCCGCGGCAGCTGGTGGGCGCCGGCGTAGCACACGACGGTGCCGTCGAGACGCGCAAGGCTCGCCCAGTCGACCTCGGGCGGCAGGCGGCTCTCGTCCTCGTAGCCGCGGACGAGCGTGATCGTGTCGCCGGCGCCCGGATAGCTCACCGGCACGCCGGCGTACGCGGGGACCCCGATGCCGGCCGGAATGCCGGGGACGACCTCGAACGGCACGCGCTGCTCGTGCAGGAACAGCGCCTCTTCGCCGCCCCGGTCGAACACGAACGGGTCGCCCCACTTGAGGCGCGCGACCACCTTGCCTTCACGCGCCTTCTCGACGAGCAGATAGCTGATCGCTTCCTGCGCCATCGGTTGCGGCGCGGCCGTGCCGACGTCAATCAGCTCGGCGCCCGCGCGCGCATGCGCGAGCAGCCGCCGCGGAATCAGGTGGTCATAGACGACGACGTCGGCGGCGCGGAGGCACTCGAGCCCGTAGACGGTAATGAGCCGCGGGTCGCCGGGTCCGGCGCCGATGATGGAGACGGCCGGCCGCGTCATGGCTGGAGACCTTCGACGGCGGCCCGCGCGCTCTCGACCTCCGCGAGGATGTCGGCGGCGCCGTGGGCGAGGAGCCGCTCGGCCGCCTGCGCGCCAATGCGCTCGGCGTCCGTCATCGGTCCGGCCGCCTCGGCGCGGGCCGCCCGCATCCCGTCGAGCGAGACGACAATCGCGGAGAGCGACAGCCGGTCGGCAGCCGCCGCGGCGTACGCGCCGATCGGCATCTGGCACCCGCCGCCCAGCCGGGTCACGACGGCCCGCTCGGCGGCCAGCGCGGCCGACGAGGCGGCATCGTCAATCCACTCGACGAGTTCCCGAACGGCGGTGTCGCTGCTCCGGACTTCGATGGCGATGATCCCCTGTCCCGGCGCGGGCACGCACGCCTCCGGCGGCAGCGCCGCCGAGACGCGGTCCGCGTGTCCGAGCCGCCGGAGGCCGGCGGCGGCGAGCACGAGAGCGTCGACGTCGCCGGCGTCGAGCTTCCGGAGGCGCGTGTCGAGGTTGCCGCGGATCGGCTCGAAGCGGGCGTTCGGAAAGAGGCGCGAGAGCTGCGCCGTCCGGCGCACGCTGCTCGTGCCGATGCGCGGCGCGTCGCCCAGCCGGCGCGTCACCTCGTCGAGGGAGACGTTCGTGCCGGAAGGGAGGACGACCGCGTCGCGGGCGTCCTCGCGGGGGAGCACGGCGCCAACCACCAGGCCGGCGGGCAGCTGCGCCGGCATGTCCTTGCTGCTGTGGACCGCCAGATCGATCGATCCGGCGAGCAGCGCATCTTCGATTTCCTTGACGAAGAGCCGCTTGCCGCCGATCTGCGCCAGCCGGGCCTCGGCGAGCCGATCGCCGCTGGTCCTGATCACGACGATCTCACACGACGCGCCGGTGCGCGCGCGGAGCAGGTCGGCGACGGCGTTGGCCTGAAACAGCGCGAGCTGGCTGCCGCGCGTGCCGAGCCGAAAACGACGGCCGTCGTTCACGCCTCTATGTTCTCACTTCTTCGTTCGCACGAACCGAGAAGCGAGAACCGAGACGTCTGAACGACGTTTACGGCTCCCGCGCCCGGTCGGTCGGGAACGGCTCGGCATCGCCGGCGGCGGTGTCGTCCGGCGCTTCGCCGAGGCGGAAGAGGCGGTTGACGGCTTCGGTGTAGACGGCCTGCGTCTCCTCGTCCGGCAGCGCCTTCAGCTGCTCGGTCGGCTCGAGCAGCAGCTTCTCGACGATGAGGCGCGTCACCTCCTCGACCCGCGCGCGGGCCTCGGGCGGCAGCCCCGAGAGCCTCGTGTCGAGGCGCTGCAGCTCGGTGCGGCGGATGTCGTCGAACCGCTGCCGGAGCGCCACCACGGTCGGCACGGCGCGCCGGGACCGCTGCCAGGCGGTGAACCGCGCGAGCTCTTCGGCGACGATCGCTTCGGCGCGGGCGATTTCCGCCGCACGGCGCGCGAGGTTCTCCTGCACGATGTTCTGGAGGTCGTCGACGTTGTACAGGAAGACCTGCTCGATCTCGCTGACCGACGGGTCGACGTCGCGCGGCACCGCGATATCGATGATGAACAGCGGGTCGGCGCGCCGGCGCCCGGTGGCCGCCTCGACGTCGGCGCGCGTGATGATCGGCCGCTGCGACCCGGTGGCCGTGATGACGATGTCGGCGCGCGCGATCGCCGCGGTCATCTCGCCCCACGGCATGGCGCGCCCGCCGACCTCGGCCGCGAGCGCATCGGCGTGCGCCGCGGTCCGGCTCGTGATGACGATGTCGGCGACCCCGTGGCTCCGCAGATGCTGCGCGGTCAGCGCGCTGATCTCGCCGGCGCCGACCACCAGCACGCGGCGCCCCCGCAGCCGGCCGAAGATCTTTCGCGCCAGCGCCACGGCGGCGAAGCTGACCGACACCGCCCCCTCGCCGAGTGCCGTCTCGGTGCGCACGCGCTTGCCGACGCCGAACGCCGAGTGGAACGTCTTGTTCAGGAGGGGTCCCGTGCAGTGCCGCCCGGCCGCCACCTGGAACGCGTCCTTCACCTGCCCGAGAATCTGCGGCTCGCCGACGACGAGCGAGTCGAGGCCGGCCGCCACGCGGAACAGGTGATGCGCCGCCGCGGCGTCGTCGTACGTGAAGACGTGGGGGAGGAAGACCTCGCGCGGCAGCTCGTGGTAATCGCTAAGGAACGCGACGAGCTCCTCGCGCGCCCGCGTCGGATCCGCGGTGGTGGCGACGTAGATCTCGGACCGGTTGCACGTCGAGAGGACCACCGACTCGGCGGCCGACGACCGGGCCGCCAGCGCCTCGACGGCCGCGCCGACGTCGCGGCTGGAGAAGTCGAGCCGCTCGCGCAGATCGACGGGCGCCGTCCGGTGACTCACGCCAAGGAGCACTAGATGCACTGCCGGAGCCTCACGCCCTTTCACTCGCGCCAAGCCCCAGAGACACGGAGACACAGAGGTCCGAACAATGTTCTCTGTGTCTCTGTGCCTCCGTGGCCCGTGGAGGTGAAGAACGCATCGTCCTAGAACGTGTGGCTCGTGGTCACGAAGTAGTTGATCGGCAGGAAATTCAGCAGCACGATCGCGAACCCCAGCGCGGAGAGCCACGCCGCGCGCCGTCCGCTCCAGCCCATTGTCTGCCGCGCGAGGATGGCGAACGAGTAGACGCCCCACGTCAGCACCGCGACGAAGATCTTCGGGTCGTTCAGCGACATCGCCTGCAGATTGGGGTCGTCCGGGGCGACGGCGCGCGCCTGCCCGGTCCAGATCGCGCCGACCGCGACGCCGACCGTCAGGCACAGCCAGCCGATCGCGACCGCGCGCTCGTTCATCACGTCGAGCGTCTGCAGCGACGGCAGCCGCGTGTAGAAGTAGCCGAGGTGCTTCTTCTTGATCTCCTTGAACTGGACCACGTAGGTGAGGCCCAGGACGCTGGCGAGCGCGAAGCTGGCGTACGCGAAGAGGAGCGAGGAGACGTGCACCCAGAACCAGGGGCTGTCGAGCAGCGGGTCGATGCGCTCGACGCCGGGCGATACCGCCGGAATCGTCTGCAGGCCGGCGAGCATCGGCACGATGAACACGCCCATCGCGCGCTCGTCGGCCGTGATCTCGAGGTAGAGATACGAGAGCGCGAGCAGCCAGACGAACGTGGAGGTGGCGCTCGAGGCGTTGGCGAACGGCACGTGCCGCACCTCCATCGTCTGCATGCCGATGACGAAGGTGTGGGCGAGCGCCGCGAAGATCAGCAGCGTCGTGGCGAGGCGGCCCGCCTGCGGCTGCCGTCGCGCGAAGTGCACCCCATAGGCGACCGCCGCGGCGGCGTACAGGATCAGAGGGAGGACGTTCAACGGCCGCCCGGGGCGTAGTAGCCCCTCTTGGTCCGCGCCGTCGCGTTCGGCCGCGCCACCTGCACGACGATGCGGCGGAACGCGCCGTCGTTGCGCGGATTCTTGGAGGTGTACCCGATGGTGTACTGGCTCGCAAGCTCGTCCGCGATCTGGCCGTAGACGCTGTTCAGGTCCTCGATCTTCGACGGGAAGAACGCACGGCCGCCCGTTTCCTGCGCGAGCTGGCGCATGACGAACTCCGCCTCCCGGAAGCCGCGCGAGCTGGAATCGTTGCCGCGGAGCGCGACCGTGTAGATGGCCGTCTCCGAGCGCTTGGCGAGCTCGAGCACCTCCTCGAACGACACCAGGCTGGAGGTGTCCTCGCCGTCCGAGAAGACGATGAGCGCCTGCCGGCGCACGTCCTCTTCGTGCTGCGCCTTGATCTTGCCGAGCTCCTTGAGCGAGACGTAGATCGCGTTATGGAGCGACGTGGAGCCGCCGGAGACGGTCTGGAGGATCGCGGTCTGCAGATCCGACTGGTTCGATGTGAACGTCTGCCGGATCGAGACGCGGCTGTCGAAGTCGATGACCTGCGCCAGGTCGTTCGGCTTGAGCCGCTTCACGAAGTTCGTCGCGGCCGCCTGCAGCATCTGCAGCTTGTCCTCCATGCTGGCGCTGCTGTCGAGCAGCAGCGACAGCGCGATCGGCTGCGGCCGGCGCGTGAAGAAGATGATGTCCTGCTTGACGCCGTCCTCGAACACGGAGAAGTCGGACTGCTCCAGGTCCGTGATGTAGCGGTTCGTTCCGTCAATGACGGTGACGTTCAGCGACACGATGTCGATGGTCGCCCGGAACTGCGGCCGCTGCGCGCCCGACGGGACGGGCGCCGCCACGACGCAGACCAGAAGACCAACCGTGCTGAGGACTGCTCGCTTCACGTCACGCTCCTGCCTGTCCGCGCATCGGCGCCCCTCGCATCGTCACCCCGGGGCGGGCGGACCGTACTTCGATCTTATCCGGTGGGATGAGCGATTCGGGCCGGCCGTAGACGACCTTGTACTGCGACGTCAGCTCCCGCGCAAGCCTCAGCAGTGCCTGCTCGATGGCGCTTTCCGTCAGCAGGGTGACGTGCTGCCCGCCCGTCTCGCGCGTCCCGGCGTCGAGGACCATGGCGCGCTCGCGCTCCTCGGTGGTCCCGATCGGGAGGTGCCCGACGACGATGGCGTGCAGCGCCGCCCCGGCGCCGCGGACCGCGGCAATCACGTCCCGGGCGTAGCGGTTGGTGAACTCGACCCCGTTGGTGATCACCGGGACGATCACCGCCCGCGGCGCCTCGCGCCGGCGCAGCCCCGCCGATACCTCCAGGATCGCGTCGAGCAGCGTCATGCCGCTGCCGTTCATCGCGAACAGCCGCCCCGTGCCCTGCGCGAGCCGCTCGGGGCTCGAGGTGTAGTCGACGAGGATCGTCGGCCGGTCCGCGAGCGCGACGAGCGCGATCTGGTTGCCGACGGCCATCTGCGTGACGAAGCCGCGCACGCCGTCGCGGATGGACGAGATCGCCCGCTCGGCCGACGCGCTGTTGTCGACGAGCAGCGCGATGTCGATCGGCTCGACCGCCGGCGAGACGCGCAGCACTTCGCGGCGCCGGCCGTCCTCGGTCACGATGAAATCCGGCAGGCCGAGGCCGTCGACGGGGTCGCCCCGGCCGTCGACGGCGCTGACGAAGATCGTCCGCTCGCGGACGCCGGCCTGGGCGAGGAGATCGCGCGCGCCCGCTGCGGCCACGCACGCCGCCAGAGCCGGGATGAGCGCCAGACGGAACGCGAACGCTGCGCGCATGGTCCCTCCAGGCCGGGAGTATAGTCCCCCGCGCATTGCCACTGTCATTCTACGTCTGCTACGATTGATTGTTTGTTTGGGTCCAGGAAAGACCGGCGTGCGGCGCCCCCGCGCGGCCTGTGGTCGCCTCGCAGCCTGAAGGCGCTGCAGGCGAACATCATCAAGTCGGGGCCGGCGGCGATGGTCAGCTACACGCTCATCGGCGCCATCGTCCTGCTCGGCGGCATCGGGTACGCCATCGACGAGTGGCGCGGCACCTCTCCCTGGTTTCTGCTCGGGGGTCTGCTGCTCGGGCTCATCGTCGGCTTCTACGAGCTGGCGAAGGCGCTGTGGCGGTCATGAGGCCGCTGTGGTGGATGGCGGGCGCGGCCCTGCTGTCGTCGCTGGCGATCGCCGCCGCGCCCGGCGTCGAGAGTGATCGGGAGGTGCTGCTCGGCATGCTGGCGCCGCTCGTCGGCGCCGCGGCGACGTGGGTTCTCGTGGTGCGGACCTACGCCGCGCGGCCGGAAGCGCTGACGCCCGTGATGATCGCGGCGTTCGCCGGCAAGCTGGTGTTCTTCGGAGCGTACGTCACGTCCGTGCTGAAGGTCCTCGGGGTCCGTCCGCTGCCGTTCGTCATCAGCTTCACCACGTATTTCATCGGGTTGCATCTGGTCGAGGCGCTGTTGCTGCAGCGCTTCTTCGCGGGTCGGACGCCGACGTACGTAGCGCGGGTGCCGCCGCAGGCGGACCCGCCGGAGCGATAGGCAAACGTGCAGACCGAGACGCCAGTTCAGGAGCACGCGGCCGAGGCCGCGGCGGAGGCCTTCAACGCCGGCGCGGTGATCATCGAGCACGTCGCCAACAGCCCGATCGATCACCCGCTCATCCATCTGCCGACGATCGCGGGCATCGACTTCTCGGTCACCAAGCACGTGTTCATGCTCTGGGTGGTGGCCGCGCTCGTGTTCGTCGTCGTCACCACAAGCGTGCGGCGCTACCTGCGGCAGGACCCGTTCGTACCGTCCGGCTTCATGAACGCGCTCGAGGCGATCGTCGTGTTCCTCCGCGACAACGTGGTCCGGCCGAGTGTGGGCGACAGGTGGACGCCGACGTGGATGCCGCTGGTGCTGACGCTGTTCGTCTTCATTCTCACGGCGAACGCCATCGGGCTCATCCCGATCTTCGAGGTGCTGGGGCTGCTCAACCACTGGGTGTTCCATGCGGGCGAGGAGTCGTTCCTGGCGCGGCTCCTGCACGGCGGATCGACCGCCACCTCGAACTTCAACGTCACCGCGGCGCTCGCCCTGATCACGTTCTTCGCCATCATCGTGGCCGGCTCGAAGGCGCACGGCGTGGTGCAGCACTGGAAGAATCTCGTGCCGCCCGGCGTGTCGCCGTTTCTCGCCGTGGCGCTCATCCCGATCGAGATTCTCGGCATGCTCGTGCGTCCCTTCGCGCTGACGATGCGACTTGCGGCGAACATGACGGGGGGCCACATTGCGATCCTGGCGATTCTGTCGTTCGTGTTCATCTTCGCGGAGATGGCGGGCGCGTTCGTCGGGCTGGGCGTCGGCGTGGCGTTTGCCGTGCCGCTCGCCGTCGGGATCACGGCGCTCGAGATCATCATCGTTCTGGTTCAGGCGTACGTCTTCACGCTCTTGACGGCCGTGTTCATCGGCATGGCCATTCACGCGCACCACTGACTATGGACAAGTCACAAGGCACAAGTCAGCAGTCAGAAGTCACAAATCGCGAATTCACGTTGTGACTTGTGCTTTGTGATTTGGGACTTGGGACTTGACGTTCGGATAGGGAGGAGAACGGAATGGAATTTCTTCTGCACTATATGGGTGCCGGCATCGGCCTCGGACTGGCCGTCATCGGTGCCGGACTCGGGATCGGCCGGCTCGCGGCGGGTATGGCGGAAGGCATCGCCCGGCAGCCGAGCGCCGTGGCGCAGATCACCGGCGCGGTGAACCTGCCGCTCTTCCTGCTCGAAGGGGTCGCCATTCTGGCCGAGGTGTTCTGCCTGCTGATCGTTCTCCTGAGGTAGTCGATGGATAACCCGCTCGTCCAGCCCGATCCGGGCCTGTTCATCTGGACGATCCTGACCTTCCTCGTGCTGGTGGCGCTGCTCGCGCGCTTCGCCTGGCGCCCGCTGATGGAGGCGCTCGAGCGGCGGCAGGCGACGATCGCCAGGTCGCTCGAGGACGCGCGGCGCGCGCAGCAGGAGCTCGAGCGGCTGCAGCGGGAGTCGGCGCAGATGATGGCCGGCGCCCGCGCGGAGGCCGAGGCCATCGTCTCGAGGAGCCGGTCCGACGCGGAGGCGCTCCGCGAAGAGCTGAAGCAAAAAGCACGGGCCGAAGCGGCCGCCATCGTCCGGAACGCCGAGCGGCAGATCCAGCTCGAGACGGCGCGCGCCGTCCAGCAGATCCGCCAGGAGGCGATCGATCTGTCGGTGGCGATTGCCTCGAAGATCCTGCGGCGGCAGGTGTCGAAGGAAGACAACGAAGGGCTGATTGAAGAGACCCTGAAACAGGTCGAAGCCGGTCACGGGCTCGGCCGTTGATAGCCCGTCAACTCGCAGGGTGCTGGCGAGCCCATGACCGGCTGGCCAGTATCCCTTGGCGCGCTCCGCGCGCATGCCACGTGTGACGACTGCCGCCAGCCGCCCTTCGACGCGCTCGGGGCGGCCTGAGCCTGCCGGAGGCCGCCATCTGCTGACGGCCGCGTACACCGTCGGCGGCGCGGCGCTGTTCGCCTACGTGGTGCGGCGCGCCGGCGTCGCCGAGATCGTCGCCGGCATCCAGCGCGTCGGTTGGGGGCTGACGGTGATCCTCGCGCTCGCCGGCCTCCGCTTCCTCGTCCGCGCGGCCTGCTGGCGGCTCTGCATGCCGCCGGCGGCGCAGCTCACGTACGGCCGCGCCTTCAGCGCGTTCCTCGCCGGCGATGCCGTCGGCAGCGTGACCCCGCTTGGACTGCTGGCGAGCGAGCCCACCAAGATCTTCCTCACCCGGCACGATCTCGCGACCCGCGACTCGGTCGCGTCGCTGGCGACGGAGAACCTGATCTACGGCGCCTCGATCCTGGCGATGCTCGCGGTGGCGGTCGGCGTCGTGCTCGCCACCGTACCGCTTGCGCCGGCGTGGCGCTGGGGGATCGCCGCCTCGCTCCTCGCCGCGTTCGTCGCCGCGGTCGTCCTGCTGCGCCTGCTGCGCGGCACCTGGGACGAGCGGCGCGGCCCGCGTCCGCGATGGCGCGCGCGCCTGGCACAGCTCCGCGTGGCCGTTCTCGGGTTCTCGACCGTCCACCGGGACCGTCTCTGGCGGGCGTTCGCGCTCGAGATGGTGTTCCACGTGCTCGGCACGCTGGAGGTGTTTCTCACGCTGCAGTGGCTCGTCCCCGATCGCGCCCCGACGCTGGCGCAGGCGGTCGCCTTCGAAGGCCTCAACCGCGTGGTCACGGTGGCGTTCAAGTTCGTGCCGTTCCGGATCGGCGTCGACGAGGCGCTCTCGGGCGCGGTGGCGCCGATCCTCGCCGTGGCGCCGGCCGCCGGTGTAGCGCTCGCCGTGGTGCGGAAGGTGCGGAACCTGTTCTGGAGCGGGGTCGGGCTGGCGATCATCGCCGCGCATCCGGCGAGATGCCGCTGACGCGGGTCAGTGCGATCGCTCTGACGCAAGTCGGTGCAACCCTGCCTACGCTGGTCGTGCGATCTCTGGGTCGCCTGTCGGTGCCACGATTCTGACGCTTGTCGGTGCGAGGCCTCTCACGTTTGACGGTACAAGCTCCCTTACGCGGTCAGTGCGTTCTCTTGCGACGATTCTGCGCCTGTGCCAGGTTGGCCAGTATCTCTTTGGCGCGCTGCGCGCGCCTAGGACCGCTATACGGCTTGTCACAGCTGGTACAAGATTCTCGTTTGGAGCCGTATAGCGGTCCAAGGCTCAAGATCCGTCAGCGCGACGGCCTTACCGGTCGAATGGAGTAAGCGATCATGTTGGTGGAGAATCCGTCGCCTGCGAAGACGACGATGCCGTCGATCGGCCATGCCGCAATATCGTGAATATTGCTACGCGGCCGGGGCTCGTGGAACGTTCGTGATCACGTACTCCGCGATTTTGCCGCGCCGACTCGGATCGGAGTTGATGGCACGTTTGGCGGCAACTTTGTGCACACGGAGCCCAACCTTCCGTGCCGCGCTATGTGTGGCGTACAGCTCGGTAATCAGCGGTGCGGTCGAGTTGCTGAGCACGACATGGCAGCCGCGGGCCGCAAGTCCGACCACGGCCTTCTGCAATCGCCGTTGGTCATCGTCCGAAAATCCGGCGGACGTGTAGGAGGTAAAGTTCGCAGTCGTGCTCACGGGCGCATACGGCGGATCGAGGTACACGAAGTCGCTCTCCGCGGCGATCTCGAGAATGGAATCGAATTCTCCGGTACGTAGCGCGACGTTCGCCGGCTGGAGCGCCGCTGCGGCGTTCCGGAGGTTGCGTTCGTCACAGATCGTCGGGTTGAGATAACGGCCCATGGGTACGTTGAACTCGCCGCGCTGGTTCAGTCGAAAGAGTCCGTTGAAGCCGGTTCGGTTCAAATAAATGAACATGGCCGCGAGCTCGGCGCCATAGTGCCGAGGCTGACCGCCAGGTGCAAAAAAAAGGCGTCTCGCCGGGTTGAACAGGCGGTCACGGACCCGGTAGTAAGCTTCCATCGGATTATCGCGGTGAGCCGAAGCGAGAAGCTGCAGCCAAGCAATCACCTCGTCGACTCGATCGCGAATTGCCGTGTAACAGCCCATGAGATCGGCGTTGTTATCGACCAGGCATGCCGTCTTTCCGGTGACTTGTCCGCGTTGTACCAGGTCGAAAAACAGTGCACCGCTACCGAAAAAGGGTTCGTGGTAAGCGCGGAATCCCTCCGGAACACAGCGGCGCAATTCCGCCAGCAACTGTCGCTTTCCGCCCGCCCACTTCAAGAACGGCCGTAGTGGTAGACGACTATCGGCCTCTGGCGCGAGGTTGCCGACAACGGTTGTTGGTGGCATGAATGCCGCGATGATAACCCGATTCCCAATCGTACCCGGTACGCGTGACAACCCTGGTCACACCCGTTTCGGCAGCGTGTTAGCGTAGCCGCGCATCCGTGGGATCGTACACGCGGGAGCAAGGACTGCACCGATGAGCGTCCTGCGGATCGCACCGACCGCCGAACGGGATCGCACCGACAATCGTGAGAGAAACGGCACCGACAACCAACGGAGAGTCGCCCCCCGCCCGCGTCAGCGCCGAAAACGGGCGCGTGCCTCCGCTCGGAGCTCCGCGGCGCGCGCCGGCTCGCGGAGGATCGTCCAGAGCCGCGCGGCGGTTTCGTAGCCGTCCGGAGTCTGTGTCGCGTCGACGAGCGCCTCGAGCACCTCTTCCACCGCGCTGGCGCGATTCGACGCACGGAGGAGCAGCGCGAGGCTGGAGTACGCGCGGAGGCTGCGCGGGAAGGCGCGGAGCTCGGCCCGGAACTGCTCTTCCGCCTCCCCGAACCGCTCGAGGCGCGCCAGCGTCTCGCCCAGGCTCAGGTGCAGCTCTTCCAGCGCGCCGCCGCTCTCCTGCAGCCTCGCGGCCGCCGCTTCAAAGGCGGCGCGCGCCTCGTCGTACCGGCCGTCCGCGTACAGCAGCCGGCCGCGCACGAACGGCTCCATCGGGACGCGTGGATCTTCACGCGCGGCCGCTTCGGCGTGCGCTTGCGCCGTTGCTGCATCCTCCACGGCGAGGGCCACGCGCGCCGCAATCCGATGCGCCGCCGCCCGGGCGCGGCTGTCGAGGCGCTCTGCCAGCGCCACGGCCAGCGCCGCAGGCTCGCGCGCCGCCTCCGCTCGTCCTGCGCGGAGCCGCAGGCGCGCCCGGGCCATCGGCACGTACGGGTTGCCGGGCTCCACCGTTGCCGTGGCTCGGAGCGCGCGCTCGGCCTCCTCGCGGCGTCCGACGCGCTCGAGCAGCATCGCGAGCTGATACTGGACGACGGGCAGGCGCGGATGCGCGCGCACGATCTCGCGCAGCTGGCTGATGGCGGCGGCGTACTGTTTCCGCCCAGCGAGCGCCGCCGCCGCGCGATGCGCGTCGGCCACTTGCGCTTCGTCGTCCGGATCCAGCGGCGCCGGCCCGCCGCCGGCGAGCATCGATCCGCCGAGATAGCCCAGCATCGCGAAGCGGTCCTCGTGGGCGGCAGGAATCTCCTCGGGCAGGGGAGTCTCGTGCTCGTCGAGCAGCCGATCCAGCTCCTCGCCGAGCTCAATCGACCGCTCTGCCTCGGCCGACGAGGTCCGGCTGAAGCCGGACACCGCGTCCGTGGCGGCCGGCTTTAGCCGGCCCGGGAGAACCGAGTCTGCGGTCTCGCCGCTCCGGACGTGGCGCTCGTCGGCTTTGGCGAGCGCAAACCGTGCGGCACCGCCGAACCGGAATCGCGGCGCCAGCGATTCGGCATAGACGCGCGGCTCCGCCAGTGCCCGCTCGTCACCATCCAGCACCGCCCGCAGCGATCGCCCCCGGAGGTCCGACGGGACCGGCGCGCGCACGAGGTCGAGGATGGTCGGCAGCAAATCGATGTGCTGCACCGGGATCGTCACCCGCCGGCCTGCGCCTTTGCCTCTGGGCTGCTTGACGAGCAGCGGCACGTGCAGCGCGTCCTCATCGAGCGACAGCGCCGCGCCCGCGTCCCCGTGGTCTGCGGTCACGACGATCGTCGCCTGATCGTAGAGATTGCGCTCCTCGAGCTCGGCGACGAGCCGCGCGACCGTCGGATCCGCCGCCTCCGCCGCAACCTGCACGAAGAGAAAGAACCGATGTCCGCGGCGCGCCCGCAGCCAGCGCTCGGCCGCCTCGCTCGTGCGCACGCCGTCGCGCGCGACGACCGGCCCCCCCTCGCCCGGGTCGTCCGGCAGCTCGGCATCGAAGAACGAGAAGCCCTGCGCCACGCCCGACTCGGGGCGGAGGAGGAACGACGACACCGCCGCGCCGGTGTCGAAGCCGCGGTTCCGCAGCAGCTCGGCCATCGACTGGGCGTCGTCATCGAGCGTGAAGCCCGCTTCGTCGCGGACGCCGTGCTCGAACGGCAGCTGACCGGCAAGCAGCGACGCGTGTGCGGGGAGCGTCAGGGGCGAATGCGCGTAAGCGCGCTCGAAGACGACGGCTTCCGCCGAGAGCGCGTCGATGGCGGGCATGCGACTCACTGTTCCCTCGTACGCCTGCAGATCGGCGGGGCGAAGCCCTTCGATGGAGATGAGGAGCACCGGTCCCTGATGCGGCGTCGATTCGCGCGCGTACCACCAGCCCGCACCGGCGGCGGCCAGGACGGCCGCGCCGAACACGGTGAAGATGAGCGTGGCCTGCCATCGGCGGGTGGCCGCGGTCGTGTGCCGTCGCATGCGTCGGCTTCCTATTCTAGTGCACGGGTTCGAGCCGAGTCCCGGAGTTTGTCGTCGTACATGCGGGTGTCCGCCTGCCGGATGGGCGCCGCGAGGCTCGCCGCGTCGGCCGGCACCGGCGCCGCGCCGATGCTCAGGCCGATCCCGTCGGGCAATCCGGCGCCGCGGCGCTCGCGCTCGAACGCGCGCTTGAGCTCGTCCGCCTTGCGCTCGGCTTCGCCGAGGCCGCAGGTCAGCAGCAGCACGAACTCGTCGCCGCCCCAACGGATGACGTAGTCCGACTCGCGCACGTGCCGGCGCAGCAGCGCGCCGATGGCCTTGAGCACCTCGTCGCCGACGTCGTGCCCGAGGGTGTCGTTGAGCCGCTTGAAGTGATTCACATCGACGAACACGACCGAGAGCGGCGCTCCGTAGCGTCGATGGCGCTGAATCTCGCGGCGCTCGATCTGCTCGAAGAACCGCCGGTTGTGGCACCCGGTCAGCGCGTCGGTGATCACCAGCCGCTTGACCTCCTGGTGGGCCTGGGCCAGGTCGCGGTGCGCGCGCCGCAGGGCGTCGGTCATGTCCTCGAACACCAGGACGTGCATCCCGAGCGCGACGAACAGGTTGACGATGATGTTGAACCCGAGGAGCTGGTTGAACGCCTGCGCGTCCCAGAGCACGTTCAGCGACACGGCGGCGGCCGCGGCGTGGCTGCCGCCCAGGAGCAGCATGCCGAGCCCGATCACCGCCACGCCGACGTACCGGGTCCGCACGCCGAGGCGGAGGTAGCGGGCCGCGGCCCAGCCGAGCAGCACCGCAGCCGCGGCGGGCCCGGTGGCCAGCACGACGACGAGCGGCAGCACGAGCGGCGCCGCAAGAAACCAGACCGCCGTTGCGGCCGCCACCTTGAGCGGAACGGTCCACCGGAGCGGCTCGTCGGGAAACGCCGCCGCCCCGAGGAGCATCAGGCCGGCCGACCATATGGCCAGCAGCTGCGCCAGGCCGAGCATCACGCTGCCCAGGCGCACGTCGCCATACCCGCGCGCCAGCAGCGCCAGCGAGGCGGCCACCAGCAGCCAGCTGCCGATCCAGTACACGATGAACGCGCGGCCGCGATAGAGATACAGCGTCGTGAGCGTCGCGGCCGTGATGAGGGCGCCGTAGGCGGCGAACTCCCGCGGCCGGATCAGCATCGGCGGCGGGGCCGGAATGCCCTGCAGCGCGTCGAGGTTGCCGAACAGATGCGGCGCCGGCTGCGCGGCCAGCGCCGTGAACGGTGCGATCGCCGCAGACGCGATCACCAGGGCGGTGGTGCGCCGGCAGACGCAACGTCTCATGTCGTCTTCAATACGATCCGAGGTAATCAACGCCAGTTGGCGTGCTGGAGGGCGGCATCCGTCACGCCAAGAATCCCGAAAACTGCTTCCGCGACTTTGCGCGTCGGCGATTGGCTTTGAATGACGTCGTCGGATGCTTGAAGTGCAGCGGGAAAGCAATCGAAGAGATTCGCCGGACGATCTCGTTCTTGATGTCACGACTGCCGTAGCCTGGATCGTTCTTCGACGTCTTCGTCTTGTTAATCGCTTTCGGCTTTGGTTTCGCCATTCATCCGGTCTCCTGGCCAGCGTGAGTGTCCTCTGATGCGGCCAGTGCATCGAGCCTTCCTCGGAGAACGGGGTACCGCGCTTGACTTGCTGGATCCGGGAGAAGAAATCCCGGTAAAGCGTCGATGAAAAGGCGTGTGCCTAGCAAACGTCTCATTTCGGAGGCGGTGAAATTCCTGACATCGGGCGCGGCACTCCTTACCTCATCGATGATTTCTGGGCGGCCATCAATGACAGCAATCGCATCTTCAAGGTCGTGACTCCCGCTGTAGTCGTCATTGCCTCGACCGCGGAACGCCTCGAACTTGGTCGCGAGAAAGTACGCGGGTCTGATGAGCCGGATGCCCAGGCCCGCAACTTCGACATGGTGCGCGGAGGCAATCGCCGGTTCGTACCAACGGTTGCTGAATCCTAGGATCTTCTTGTCCGTTGGCATCACATCGATCGTCAGGTCCCCATAGCGCCACCGACACGTTGGGGCGCCCTCGCGGTGATCTTCCTGCAGCTTCAACCCGCGCAACCGTTCCGATAACGTCGCGTACTCGGCATAGGATGCAACCTCTGTGATCGTGTCGACATCCTTGGTCGGTCGGATGCCTCCAGCGCCCGGGTCGGTGATGAGCAGTCCGGTCGCACATCCGCCGACGAACACGAGTTCGTCTAGTAGCGGTTGCAGCAGCTTAACGGCGGCTTCGAGTAGAGGCAGATTCGGGTCTTTCATGGAGCTGATGTCGGAGCCGCTCGATCAATGCCTTCTCAGCAAGCTTGCGTTCTCGGGCGCGACCTTCACGAAGGGCATCGATGAGGGCGAGCATCTCGTAGAAAATCGGATCACGCAGGGCAGCGGCAGGAGCAGTCTTGTACAGTGGCTCGAGGCTGACGCCGCGATGCTGACCTTCCGGAAAGGGCCATACTGGCGGCAACTCGGAACCAGGCTCGATCTCTTTGTTGAGGGGCGGCGCGGCATAGGACGTAGGTACGCCGCGGGTGACTTCGCCCCGCCTAGCCGGAAACGCGTACTTCACGCCGTGGACGAGGAACTCCTGGACCGCTTCGAGGAAAGGGCGGTTTCCCTCCGCATCGCTCGACACGAGCCTCGACAGCGCCAATCGCTTGAGGGCTGCATGGACCTCTGAAGAGCTGATCGACAGTTCTAGACCCATCTGAGCCATGGGCGGACGGCGTCCACGGTAGCTCAGCAGCTTGATGAGTACGACAACGTCTTGGGGACGTAGTGTAGACTGGGCCATTCGATATTCGCGATTCGCGAATATAGAATAGCACGCACGCCGAACTTCCGGTTTACCACGCACTGGCCAAATGGCGGCCGGACCAGATGGGCGCCGCCCGGACGAAGGCAGCCCATGCGACTCAGTACAGCCGGTACAGCATCAGGTAGATGACGACGCCGGTGATCGACACGTAGATCCAAAGCGGCCAGGTCCAGCGCGCGATGCGCACGTGCCGGTCGTACTGGGCCCTCAGGCCGCGGGCGGCCGTCGTGAGCGCGAGCGGCAGGATCACCGCGGCGAGCACGACGTGCGTGAACAGGAGGCCAAAGTACACGAGCCTGATCGCCCCCTGGCCCGGAAACGGGCGCGACCCGGCGTTCGCGTGGTAGACGAGGTAGGAAATCAGGAACAGCGCGGAGGTGGCCAGCGCCGCGAGCATGCAGCGCTTGTGCGGCCCGATCCGCCCGCGGCGAATCAGCACGTAGCCGGCGGCGAGAAACGCGCCCGCCGTACCGTTGAGGGTCGCATTAAGAGCGGGGAGGTCTGATATTTCCATCAATGCACAATGCACAATGCAGGGTTCAAATCCAGAGCCGATCGGCCACGAGCGCGCCCCAGAGCAGCGGCAGATACATGATCGAAAACAGGAACACCCGCCGCGCGGCGGCGGTGGAGCGCTCGCGCGCGAACAAAACGCTCAGCGCCACCAGCACGGAGCCGAGCAGCATCGCCGCCACGATGTAGAACCCGCCGGCCAGGCCGACGAGCGTCGGCGTCAGGCTCACCGGCCAGAGCGCCGCGGCATAGAGCAGCGCCTGCCGGCCTGTGCGGCGTCCGTCAGGTTCGAGCACCGGGAGCAGCGGGACGCCGGCCGCCGCGTACTCGTCGCGGTAGAGCCAGGCAATCGCCAGGAAGTGCGGCATCTGCCACAAGAACACGATGCCGAAGAGCACGAGGCCGGGCAGCGTGAGGCCGCCTCCCGCCGCCGTCCAGCCGATGACCGGCGGTAGCGCGCCCGGCACCGCGCCGACAAGGGTGGAGAGCGAGGTGCGGCGCTTGAGCGGTGTGTAGGCGAAGATGTACGTGAGGAGCGTCAGCGCGGCCACCGCGGCGCAGAGCGCGTTCACGCCCACGGCCAGCTCCACGAGCCCCGCCGCCGACAGGATCATCGCGAAGCGAAGCCCCTCGGCCGGCCGGACGCGGCCGCTCGGCACCGGCCGCGTGCGCGTGCGCGCCATGAGCGCGTCGCTGTCGCGTTCCCACACCTGGTTGAGCGCGGCTGCGCCGCTGGCGACGAGCGCCGTCCCGACCAGCGTGTGGACCAGGATGGACGTCGGAAGGCCCTCGGGCGCCGCGAGATACAGGCCGGCCAGCGCCGTGACGAGCACGAGCAGGTTGAGCCGCGGCTTGGTCAGCGCCAGGAAATCAGCCGCGCGCGACGCGAGCCTGATCGCCGAGGCGTCCCACGAGGCCGGGGTGGAAACCGACGCGGCCGTGGCGGCGTGCGCGGCGGGCTTCATGCGCCGGCCCCTCTCGGAGACGGGAACCGGGATCCGGGATCCGGGATCCGAATGGTTCCCGCTTCTGGTGTTCGGACCCCGGATCCCGCGTCCCGAATCCCGAATTGCGGCCGGTACGCGCGCAATGTCAGCACCAGCGAGGTAGCGAGCACGAACGCGCCGGTCACGACGTGCAGGGAGTTGATCACGTGCTGTTTGCCGCTCAGCACCGTCAGCGCGCCGAGCGTGATCTGCACGGCCAGCAGCAGGAGCAACAGGAGCGACGGCCGCCGCAGCTCCGGCCGCGCGCGATGGTGGTAGAGCACGTGACCGACCGTGGCGAGCACGAGCGCCGCGAGCACGAGCGCCCCCACGCGGTGCGCGTAGTGGGTGGTGATCTGCGTGGTCCAGACGGGCGGGACGAGCCGTCCGAACGCGAGCGGGAAGTCCGGAATCGCCAGCCCCGCGTCGGTATGCCGCATCGTCGCGCCGACGAGGGTCTGCAGGTAGACGGCGCCGGTGGTCACCGCCGCGATCGCCCGCAGCGGCCGATCGGCCGCCGCGGCGCCGCGCTGCCAGCCCGGCGAGGTGACGAGCGCGACGGCGACGGTGAGACAGAAGACGATCTGCGCGAGGCCCGCGTGCGCGATCGAGATCGGATCCGGCAGGAACCACAGCACGGTAATGCCCCCAAGGATCCCCTGCATCACGACGGCCGCCAGCGCGAGGTACCCGAGCCGGCGCACCCATCGGCGCGGCTCCGCCCGCCAGAGCCAGACGGCGAGCACGATGATGAGCATGCCGACCCCGCTCGCAATCAGCCGGTGGCTGTGCTCGTAGAAGATGCCGCCGACCCACTTGTCAATCGGAAACGTGAACATCGACCAGCCGTACGTCGTCGGCCAATCGGGGACCGACAGACCGGAGCCGGTGCTGGTGACGAGGCCGCCCGCGAAGATCAGGAGGGCCGTCGCGGCCGCGACGCACGCGGCAAAGAGGTGCAGCATCATCCGACCGTGCCTTACGTGGTCGCCTTGAACGAAAACGCGACGTTGCCGGTTTCTTTCGCGCCGATCGTGACCATCTGCGTCTGGGTGCCCAGCGTTTCGTGCCAGGCTTCGACGGTGTACGTCCCGGGTGGCAGCCCGTTGAGCTGGAAAGAGCCGTCCGGCCCGGTGACAGCGAAGTACGGGTGATCGAGGACGCCGATGTAGGCAAACATCCATGGGTGGACGTCGCACTTGAACGGCACCATGACTTCCCGGGTGCTGAACCGGTGGACGTGCTTCATGCCGGGCAGCGGCTGGCCGGTGTTGAACTCGCGGTTGGCCATCGGCACCGCGTGCACGTTGTGCAGCGTCGGGTCGCTGTTGAGCACTTCGACCGTCTGGCCGACCTGCGCGCCGAGCACGTGCGGCACGTAGCGGCACCCCTTCTGATCGAGCACCACCGGCGTCGACGGCACCGGAAACCGGAGATTGCCGAGCCCGTCCTTCACGTAGACGAAGACGTTCTGGAGCGCGCCGTCCGCGCCAACGACAAACGATTCGTCGGGTGCGGTGGGCGCCTGCGCCGCGCAATTGGGATCGGAATCCATGCGCATCGGCGCGAGCGCTGGCGCTGTGCCGGCAAACGTCACGCGGCCAGCGACACTGGCTGCTGTTGCGGGATCGACGGGGTTCTCAACGGGCGCCGGCGGCGGCGCTTCTTCCTGCGACCCGCCCCCGCATGCGGCGGTCAGCCCTCCGAGCAGCATCGCCAGGCCAACGATCATCACGCGTCGCGTCATTCACTCTCTCTCCGACCGTTCATTATGGCACCCCACCGTGCAGGCGTGCACGGTGGGGACCCCGCCGCTGGCACCCCAACGCGCACGCGCGTTGGGGGCCCCGCCGTTACACACCCCCGGCTCGGCCGAGGTCGGGTCGCGCGTGCGACCCGACGAGCCAGCACTGGCGAAGCGGTCCGCCGCTGGCGGACCGCAGTGGCGGGCGAGCCCGCCTCCGCAATCTTGCGGAGCACGCGGTCCTGCATCCACTTCGGATCCCACCATTCGACCGGATTCACCGGGTGGCCGCCTACGAGCATCGTGAAGTGCAGGTGATCGCCTGCGGCAAGCCCGGTCATGCCGCTGCGCCCGATCGGATGCCCCTTCTCCACGCGGTCGCCGGTCTTCACGTCCATCGAGGACAGGTGCGCGTACAGCGACTGCACGCCGAGCCCGTGGTCGATGACGACGGTGTTGCCGTAGATCCCGAGGTCGCCGGCGTGGATCACGATGCCGTTGTGCGCCGCGAGCACCGGGATACGCTCAGTCACCGCGAGGTCGAAGCCGAGGTGCACCTGGCGATCGATCTCCGTGCCCCGGTAGAAATACGTCCGGTTATCGGCAAACCGCGCTTCCACGGCGGCGTTCGTCAGCGGCTGAAACGCGTCCTTCCAATGCATCTGCGGGGTCGTCTTCCGCGCCAGCTCCGCGATCGTCCGGCTGTTGCGCATGCGGAGCTCGCCGTTGATCCGGAGAAAGGACATGGGCAGGTCGCCGGGCGCCGTCGAGAGCCCCATGTCCGGCGTCGTGGCCGCAATGGCAGGCACGACCTGCTGCAGGAAGCGATCGTCGATGTCGATACGGCTGCGCGCGAACGGCTTCGGGAACGCGCGATAGTCGAGCGGTGCGGCCGCCTCGTTGCCCGCCGGATCGCGCGCGTAGAGCGAGATCGGCGTGTTCAGATCTTGATCGTGCAGCAGCGCGAAAAACGCCACCTTCGTCGATTCGTCGGCGGCGATGCCGGCGCCCGACGCTGGAAAGCCGGGATACGTCTGGTCGCCAACGCGCACCCCCGACTCGACGTCGGTTGGCGTGGCGCGGTAAACGACAAGCTCGGCGCCGCCGTGATTGATGTAGTGGAGCGTGGAGAGCACGGCAATGCGCGGCGGATCGAGCCGCACCTCCACATCGCGCGCGGCCACCGACTCGGCCTCGCGCAGGCCGAACAGCACCGGGCGCGCGGCGCGCACGACGAGGCGGGCGGGCCCCGGCTGCAGCTCCGGGATCTCGCGCTTGCCGACGGTCCGCATGATGTACAGGCGTTCGGCGCTCTCCTGACGCACGTCGCCCTGCGCCGGCTGCGCGAGCGCGAACACCGGGAAGCTGCGGCCCCCCTGCTCGAGCGTGACGTCGACGCGCGCGAACCGGCCGCCCGGCGCCTCCACCCTGAGATCGAGCGGCGTCGCCTGGCCGATGAATCTGTCGGGCTGGCGGAGGTCGATGCCGGGTCCCTCGGCCCGCGGCGACCAGAGCCAGGCGGCCGCGCCGCCGGCGAGCGCGAGGACGAGAAGGAACAGGAGGAATTTCAAGAGCCCGCGCACGTCCACATCATACTGAAGGCGGTGCGGCCGGGCTTTACGGGCCGGGATCCATCCTGTAGGCTAGTTGGTGGTCGGTAGCTGGTAGCCGGTAGCCGTTCGTGCTACCACCTACAGGCTACCAGCTACCGGCTAGCAACTTTCCCCGGGGCCGGTATCGTCTAGGGGTCAGGACACGTGGTTCTCAGCCACGGGACCGGGGTTCGAATCCCCGTACCGGTACCACACCAAGTGGAAAAGTAGCGCGCACGCTTCAGCGTGTGCGATCGTTAACTTGCGCCCACCATGGCCGCAGCGTCGAGCCCTAATTTCGAGCCGGTTGGCCTCGTCATGCTGCGAAAGAGCTGCCGTCTGTGCGTCGTCTGCGAGATGTTGATCGCGCATCAGGCCGAAGTCGAGCGACTGATTGATGCCCTGGGACAGACGCAGGCGTGACTGCCGAAGTAATTGTCGGCTTTCTTCACACGTGATATCGTCCTCTTCTCGACGGGAGGTAGAGGCCATGCGCACGGTACTGGCGGCATGTGTCAGCAGTCTCCTGGTTCTCGGCGGGCCCGCACAGGCGCTCGCGCACCATTCCTTCGCCGCCGAATTCGACATCAACCGGCCAATCCAGTTGACGGGAACCGTCGCGAAGGTCGAATGGATCAACCCGCACGCCTGGATCCATGTCGACGTCAAGAAACCTGACGGCACGACTGAGACCTGGGCCATCGAGACCGGAACGCCGAACACGCTTCTGCGCCGCGGCCTGCGGAAACAGGATCTTCCGGCTGGTACCGAGGTCAAGGTGTCCGGGTATCAGGCGAGGGACGGCACGGCAAAGGCAAACGGCACCAACGTGACGCTGCCGGATGGCCGTGCGCTCTTCATCAGCTCGATAGGACCAGGCGCGCCGACAAAATGAGTGAGTGAGGCAGATGCTCCTTACACGAATGCCGACGGCGGCGCTCGTGGTGGCTGTCGGGTTGGCCGCCGTGATCCAGCCATCGGTGCAGTCCCAGGGCGGTTCGATCCCGCGAACGTCATGGGACAAGAAACCCGACCTGAACGGCATCTGGCAGACGCTGTCGACTGCCAACTGGGATCTCGAAGACCATGAGGGCGGATCGTCGCCGGTCATTGTGACCGGCGTCTGGGGCGCGCGCCTCCCGGGCATGAGCGTCGTCGAGGGCGGGAAGATCCCATACAAGCCGGAAGCGCTGGCGAAACGGGAACAGAACCGCAAGAATGCGCTCCCCGGTAAACCGGGGCGAGACGTGAGCGCCGATCCGGAGTTGAATTGCTTTCTGCCGGGCGTGCCGCGGGCGACGTATCTTCCCCATCCCTTTCAGATCTTCCAGAGTCCGAACCGGATGTGGATCGTCTACCAGTACTCCTACGCGCGGCGCGAGATTTTCATGAACGGCAAGAAGGAAACGCCGATCGAATCGTGGATGGGGTGGTCGAACGCACGCTGGGACGGAGACACGCTCGTGATCGACGTCACCGGCCTCAACGGCCAGGCGTGGTTCGACCGGGCCGGGAATTACGCCACCGAGGCGCTGCACGTGGTCGAACGCTACACCATGATTGACAGAGATCACATCATGTACGAGGCCACGATCGAAGATCCGAACGTCTTCACACGTCCGTGGAAAATCAGCATGCCGCTCTACCGCCGGATCGAAAGGAACGTCCAGCTGCTCCAGTTCAGGTGCGCGGAGTACGTCGAAGAATTCTTCTACGGAGAGTTCGTGTCGCCGCCGCGTGACTGATCTCGCTGTTGTGGAGGGACAGATGCGCCATCGTTCGTTGATTGCGGCAGGTTCGCTGGCCGTCATCGGCCTGACGGTGTGGCTGGCCGGGGCTGTCGTGGCGGGTCAGGCACCGAGCGAGACGACGACGTTCAGAGTCCCTGCGTCGACCTACACGCCTCCGAAAACGCCGTGGGGCGACCCGGATCTACAGGGGGTGTGGGACAACCATACCACCGTGCCCATGCAGCGGCCCACGAACCTGGCGGGGAAAAGAACGTTCACCGACGCCGAACTGGCCGCGCGTGCACGGGCCCGTGGTGATAACGACCCGTTGTGCAATCAGAACGATGAGCGGTGCGCGAAGGCGACGGTGGCTGAACTGGATCGTCTCAACGCATACAACGGATTCTGGACGCCCCAGACCTTCGTCTCCGATAACCGGACCGCCCTCATTGAAGATCCCCCGGACGGGAGAATACCGCCCATGACTCCGGAGGCGATCGCGATACAGCAGGCGCATCTGCGGGCACATCCTGCAACCGAGCCGGCGGCGGCCGTCATCGAGATCCGCCATTGGGAGGACTACGATCTGGCCGAGCGGTGCATCGCCGCACAGGTGCCGACCACCACCATGGGCTACAACAGCGCGCAGTACCTGATGCAGTCGCCCGGGTGGGTAATGCTGGCCCACGAGCGGCTGAACACGCGAATCATCCCCCTCGACGGGCGGCCGCATCTCGGCGGCACGATGGGCGGCTGGATGGGTGATTCGCGGGGCCGCTGGGAGGGCAATACGCTGGTAGTCGAGACGACCAGCTATACAAACAAGCAGAGTGGAGGATCGGTTGGAGCCTTCGCCGACCCCGGAATCCCCTTCACCAACTTTCATGTGGTCGAGCGCTTTGTGCCCGTCGGTCCGAATCGGCTCCATTACTACGTCACGATCAACGACCCGAAGACCTGGACCAGACCCTGGACGTTCATGCAGCCGTGGGAGAAGGATCGCGTGCTGCCCTATAACGACTCCCTGGGCGCCCTCGAGACCGAGCCATACCAGATCTACGAGTACGCGTGTCACGAGGGGAACAATGCCCTGGGGAATTCGATGAGGGGCACCTTGCAGGCCCGCCAGCGAGCGGCGGCCAGGCCGCCGGACGCAGAGTCGACCACATCGCTTATCGGAAAGACGGAGGCGGACATACGCGCGATGTACGGCGAACCGGTGGCAATCGCCGGCCCGCGCTGGCAGTACTCGACAGCGAACGGCATCCTGCAGTTTTTCGCCTTTTTCGAGGGCGGCAAGGTTGTTCGTGTGCGCCCTGACGATATTCGGCTTACCGAGGTGGTACCAAATCGTTAGCGGACTGAGGAGGTGTCAGATGCGCCGTCAGTTGCCGGCCCGTGTCGGGTGCTCACGGCTGTGGCCGTATGCCTGGTCCACGTACCGGTGGCCGCCCAGCAGGGCGCCACTCCGACCTGGACGCCGCTCCGCACACTATGGGGTGATAACATCTAATTGATCAACCGTCGTGATCAAGTGCAAGGCACCGGGCTTGTTCCGCGCGTAAATCCGCCACAAACGCTGTTGCATTGCTTGACCTTCATCTACGTCACTGTCGAGTGTGGCCGCCAGCTGGGGCGGATTACTCGCCCGGTCCAGTAGGCGGAAGGCACGTGGGTGCTGCGCTGGGCATGAACCCGCGTGGAGTCAGTCAAGTCAGGCAGCAATTCCCTCGAACTTCACGTTCCAACCTTTCGCAAAACCCCGTACCGGTACCAAC
>JACPTI010000125.1 GCA_016192845.1 Acidobacteriota bacterium
CCTCAGGCGTCCTCCTCATCGCCATCGGGCTGCTGATCTTCACGAACCGGTTCACGATCATTGCGCAGTGGCTCACGCCGTATCTGCCGGTGTACTGACCGGTCCGGCCGGTCCGGCCAAAGCCGGACGCTACGTACCCCTCGCGCGACGATATGTGCCCCTCGTACGTAGTGTCCGGCTTTAGCCGGACCGTGTTGTTACCGAGAGTTAACATTCGGGACATTCAGCGGAAATCCACGCGTCGTACAACGGACGGCATGAATCGAGTCCTTCAGGCCGTTGGCCTCCTGCTGGCGTCCGCCTCGCTCGCCGGCGCGCAGACGACGCCCGCGCCGGAATCGGCCTACGACCGCCTCTGGCGGCAGTTCACGACCATCTACGACAACCGATCGAACCCGGTAGTGCAGCGTGTCCAGCTGAGCGGCCGGCTTCAGCACGAGTTCACCACGCTCGACGCAGACCAGGGCGATCACGACGAGTGGAACACGCGGCGGTTCCGGATCGGGCCGCGGCTCACGCTGTTCCGCACGTTCACGGTCTCGGCGGAGGCAGAGCTCAACCCGCAGGAGATCGACCCGCTCTATCTGCGCCTCACCGACGTCTACGTGCAGTGGAGCCGGAGCGCGCGTCTGGCGGTCACGATCGGCAAGCAGGGGATGCCCTTCACGATGGACGGCGCCACCTCATCGAAGGAGTTGCTGACCATCGATCGCAGCAACCTGGCGAACAACATCTGGTTCCCGCAGGAATATCTGCCGGGCGCCAGCGTGTCTGGGCGCGCGGCGCCATGGACGTACCGAGTTGGCGTCTACTTCGCGGGGGAAGCGAACAAGGAGTTCGGGAAGTTCGACGGAAGCGTCGCCACGCTCGCCGTCGTCGGCTACGACTTTGCGAAACCGCTCGGCGTCAAGGAAGCGCTGCTCTCGGCCAACTACGTCTATCAGAATCCGGATGCCGACAACACGTTCACCCGTCAGCTCGAGCAGATCGTCTCGATCAACCTGAAGCTCGAAGCCGATCGCTGGGGACTGCGCACCGACGTGTCGGGCGCCGCCGGCTACCTCGGCCAGAGCGATCTCTGGGCGTTCACGGCGATGCCGTACTACAACGTCACCGACCGGCTGCAGGTCATCGGCCGGTACACCTTCCTCGACAGCGATCGGCCGAACGGCGTACGTCTGAGCACGTACGAAACCCGGATCGTCGGCGGCCGGGGCGACGAGTACCACGAGGCCTACGTCGGCGCGAACTACTTCTTCTACGGCCACAAGCTGAAGCTGCAGAGCGGCGTGCAGATCGCCGAAATGCGCGACCGCGCCAACGACGGCGGCGCCTACTCGGGCGTCTCGTGGACGACAGGCCTGCGCATCGGCTGGCCGTAGATCAACGGCTCCAGTCTTCGAGGCGAAGTCCGGGAATACGCGTCATGTGATCGAGGTTCGCCGTCACGAGCGTCGCATTGTGTGCGAGCGCGTGCGCCGCGATCGCCGCGTCGAAGTCCTCTATCCGAGTGCCCCGTCGCTCCAGCGTCGCCTTGATACGACCGTACGTCTGACTCACAGCGTCGGTCCAATCCGCCCGCGGCAGCGCGGCGCAGAGGAGATCGAACCGCGCTTGAAGGGCCGTTCGCCGCTTCGAACGCGGCAAGCGCTCGATGCCGAACGCGATCTCCGCTAGCACTGGCTGCGGCACGGCCACTTGAGCGGGTTCGGTTGCGCCAGCCGGTCCACAACGGCCGCGGCGCCTTTCATGAGGGCGGAGATGGCGTTGGTGTCCAGGACGCAGGTCACAGGGCGCGCGGCTCTTTCGAGCGGCGGCGTTGTTTCACCGCCGCCAGCAGCTCGTCCACTGCCTCACTCGTCTCGCGATCCACGGCGCGCAGCCGCTGCAGGAACTCGGGAGTCCAGCGAGTTCCCTCGCTGACAGCCTGCTCCAACGCGCGGACGATCAGGCGGTTCCGAACCACGCCCAGTGCTCGGGCGCGGCGGTCGACTGATTTCAGCAACGCCGGGGGGATGTGGACGGTGGTGGGCATGAATACATTCACGAATGTACCACGCCCGGCCGCTGTTCAGGCGTGTCCTGGCCGACGGGCCGGGCGCTCGGGTGTCGCACGCTCGATGTCCTGCACGTGGCAACCGCTGTAAAGCTCGGCTGCGCACGTTTGTGACGTTCGATGATCGCCAGCGGCGGCTCGCGAAGGTCGCCGGGCTCAAACCGCTCACGCCCGGAACATAGGGCGTCACGACTGGAGGGCTCGCCCCAACATGACAGCGCCCAACGTGGCGAGGACCGCGGCGAGCACGCGGCGAAACCAGACCTCGGGGATCCGCTGGAGCATGTGGCTGCCGAGCACCGTCCCGATCACGGCGCCGGTCGTGGCGAGCGCCACCCAGTCCCATACCGCCGCGATCTTGGCGTGCTGCGTCATGAGGTACACGGGCAGCCGGGCGCCGTCGACGAACAGGCCGATGGCGGTCGCCGTTCCGACGAACGCGCGTTTCGGCAGGTCGAATCCGACGAGCGCGGCCGATCGGATCCCGCCCTGATTGCCCACGAGGCCGCCCAGCAGCCACAAGCGCAGCCCGTGAGCCGCACCAGCACGACCGCGGCGGAAGCCTTACTGCCCGGGAGCCGCATCCACACGCGCGGTGGCCCCGACACGGACGGGGATCCGTCCGAGAGACGAAGAGCTTCTTCGCGGCGCCGCCACGTCCGCTCAGCCCTTGGCGGTCACCGGTGTGCCCGGCCGAATCTCGTCGCTGCCCCGCCGAACGACGACGTCGCCCTCGCGAAGATTGCCGAACACTTCCACGACGTCGCCAGTGGCCTCACCGCGCCTGACATCCACCCACTCCGCAATCCCGTTGCGTATGCGGACGACGAACTGGCGCTCGGAGGTGCGGACGACGGCCGTTGCCGGCACGAAGAGGCTCATCTGCGCGCGCGCGATGGGCCATCGCACCTCGGCGTACATCCCCGGGGCGAGCGTGAGCCTGGGATTGGCCACGTCCAGCTCCACCAGCATGCTGCGCGTCTTCACGTCGAGCGAGTAGGCCGGGCGCGCGATCGCGCCCTGGAAGGTCTGATCGGGAAACGCCGACACGCGGAAGTCCACTTTCGTCCCGCGCATGATGGCGCCCACGTACGTTTCAGGAACGGGCACCGTGAGCCGCAGCCGAGACACCTGCTCGATTCTGAGCAGCGACCCTGCCGAGGGCCCGACGAGGCTGCCCGGATGCACGCTGCGCTCCGTGATCACCCCGTCGAACGGCGCCACGATCTCCAGATAGGCTTCCAGCTCCGAGACGGCTTTGACGCTCGCTTCGGCCGCTATGCCGCTCTTCATCAGCGCGTCGACCTGCGCCTGTGCCGCCTCGAACGTACGCTCGGCGACGTCGAGATCATTGCCGGCCACCACACCCGGTGTCGCGCTTGCGGCTTTGAGGCGATCGTAGGTGCTCTGAGCGGCTACCATCTTCGCCTGGGCCTCGGCCTGCTGGGCGCGGATGGCCTGCAGCTTCGCCTCGGCCTCGGCGCGCTGCGCCCGCAGCTCCGGGGCGGACAATCGCGCCAGGATCTGTCCGTGCTTGACCCACGTGCCCCGGTCGACCGGGATCGACTCGACGAACCCCTCGACCTTGGCGCGAATGTCCACGGCCTGATACGGCGTCAGGTCGCCGGGCAGCGTCACCGCCTTGTCGAGCCGCTGCGCGACGACCCTCGTCGTCTCGAGAACCTGTCCCGGCGCCGATCGCGCGCCGCGACTCACGCTCTGACCCGCAGCGGCCGCACCGCCCACGCACAGCACGACGGCAACCGGGACGATGACCGCGCGGACGCCCTTCATGCCTGCTCGCCTGAGTAGTGGCGGCTCATGAGGTCGTCCGGGTCGAGCGAGGGAGACGCCGCGCCGGCGCGGCCCTGCACGAGCGCGAACAGCGCGGGCAGGACCAGCAGGGTGGCAATCGTCGATGCCGCCAGTCCTCCGATCACCGCGCGGCCGAGTGGCGCCAGTTGCTCGGCGCCCATGGCGACCGGAATCATTCCCGCGATCATCGCGAACGTCGTCATGAGGATGGGCCGCAGGCGGCTTGTGGCGCCGCGCGTTGCCGCCACGCCCGCCGCCGCGCCTTCCTGCCGGTACTGCTCGGCGAACGTCGCGAGCAGGATCGCATTGGCGACCGCAACGCCAATCGCCATGATCGCCCCCATGAAGGACTGCACGTTCAGCGTGCTGCCCGTCAGGAACAGCGCGAGCGCGACGCCGGCAATCACAGCCGGAATCGTGCCGATGACGATGAGCGCGATCGTGAGTGACTGGAAGTAGGCCGCCAGCAGCAGGAAGATCGCCACGATCGCCAGCCCCAGTCCGACTCGGAGGCCGTCCAGCGTCTGCTGCATCGGCGCCACCTGGCCGCGCACGCTGACGGTGACGCCGCCGGGTGGATTGCCGGCCCTCGACACCGCGGCCAGCACCGCGTTCGACGCGGTGCCCAGATCCGCGCCGTGCACGTTCGCGGTCAGCGTGATCATCCGCTGCTGGTTGTAACGGTTGTACTCACCGACCGCCGTGCCTGGCGACACGGTGGCCACATCGCCGAGCAACGGCCGTGAGGCGCCGTTCTGCATGACCGGCACGTTGATGACGTCTTCGACCGACGACATCACGTGCTGCGGGACTTCCACCTGCACCTGATAGGCAATGCCGGTATCGGGATCGGCCCAGTAGTTCGGCGTGACGAACCGGCTCGACGAGGTGGCGGCCACCAGCGACCGGCCGACGTCCTCGACGGTGACGCCGAGCTGGCCCGCGCGTTCGCGGTCGACGTCCACGCGCAGCACCGGATAGTCGAGCGCCTGCCCGAACTGGAGATCGCGCAGCGCCGGGATCTTCGCCATCTCCGCTCTCACCTTGTCCGCGTACTCCCGGCTGGCACCGAGGTTCGCGCCGGTGACCGCCACCTCGATCGGGGTCGGCGAACCGAAGCTCATGACCTGATTGACCAGATCGGCCGCCTCGAACGACACGACCGCGCCCGGGGCGATCTCATCGATCCGGGCGCGCAGCCGCTCCTGGAGGGCGTCGATCGACACGTTCCGTTCGGCTTTCAACGATACGAGGAGTACCGCTTCGTGCGGGCCGCTCGTCCACAGATGAATGAGGTTCACGGGATAGCTCGATGGCTGCGAGCCGACGAAGCCGAGGCTGGCCTGCACGTTCCCGGGGCCCACTTCCCCGGCGATGGCGTCGAGCACGTCGAGGGCCATCACTTCCGTCCGCTCGACGCGCGTCCCGGTGGGCGCCCGGAGGCGGAGCTGGATCTGCGCCGAGTCAGCGCTCGGAAAGATTTCCGTCCCCAGCCCTCCGCCGACGACGTACACCACGGCCGCCGACACAACGAGGTACGCGGCGAGGACCGCCCAACGCAGGCGGACGGCAGTGCTCACGACGCGGCCATACAGGCTTCGCAGTCGATCGAAGAGGCCGCCATCGGCCGATCCGCGATGCTCGCCGCCCATCCACGTGTACAGAATGGGCACGAACGTGAGCGCCAGGACGTACGAGGCGGCCATGGCGAAGCCGACCGAGAGCGCCAGCGGCACGAAGAGCGCCCGCCCGACCCCCACCATGAAGAACGACGGCGCAAACACCGCCAGCACGCAGAGCATCGCGAGCATCATCGGCACGGCCACTTCCCCGACTGCGTCGAGGACGGCCCGCGCCCGCTTCTTGCCGCGCGCGAGAACGGCGTCCCCACCGCGCACGCCTGCGCGGTGGGGTGCAAGATGCGTGTGAATGTTCTCGATGGCAACCGTGGATTCGTCGACGAGAATCCCGATGGCCAGCGTCAGGCCCCCGAGCGTCATGATGTTGATCGTCTGGCCGGACGCCCACAACGCGACCACCGCCGCCAGGAGCGCGAGCGGAATCGTCAGGATCACGATGAGGGAGCTGCGAAGATGTCGCAGAAAGAGCAGCACCATGAGGCCCGTCAGGAACGCGCCGAGCGCCCCCTCGGTCGCGAGCGAGCGGATCGCGCTGGTCACGTAGCCCGACTGGTCGAACGCGAGGTCGACGCCGATGTCGTCGGGGATGGCCGCGCGCATCCGCGGCAGCTCCGCCCTGACGTTCTCTACCACCGCCAGCGTCGAGGCGTCGGCGCGCTTGGTCACCGGAATGTAGACGCTCCGCCTGCCGTTGATGAGCGCGTAGCTCGTCAGGATGTCCGAGCTGTCTTCGACGTACCCGACGTCACGCAGGAACACGGCCGGGCCGGCGCCGACGCGAACCGGGATCTCCATCAGCTCCTGGATATTCGGGACGACCGAGTTGACCGGGACCATCTGCGTGAAGTCGCCGATGCGCACGTTGCCGGAGGGCGTCACGAGATTGCCCCGCGTCAGCGATTGCACGACTTCCTCGCCCGACATGCGGTAGGCGCGCAGCCGATCCGGATCGACGCGCACCACGATGGTGCGTTGATTGCCGCCGAACGGCGGCGGGGCCGACACGCCGGGCAGCGTGCCGAACATCGGGCGGATGCGATTGAGGGCGAGATCCTGAATCTCGCCAAGCGACCGCGTCTCGCTCGAAAAGACGAGATAGCTCACCGGAACGCTTCCCCCGTCGAAGCGCATGACGAAGGGCGGGACCGTGCCGGGCGGCATGAAGGCCCGGGCGCGATTGACATACCCCACCGTCTCGGCCATGGCCTGGCTCATGTCGACGCCTTCGTGGAAGAAGAGCTTGAGGAGCGTCGCCCCCTGAATCGATTTCGACTCGACATGCTCGATGCCGGTGACATAGAGGAAGTGATACTCGTAGTAGAAGGCGATGTACCCTTCCATCTGCGCGGGATCCATGCCGCCGTACGGCTGGGCCACGTAGATCACCGGCGTCCCGAGATCCGGGAAGATGTCGATCTTCATCCGCTGCACGGCGAGCAGCGACATCAGCGCGACGCCGATGATGCCAATGAGAATCGTGACGGGCCGCCGCAGTGCCGCGCGTATCAGCCACATGGGATGACCTCTCCGGCTTCAGGTTTTGGGCCGCGGGCTTCAGGCGGCACACGTGCTAGTTCAACAACTCCGAAAGATCGCCCCGGGCGGCGGCATCCGCGACGAGCGCCCGCCACACTCCGAGCCGCGCCACGGCATCCCCGACTTCCGATTGCAACAGGAGTCGCTGCGCATCGGCGACCTCGATGATGGTGGCCAGACCCGCGTCGTACCGGGCGCGCGACTGCTGTTCCAGTACGCGCGCGGCCGTCAACTGAATCGGCGTGTTCTGGGCGATGCGGAGCGCCCCGTCCATCTCCGCGCGGGCCTGCTCCGACTGCGACGACAGCTCCCGAACCACACGGTCGTAGCCGGCGAGCTCGGCGCGCTCGTTCTGCGCTTCGATGCGCGTCTGCTCGCGCACGGCAAACCAGTCGAAGAGCGGAAACGTGGCTGTCACGCCGGCAGCCCAGTTGGGCGTGTCGAAATCAAGGCCGCGCGCGCCTCCAAGGCTGCCCCCGTTCGCCAGCGCGCCGCTGCCGCGCACCGAATACGCCGTCTGGAAATTGATCCGCGGGACATAAGACCGCCCGATCACGGTCTGGAGCGCACGGCTCGACTCGACCGCCGCCCTCTGGGTCTCGGCCAGCGGGTGTGCCGTCACAATGGGCAGGGCGGCAGGACGTGGCGGTGCCATCTCCAGGAGGGGGGCTGCTGCAATCTGTACGGCCGCAGGCGCCACGCCGAGCCACTGAGCCAGATTGGCCCGGGCGATCTGCTCCGCCTGTTCGGCCTGGATCAGCTGGATCCGGGCCAGCGCCAGCTCCGCCTGGGCGCGAGAATTATCCGCGCCCGGGCGCAGCTCGTTCCTGACGAGCACGGCCACGGCGCCGGCGAACACCTCCTGCCGTTCCACGTTCGCTCGGGCGGCGCGGACCGTCTCCTGAGCGGCCGCGAGCTGGAGGAACGCGTCCGCCGTCCTCACCCCCACCTCGAGCCGCGTCAGGGCGGCGCTCGCGCGGGCGCGCGTGACCTCTGCATGCGCGAGCCCGACCGTGGCGCCGCGCAGGCCGAAATCGAGGGCTTCCCACGAGAGCAGCAGGCCGGTGGCGCTGCCCCAGATGCTGGACGATGACACCGAATCGGACGCCGGACCCGAAATCGAAGGGACGGGCGTTCCCGGGAGCAGCAGCCCAGCCACGTTGTTGCGGGTGGCCCGGTTGACCTGAAGTCCGTAGTCAACGCGGGGCAGATACGCCGTGCGCGCCAAGTCCACACCCGCCTGCTGCGCCGATACGCGCGCCATCGACGCCTGGATGGCCGGATAGTGCTCGGTGGCGTAGTGGACCGCCTGCTGCAGGGTCAGGGGGACCGGCGGCGCCTGGCTCTGCGCCCGCACAGACCCGGCGCCGACGACGACCGCGACGCCGAGCAGTGACACCCGGAGCAACCGGCGGTTTCCCGCTGGGTTTGACGAGGCTTGTGCGTACGGCATGCAGAGCGATCCCCGATATCGCGCCGCGCCACCGCAGCACGCTATCGAGATTCGATATTGCAAGACCGGAATCTACAGCGCCCGTGGCCGCAGGTCAAGTCTTCTGGGAGTCCCGGGATGGAACGGAGAGGCTACTCGTCTTCGAACAGCTCGCCGAACAATTCGCGCACCTTGGCCTTCGCGCCCGCCAGCGCCCGTCGTCCGGCCGGGGTCACCCGATACAGGCGACGCGTGTGCCGGCCGTTCCGATGCTCGGTGGCCCGCAGATAGCCTTTCGCCTCGAGGCCGTGCAGGATGGGATAGAGGGTGCCCGCGCTCAGGCGATAGCCGTGTCGGGCCAGCTCCTCGATCATGCCCAGGCCGAAGATCGGCCTCTTTTCCGCGTGATGCAGAATGTGCAGGCGAATCAGGCCGGAATAGAGGTCGCGGTCGTCGCTCGTCATGACCGACCGGTCCGGTTCCCCAACGGCAAGCGCCAGTGCCACGTGCGGAAGCCTACCGCCGGCGGCCGTGCGGAGTTGTAAGAATCCTGTAAAAAGTGCGCCTCAGAAGGAGAGCCGCACGCCGAACTGCATTTCACGGGGACTCTTCGCGCTGAAAATCCGGTCGAAGTTGGGGGTGCCGAAGATGCGGTTCGGCAGGTCGAAGTTGGCGCGGTTCAGGAGATTGAACACCTCCCACCGCAGCTCCAGGACCGCCGACCTGCCGGCGTTCCACGTTTTCGCGAGCGCCAGATCGACATTCGCGAAGCCGGGACCAAGAACGCTGTTTCGGGGCGCGCTGCCGAAGGTGAACGACGCGGGCAGCGCGAACGCGTCGGTGTCGAACCAGCGGTCGGGTGATCGCTGGCCGCGCGGCAGGTTCGGGTCGCGCAGCTGATTGGGGCGCTGCGCAGGCCCGGCCCCGATGTTCGCCTGATCGACGCCGAGGTTGACCGTGAAGGGTGCCCCAGACTGCGCGACGATCACCGTGTTGACCCGCCAGCCGCCCAGCACGGATGCAACCCACCGCGGTGCCGCCGGCACGAACGGAATCTCATACGCGCCGCTGGCGACGAACAGGTGCCGGTGGTCGAAGCTCGAGTGCGCCCACTCACCGGTTTCGTCGAAGATGTTGCGGACGTTTTGCGGGACGTTGGCCTCCGATTCAGTCGGTCCGGGGCTCGACGCATCGTCCTTGGACGTCGACAAGGTGTAGCTCACGTTGTACGCGTAACCGTCGCGCAGCCGCCGTTCGAGCTTGAACGTCACCCCGTGGTACATCGACTTGCCATCGAAACGAATGGCGTTGATGCGGCTCATCTGCGGAATCGGCCGGCGTGCCTGAATCGAGCCGGGACCCGGCTCCGGCACGTTGCGCACCGTCGCGTTGTCGGCCCCGATCGTCCACGTCCCCATGTACGCGACTTCCGCCATGGTCGCTGACAGCAGCTCGTACTGGAGGCCCCCGCTCCACGTCTGGCTGTATTCGACGTTGTACCCGTAGTCCATGATCGACGCGCCTACCGTGCCGGTGGCATCGCCAGCCAGAATGTCGCGCGTGCGCAGGGTCGGGACCCGGACATCGGACGGCACATCCACTTGCTTCGTGTAGAAGAACGGCAGGTTGCGCGCGAACGCAGTCTGCACGCTGTACGCCCACTGATTCAGGAAGATGCCGTAGCCGCCGCGGATGACGGCGCGCGAATCGTCCAGCGTCAACGCGAATCCGACTCGCGGGGCGAGGCGCACAGCGCTCGGGTCGAGCAGGCCGCGGCCCCAGCCGATCTCCTCCGAAGTCACGTACGGAATCGGCATGAACGGCAGCAGCGGCTGACCGCTTGGACGCACCCGGTCGCCGGCGATGACGAAACGTCCGCCCGGCACGGAAAGATCAATCGACGACAGCCGGTCGTCCACGTCGTACATGTGCTGGTTGAACTCGTACCGCAGCCCGAGGTTGAACGTCAGATTGCGCCGCGCCTGCCAGTCGTCCTGTGCGTAGAGGTGAAGCCAGTTCGTGCGCCCGTTCTCGTCGCCCCGGCCGATACCGGACGCCGCCGACGTGGGATAGCCGAGCAGGAAGTCGGCAAAGGCGTTGCCGGTGAACTGCCCGGTGTACGTAAGCGCCCCGCGCGCGTTGTCGGGCTGCTCGGGGCGCAGGCGGAGATAGAAGTAGTAGGCACCGAACTTGAAGCGGTGCGCGCCGCGGTCCAGCGTGACGTTGTCGTACAGCTCGAAGTGCTGGTTGTCCCGGTAGACGAACGACGTCGGGTCGCCGATGGTGCTGTACAGGCCCCGAAACGAGACCTGCGGAAAGCCGGTGTCTCGAGGGTCGCGCGTGACTCCGAGCAGCCCGACGTCGCCGGCGAAATCCACGCCCCGGTTCACGCTCGCCTGCCCGCCCGCAACCGACATCCAGCCGAACCGCAGCTCGTTCAGCAGCGACGTGCCGAACACATGCGTGTGGCTGACCGCCATGTTCCGCGTCCGGGTGGCGAGCGATCGGCCGAAGCCGGGCACCAGCGCCTCCTGTAGAGCGCCGGCCCCGAACGGCTGGAGCTCGTCGGCATCGAACGTGCTGAACCGGCCGAAGACCTGGCTGGCGTCTCCGAGGCGGTGATCGAGGCGGAAGCTGACCTGATCGACCTCGCGGTCCTGCTCCTCCACGGCCGTGAGGTTCTGCACGGCCGATGCCGACATCGGCATCGGCACGCGGGCGAGCAGCGCCGCCGCGATCGGATCGATGCGATCGGCAGGAATGCGATTGCCGGGAAACGGCGCGCAGACGCCGGTCGACGGAACCGTCAGCGGGTCGCAGACAGCCGCAAAGCCGGAGAAGTCGCCCGAGCGGACCGCCGGCGTCGGCACCGAGAAGGTCCGCGTCAGCGCCCGCCGCATCCGGTGCCCTTCGTAGCTGCCGAAGAAGAAGCTGCGGTCGCGCACGGGCGGGCCGCCGAGCGCGCCGCCGAACTGATTCTGCCGCAGCTCGGGAATCGGCTCGCCTTTCGGGTGGAAATAGTTCGCCGAGTCGAACGCCTCGTTGCGATGGAATTCGAAGAGGCTGCCCGTGAAGGCATTCGAGCCTGCGCGCGTCGCCACGTTGATGAGCGCTGACGCCTTGCCGCCGAACTCGGCGGGATACATCGATTTCTGGATCCGGAACTCCTGAATGGAATCGACCGACGGGTTGATCACGAGGTTGTTGAACAGCTCATCGGTGATCTTGGCGCCGTCGAGAAGGTAGATGTTGTGCCCGGAGCGCTGACCGCCGACGTTCGGGAGCGGCCCCGCCTGCTGCAGCGCGTCGCCGCGCGTGCCGCCCGGCGGGATCACCACTGCGTCGCTCAACTGCGCGAGCGCGAGGAAATTCCTCCCGTTCAACGGAATCTGGACGACCTCACGATTCTCGATGACGTCGCTGATTTCCGCCGTCGTGGCCTGCAGCAACGGAATCGTCGACTGCACGATCACCTGTTCCTGGAGACCCTGGATGCCGAGCGTGAAGTCGAGCGTCACCGTGCGGCCAATCTCGAGCACGATCCCCTTCCGCGTCTGCACGGCGAATCCCGGCAGCGACACGGTGAGGTCCCACTCGCCGATCCGGAGCGCCGGCAGGAAGAACCGGCCGGCCTTGTCGGTGACCCGCTCCACGGTCGTGCCACTGGCGGGATGCGTCGCGACGACGACGCCCCCGGGCAACACCGCACCGGAAGCGTCCCTGACCACACCGCCGATTTCGCCGGTGTTGGTCTGGGCGCCGGCCGGCGGACCCGTCAAGAGCGCAAGAAAGAGAAGACAAGACAGACCGCGACGCAGCATAAGCAGATGAGCGTCTCCCCTAGTCCTAAGGATTTGAGGTTATCTCGCGGTCGGGCGAGGCGGATGTAAGGAGGTTGTAAAAAGAGGACCGTCGACGCTGCCTGCGGCCTGCCCGGCGGCCAGGCCGCCGGCACAGCGCAGCGCAAGAGTGAACGTACTGCCCCGGTCGGGTTCGCTCGTCACGGTCAAAGCGCCGCCCATCGACTCTGCCACCTGCTTGGCGAGCGCCAGCCCGAGCCCGGTGCCGTGGATCTGGGAGCGGCGCACGGACGGACTGCGGTAGAACGGCTCGAAGATGTGCGGGAGGTCCTCCGGCGCGATGCCGATCCCGCGGTCCGAGACGCTGATCTGCACCTGCTGCTCGCCTCTCGCATCCTCGACCAGCCGTGCCCGGATGCCGATCCACCGCTCGTCGCGGCTGTACTTGAGCGCGTTGGTGATGAGATTTTCGACGCACTGCGCAACCGCCATCCGTTCGCCGACGATCGGTGGCAGATCGGGCGGTACGTCGCGCTCGACCGTGAATTGCGCAGCGCGGATGAGTCCTTCAGCGCTGGCGAGCGCGGTGTCGATGATCTCCGACGGCGGCAGTAACTGCGCGACGTACCGCTGCTGGCCGTCGCGCGTGGCGGCAAACAGCAGGACGCGCTCGACGAGGCCCGAGAGGCGGCTCGCCTGCTCGCCGATGACCGATCCGTACTCGTGGAGCTGCGCCCGGCTCTCGACGACCCCGTTGGCGATGTTGTCGGCGGCTGAGCCGATGATGGTCAGCGGCGTGCGCAGCTCGTGCGAGACGGCGGTGACGAAATCCATCTGCAGCCGCGCGAGCCGCTGCGCGCGGATGCTCGTGATCACGAGCATCGAGAGGCTGAGGACCAGGAGGAAGAGCGCGCCGAAGCTCAGCGCCAGCCCGCGGCGCTGCATGTCGGCCACGAAAGCGCCGAGCGGGCCGCCGCGCCGGTGCCGCACGACGAGCTGCCAGTCGTCCGAGGGCGGCGTCTCGCGCAGCAGCGGGAACCAGCTGACACCTACCGCCGCGGTCGGGCCGCTGTTGTCGGACGTCCGGTGGAAGATAGAGATCGGCGGCCGCGCCGCCTCGTCCCACGCGCGGCCGAACACGTCCATCCGTCCGTCGGCGTCGACGACCTCCTGTTCGCCGAAGCCGAGGTCGGAGGCATAGATCACGCGCTGCGGCGGCGACCCGCTGACGACCGCCACTTCGTAGTCGAGGCCGTCGGTGCCCTGGAAGTACCGGTGCGCCAGATCCGGCAGGATGCGGGAGCGGAGGACCTGTTCGTCGAGCTGGATGACGAGCCATTGCACAGCGCGCCCACCCGCCTCCTTGCGCGAGGCCGCGGAGTCGAGGCTGAGCGGCCGGATGAGCGCCGGAACCGCCGGCTCGAACCGCCAGTCGCGGAGCGCCGCGCCGATGTTGTAGAAGCTCTCGGTGAGCTGACGTCGGACCGCCGGCGCCGGCTCCGGCGCCTCACCGAGCGACGCCTGCAGATCGGCGCCCAGCGTGCCGAGCGACGCCGGCCACTCCACCCGAGAAAAGGCTCCGCTGCCGGGATTGAGCCTGAACGTCTGAAGGTGTCCGTCCGGCGACGTGCGGTCGATCACGTAGACGTTCGCCACCAGGTCCGGATACCGGGCGATCGACCGCCACTCGGCGAACCGGTCCGCAAACTGGTTCAAGTCGCCCTCGGGCGAGAACTCGGCGGCCATGCGGATGGTCAGGCATACCTCGGACAGGTTGCGGAACAAATCGAGGTGCCAGTTGACCATCGACAGCTGCAGCGCGTCGGCGAGGCGCACGCCGGTCGCCTCGCTCGCCTGGCGGTTCCAGCGGTACTGGAGCACCGCCAGCCCGACGATGGCCGCCGCGGTGAGAGCAAGGACGGCCGCCAGCCACGCGCGTTCCCGGAAGAGCTTCATCCCCTGGCTATGGCTTGAACTTGTACCCGATCCCCTGCACCGTGAGGAAGAACCGGGGCTGCCGCGGATCCTCTTCGAGCTTCTGGCGCAGGCTCGCGACGTGTACGTCGACGGTCCGTGTAAATGTCGACGCGCTGTAGCCCCACACGCGCGTCAGCAGATCCTCCCGCGACAGCGTCGCCCCCTGGTGCTCGAGGAAGAAGCGCAGGAGCTGGAACTCACGGGCCGACAGGCTGAGGACCTTCCCGTCGCGCACGACCTCGGTGCCCCGGACGTCAACCCGAATCCGCCCGAACTCGTAGACGGCGGACGGCGCCGACGGCCGCGTCGGCGCGCGGCGGAGCAGCGCCTCGATGCGAGCCAGCAGCTCCGGCATCTTGAACGGTTTGGTGACGTAGTCGTCGGCGCCGATCTTGAGCCCGGCGACCTTGTCGGGCGTCCGCCCGCGGGCGGTCAGCATCAGGATCGGCGTGATCACGCCGGACCCGCGGATGCCGCTGCAGACGTCGAGGCCGTCGCGGCGCGGCAGCATGATATCGAGAATGATCAGATCGAATGGCAGTTGCGTCGCCTTGGCAAAGCCTTCCTCGCCGTCAGCCGCGCAGTCGACGACGTACCCCTCTTTGCGCAGGCGATCGCCAAGCGTCATGCGCAGTGCGTGCTCGTCTTCCACGAGCAGGATGCTGTCCATCGAAAAATTGTAGGGGCCAACCTTGAGGTCCGCCCCCACATCACGCCAGCATAGCGCGGTTCGGTGTTATTCTGTTCGCGGCATGCAGAAGCGCTCTGTCCGGATGACAGTTCTGACGCTGCTGCTTATCACCCCCCTGGCCGCCGCATTTCTCCTCTGGACCATCGACCGGCACGGCGGGGACGCGGCTGCCGCCGCCGATGCCGTGGCGGCCCGTCTCGACCGGATGGGTGACGCGATTGCGGGGATCGGCGCCGCGCAGCAGAGCTACGTCGCGCCGGGGCAGCTCGACGAGCCGTGGGTCGAGCGAACGGCGACGCTCGTCGGCGAGCTGCGCGCCGAGATGGCGGCCGTGCAGCCGCTCCTGCGTTCGACGGAGGCGGCCGCCGCGCTGCAGGCGCTCACCGAATCGCTCGAGGCGCTCGAAGCCGCCGACGCCCGCACGCGCCAGAACCTGGGCCTCGGGCAGGAGCTGATGGCGGCCGACGTGATCTTCAGCGACGGCCGCAACATCCTCGACGGCATGGCCGCGCGGCTGCGCGGTCTGCGGCAGGCCGAGCGTGCCGCATCGGGCGCGGCGCTGGCGACGCGCGCGCGCGCGCGATGGGGCGCGTTTGCGCTGCTGGCGCTGCTGCCGCTGATGACCGCCGCGCTGATGCTCCGCGGGGCTGAAGTGCCTGCGGTACCTACGGTGCCTGGGGTGCCTGAGGTGCCTCAGGTGCGTACGGCCTCAGCCGCCCCAGGCACCTCAGGCACTGCGGGCATCCCAGGCATCCTCGGAATCGATCTTTCCGCCGCTGCCGCGCTCTGCACGGACCTCTCGCGCGTGACCGACACGGCGGCGCTGTCAGCGCTGCTCGGCCGGGCGGGGTCGATCCTCGACGCCTCGGGGGTGCTGTTGTGGATGAGCGCGGGCGAGCAGCTGTTTGCCGTGCTTGGCCACGGCTACCCACCGGAGCAACTGGCCCGCTTTGGTCCGATCGCCCGCATGGCCGACAACGCCGCCGCGGCGGCATGGCGGAGCGGACGCCTCAGCGTGATTGCCGGCGATCCGAAGATGCCGGGAGGGCTCGTCGCGCCGATGTTCGGGCCGGACGGCTGCATCGGCGTCCTGGCGCTGGAGATCCGCCACGGCCGCGAGCAGGATCCGGCCGTGCAGGCGGTCGCGACGATGGTGACCGCCCAGCTGGCGACCGCGGTGGCCGCATGGCCTGCCGCGAGCGTCCCCCCGGCCGCGGCAAAGGAACCCGAGGCCAGGTCGGCATAGGCCCCGCAGGCCGGGACCTCCCGGACCGGCGACGTTCCTACAGCGACCGCCCGTCCCAGCCGACATCTAGATCGATATGCTCTTCCCACTTCTGCTCGCTGCGATGTTCCTGCTCCCGGTGGCCGGATCCGCCTTCGCGCAGGCCGGCCCCTCGTCGGCGGAGGCGATTCAGCTGGCGAACGAGGGCAGAGACGCGGAGGCGCTGGCGGCCTTCCGGCGCGTGGCCGCCGCCGACCCGAACGACCACGAGGCGCGGCTCTGGATCGCGCGGCTGCACGAGCGCATGGGCAGTCCCGATCAGGCCGAGTCGGTTTACCGGAGCGTGCTGCTGGAAGACCCCGCGAATGTGGAGGCGGCGCTCGGCGTTGCCGCCACGCTGCTGGCGCAGCAGGCGCCCGACGAAGCCCTCGAGGTGCTCGAGCCGGCCGAAGAGCGCGACCCCCGAAACGCCACCGTCCTCGCCCTGCTCGGCCGGGCCCATCGCATGGCGGGCCACACCGGACTTGCCGTCGCATACTTCGAGCGCGCCGTGGCGGTGGCGCCCACCGACGAGCATCGCCTCCGGCTGAACGACGCCCGCCGGTCATACATGCACCGCGTCGATACACACGCGTTCAGCGAGCAATTCAGCGGCCCCACACCCAACAGCCGGAGCGGCGACGTGGCGCTCAACTATCGCCTCAGTGACAGGCTCCGTGTGCTGGGCCGCGGACAGGTGGAGCGCAAATTCGCGATCTCCGAACAGCGAGGCGGCGGAGGCGCGGAATGGCGCTGGATGCCAACGACAACACTGCGCGCGCAGGTGCTGGTGGGGCCGGATAACCGCGTGATGCCGGAGGGCGACTATCTCGGGGAACTCGTGTACACGTTCGGGCGCGCCACATGGACGGGCGGCTTCCGGTACTTCGACTTCACGGGCGCCCGCATGTCAGTGTTTTCACCCGCGGTGAGCTGGCTGGCGTCCGAGCGGCTCGAGCTCGGCCTCATGTACGCGATTGCCTGGCGGGAGGCGACCACACTGCCGGCGGACGAATTCGGGCACACCGTGCACGTGCGAGGCGCGTACCGCCTCATGCGTCCGATGTGGGTTCAGGTCGGCTATGCCGCCGGGATCGAGGACTTCGAGAAGCTCACGAGCGATCGCGTGCAGGACTTTCGCGCCAACACCGTGTCTGGAGGCCTGCGGATCGACATGCCGATTTTCGTGCTGCCGACCCTGACCACGTTCATCGCCAATTACGAACACCAATGGCGGAGCCGCAGCAACGTCAACATGGGCCGCGTCAGCGTGGGGCTCCAACAGCGATTTTAATCAGTAGGCAGTAGGCAGTAGGCAGAAAGACAGCAGCGCTCGTTGCGAGCTGCCTACCGCCCACTGCCCGCTGCTACTGCCTACCGCCTACTGCCTACTACACGCGGAGACGCGCCGGTGCGGGCTGACCGTCCGCGATCGTCACCTTCACGCTCATCTCTTTCCGGTCGCGGACCAGGCGGACATCAAGCGTGCTGCCGCGCGCGGGCATGCGCACGCTCGCGGCGACGTCGCCTGGCGAGTGCATCGTGCGGCCCTCGATGGCCGTGATGACGTCGCCGGCGCGGAGGCCGGCCTGCGCCGCGGGCGATCCGGCCTGCACCGCCGACACGAGCACGCCGTCGGTCACGCCGAAATACGACGCCAGCTGATCGGTCAGCGGCGCGAGCGTCACACCGAGCCGGGCGCGAGGGCCGCGTTGCGGGAACGGCTCGATCTCGAGATCGCGGGGGAGGGTCCGCAAGCCGCGCTCGATTTCGCGGCGGATCTCCGGCAGCAGCCCCGCGACGCCTTCCGTGGCCTCGGGCGTGATGGCGATCGTCTGGCGCGCGCCATCGCGCACGATCTCGGCCTGCACGGCGCGGCCGGGCGGTGTTTCCTGCAGGAGCCGCGTGAAGTGGCGGACGCCGCGAACGCGCTCGCCGTCGAACGTGGCGATGATATCGCCACCGCGCAGCCCGGCGCGCGCGGCGGGGCTCCCGTCGCGGACAGAGACGAGGAAGACGCCGCCCGGACGCTCCAGCTTCACCCGCGCAACCTCGTCCGCGGTCAGCTCGCGAACGGAGACGCCGATCTCCGCGGCGCGGCCAAGGCTCATGAAGATTCCTGGCGTCACGTCGCGGTCGCGCGTCTGCGCGCCGAGCGGAGGACCCATCGCAAACGCCGCCGCGATCGCGACGACACCGACCACACCCGCCACCGCGGCCTTTTTCAGCACGGGGAACCTCCTTCGAACGGGTCGAACGAGCCGAACGCTGGTTAAGACTCCGGGCGCCGGAAGAAAGTCGGCGCGAAACGGATGACCTGTGTCCTTACAACATCGACGACGGGAGCGGCGAGATCACGGTCGTGTCGCAGTCGGGGCGCGTGCCGGCCCCGGGGACGCGCGTCCGGGTGAAAGGGAAGGTGAACGAGTTCGCCGTCTTCGGCGGGCGATCGATCGGGCTGCACCTGCGCGAAGAGGACCGGAAGATCAGGTCGTGATCCGGACCGCCACCGCGGTCATGTCATCGTGCTGGGGCGCGGGGCCGCGGAAGGCGGCCACCGCGTCGAAGACGGCGTCCACGATGGCACGGGCGGACTCGTGCCGGTGGGCGCCGACGATCTCGCACACCCGCCTGGCGCCGAACTCGGCGCCCTGCTCGTTCACCGCCTCGTAGATGCCGTCCGTGCAGAACACGTACACGTCGCCGCCCTCGAGCGGCTTCGTCACCTCGTCATAGGCGACGTCCGGAAACGAGCCGAGGGGCACGCCCGGGAGCACGATCTGGCTGCATTCCGCTTCGGTGCTGCGGATCGGGTATGGCAGCCCGGAGTTCGCCATGGTGAGCGTCCGCCGCTTCAGATCGAACAGGGCGTAGCACAGCGTGCAGTAGTACCCCTCGAGCTGCCGCTCGTGCAGGATGGTGTTCATCGACTGCAACACGCCCGACACGCTGAACCGGTCGGGCGCGTAGCGGCGGCGGAACGTCCGCGACCGGACGAGCTCCGCCGCAAACGCGCCGTAGAGCGCCGCCGGGACGCCTTTGCCCGAGACGTCGCCGACGGCGACCACCAGGCTGTTCGGCTCCGGCGCGAGGAAGTCGTGGATGTCGCCGCCGAGCTCGCTTGCCGCCGCAAAACGCGCTGCGACGTCGGCGTGGCGCAGCCGCGCCGGCGGCTCGGTCGGCAGCAGCGCGCGCTGCACGCGCTGGGCGAACCGCAGTTCCCGCTCGATCCGCTCCTCGTTCCGCCGGACTTCCTCGTAGAGGCGCGCGTTTTCGATCGCCACGGCCGCTTGGCTCGCGAGCAGCGTCAGGAGCTCCTTGTGCTCCTTGGTGAACGCGTCGAACTCCGGGTTTTCGAGGTCGAACACGCCGATGCAGCGGTCCTTGAGCAGCATCGGAATCACGAGCTCGGAGCGGGCGTCGGGCACGAGATTGATGTACCGCGGGTCCTGCGAGACGTCGGGGACGAGCAGCGCCTCCTTGTGGAGCGCGGCCCAGCCGACGAGCCCCTGGCCGAGCTTGACCCGCTTCGACGTCGGATCCTCGCCGTAGCGAACGGCGAACTTCATCTCGAGCTCGCCGGTCGCCTCGTCCACCAGCAGGATGCCGAACGTCCGGTAGTCGATCACGCGCTTCGTGAGACTCGCGATCCGCGTCAGCAGCACATCGAGGTCGAGGATCGACGACATCTCGCGGCCGATCTCCGCCAGCGTTTCCAGCGTCTCGACGTACTGCCGCTCCGCCCTGAAGAGGCGTGCGTTTTCGATCGCCACGGCGACGTGGGCGGCGAACTGCCGCAGCAGCGCCTCGTCCTGTGTCGTGAACGCATCGGTCGACTCGGCGAGCAGGTTGAGCGCGCCGATGACCTTCCCCTTGCGCCGCATCGGGACCGCGAGCTGCGACAGCATGTTCCGCAGCGGCCCGAGGTAGCGCGGCTCGCTGCGGATGTCGTTGACGAGGATGGGGCGATCTTCTTCGACCGCGGCGCCGACGACGCCCTGGCCGACGCGCAGCCGCAGCTTCTGGACCGCGTCGTCGGGGTAGCCGGTCGCGTACGCGATGCGCAGCTCCTGGCGCACCTCGTCCAGCAGATAGACGGAGAACGCGTTGAAGCGCGTCAGCCGGGCGATGAGCTGCGGAATCTTCGCGAGCAGCTCCTCGAGATCGAGCACCGCGGTCACCTCGCGTCCGAGCTCGAAGAGCGTCGACAGCAGCGCGGTGTCGCTCGCCGGGCGGGGATGGACATCCATCGTCATTGGCGATTTGTGATTTGCGATTTGCGATTTCTTGCCGAAATCACGAATCAGAAATCGCGAATCACAAATGCCTGGGATTATACTGGACGCTGCGTGGCCGACTCTCTCACGCTCCCTCTCGACTACAGCGCGATCGAGCGGATCCTTCCGCACCGCTATCCTTTCCTGCTCGTCGATCGCATCACCGAGCTCGAGCCGGACAAGCGGATCGTCGGCATCAAGAACGTCTCGCTCAACGAGCGCTACCTCTCGCATCAGCCGGGCGAGCCGCCGACGCTGCCGCCGACGATCCTGACGGAAGCGATCGCGCAGGTGGGCGCCATCCTGATCCTGTCGAAGCCGGAGAACCGTGAGAAGCTCCCCTTCTTCATGGGGATCGAGCGTGTCCGGTACTACGGGCCGGTGTGTCCGGGCGACGTGGTGGAGATCGAGGCGCGCGTCAGGCGGCTGCGCAGCCGGGTCGGGCAGCTCAACGGTTTCGCGCGCGTCAACGGCCGCGTCGTGGTCAGCGGCACCATGACGTTCGCGCTCGGGCCGGCCGCCTCTGCCGCCGCACAGCCCCCGAGCACCTAGCGCCCTCCGAGCTGGTCGGGCGGGCCCTCGGCACAGACACGGTTGCGGCCGCTGGCCTTCGCCCGGTAGAGCGCCGCGTCGGCGCGCGCGATGATCGCGGTGGCATCGATTTCGCCGGGCGTGACCGATGCCATCCCGAAGCTTGCCGTCACGCGGATGTCCACCTGGATGTCGTTGACATTCCAGCGGACCGCGTGTTCCTCCAGATCGCGCCGGAGCAGTTCGGCGACCCGCTCGGCGCCCGCCGGCGGCGTATCCGGCAGCAGCACCAGGAACTCCTCCCCGCCCCACCGGCATTTGAGATCGCTGCCGCGCAGGACCGTCTTCATCCGCTGCCCGATTGCGGCGAGCACGGTGTCTCCGCACAAATGCCCGTAGTGGTCGTTCACTTCCTTGAAATGGTCCAGGTCGAACATGACGACGGCGAGCGGCAGGCGCGACCGGCGGGCCCGCCGGAGCTCGCCGTCGATGACCTCGAGCGCATGCTGGCGGTTGAAGCATCCGGTCAGCGAATCGCGGACGCTGTTCTCGTGGACCACTTCGAAGAGCTCCGCGTTCTGCAGCGCCCCGGCCAGGAGCGCCGCGGCCGCCGTCAGCACGATGCGCTGGTGATCGGCCAGCGGAGGGTCGGCGTCGACGCCGAGCACGCCCACGGGGTGACGTCCCACGACCATTGGAAAGCAGATATCGCCGGCGACGGGGACGCTCGCGGCATCGCCGGCCTCGAGCGCCTTTCGCGCGGACGACTCGCACTCGGCCACCGACCGGTCGGCGACGACCGCCAGCGGGTGCCACGCCGCGTCGTTCAGCGCCACGGCCCACGCGCCGCGTCCTACCGCCAGCGCCGGGAGATGCTGCCTGGCGACGGCCCCGATGGCGGCGTGATCGAGTGATTCGCCCAGCGCCTGGCCGAAGTTCACCAGCCGCTCCATCTCGGCGACGCGCGCCTCCGCCTGTCGGGCCTCGGCGTCGGCCGCCAGCGCCTGGGTGTGGCTCTCGTGCCGTTTGCGGACCTGATGGAAGATGAACACGACGGCGAGGATCACGAGTCCGGGCACGAGCTGGAGATCCCAGCTGTGGTCGATCGCGCGCGCGTAGTCGACGACACGCCCGAGGGGCCGCGAAATGATCGTGAAGAGCGCGGCCGTCAGGCCGACCAGCAGGAACAGATCATTGCGACCGATCAGCCGCATGGACCCTCGCTACCAGCACCCCAACGGCCCAAGTCCCCGCGTCGGGGGCCCCGCTCAGCACCCCGCTCGACGCACTCCGCTGCCGGATTGTCGTGAAATGGCGACAGCCTAGGTCGAGCGCGACGCGCTGTCAAGGAGAATGCCAGCCTATAATCAGTCGTCGCCCCGTGCCCACACGTGCCAGGCGCCCGGCCCGGCGGCGCACCGCGCCGCGACGCTCCCGACGCGATCGCGCCGGCGCGTTCGCGCGCCTCTTCGAAGCCGTACGCGAAGGCGTCTTCATCGGATCGGTCCACGTCGAGACAACGGCCGCCGGCGGCACGGTTGCCGCCAATCCGTACCTCAAGGCGATGTTCGGCTATCTCGCCGACGCGCCGGAAGCGGACGTCTCGCCGTTTGCGCCGGATCGGTTCGCCGATCCGGCTGCCCGCGGCGCGTTCCTCAGGCGCCTGCGGTCGGACGGCGCCGTCGACGACTACCTGCTGCGCATGCGCCGGCTGGACGGCTCGCCCGTCTGGGTCGAGGTGACGGCGCGCGCCGAGCCCGACCGCAACGGCCTGCGCGTGGAGGCGCTCATGCGCGACGTGAGCGAGCGGAAGAAGCTCGACGATCAGTCGCGGGACCTCTACCAGCAGCTGCTGCAGGCGGAGAAGCTGGCGGCGCTCGGCCAGACCATCTCCGGCGTCGCGCACGAGCTGAACAACCCCCTCGCGACGATTCTCAGCTGGGCGGAGCGGCTGTCCGAAAAGTCCCTGGATCCGACCACCCGGCGCGGCGTCGACACGATCCTCGGCGAAGCCGACCGGGCGGCGCGGATCGTCCGCAACCTGCTGACGTTCGCGCGGAAGCGGAAGTCGACGCGGACCTTGATCGACGTCAACCAGGTGGTGACCGACACGCTGGCGCTGCGCGCCTACGAGCACCGGGTGACGAACATCACCGTCGACGCGGCGCTCGCTTCGGGATTGCCGCAGGCGTTCGCCGATCCGCACCAGATCCAGCAGGTGCTGCTGAACCTCGTGATCAATGCCGAGCAGGCGATGCTCTCGGCCAACGGCCGCGGCTCGCTCGTCATCCGAACCTGGCACAACAGCGACGAGGACGCGGTCGTCATCGAGGTCAACGACGACGGCCCCGGCGTGCCGGTCGAGATGCGGACGAAGATCTTCGATCCGTTCTTTACGACCAAGGAAGTCGGCAAGGGAACGGGGCTTGGGCTGACGGTCGCCTACGCGATCGTGCAGGAGCACGGCGGCCACATCCGCGTCGACTCGAAGCCGGGCCGCGGCGCCTCCTTCGTGGTGGAATTGCCCGTCAGCGGCACCGACGCGGACGCGCGGCCGGCCCGGCCGCCGGCGCCCTCGATGGAGGCGGTCCGCGGCGCGTCGGTGCTGCTGGTGGAGGATGAGCGCGCCCTGGCCGCCACGGTCGGCGAGGCGCTGACCGAGGCCGGGCTGCACGTGGATCATGCCGCCGACGGCGAGGAGGCGCTCACGTGCGTGCGGCAGAAGACGTACGACGCGATTGTCTGCGACCTCAAGATGCCGCGCGCCGATGGGATGCTGCTCTACCGCGCGATTGCGGCGGCCACGCCGACGCTGGCGCGACGGGTCATCTTCGTGACGGGCGACGTCGCGGGCACCGGTGCCGAGCGCTTCCTCGAGGACAGCGGCTGCCGCTGGCTCGCCAAGCCGTTCCGGCTCGGCGACTTGCTGCGCGCCGTCCGCGAAACGCTCGCATAGGACACGACGACACCGTGCGCGCCCCGGGCGGTGTGCCCGCCGCCGGCGGTCCAACCGCGGCCGGCGAGCGTCGCCTTCGCCATCTTCGCCTTGTGCTGGAACGCGAGGACCGCATGGCGCATGATCCGGGCGGCTTCCGTCGGCGGCACGACGGGTCGGGTCGCGGAGCGACCCGACCGGCCGCCAGTGCTGGCCGCGCCGGCGGCGGAGCCGACGGCTGTGAGCGCGTCGCGCAGGCGGCGGATCGCCCGGGCGTGCAGCTGCGACACGCGCGACTCGTTGACGCCAATCTCGGCGCCAATCTGCTTCATCGTGGCCGCGCCGTGGTAGTAGAGGCTGATGACCTTCTGCTCGCGCGCCGGCAACGAGGCGATCGCGGCGCGTACGCGCGCTTTCGTCTCCTCCCGCTCGTAGACGCGATCGGGCTGTTCCGGCTCCGCCGGGACGAGCGTCGGCGGCAAGGCCGATTCGCTCAGATGATCGCCGCAGGCCAGCGGCGAGGTCGATTCAATCGCAGTGATGCGCACGATGGTCCGGCCGAGACGCTTCTCGTCCGACCCGACGCGGGCGGCCAGGTCCGCCAGTGACGGTTCGCATCCCAGCTCCCGCCGAAGCTGCTCGCGCGCGGCCTCGAGCTCCCGCCGCTGCCGCCGTACGCCGCGCGGCCAGGCGTCCTTGCGCAGCGCGTCGATCATCGCCCCGCGAATGCGGCGTTCGGCAAACGTCTCGAACTTGATGCCGCGCGCGTCGTCGAACCGGCGCGCCGCGTCGATGAGACCAATCACGCCGTCCTGGACGAGATCCCCGATGTCAATCGAGTGGGGCATCGTCGCGGCAACGCGGCGGGCGAGTTGCTCCACAAACGGAATCGAAGCAACAACGCGCGGGTCAACTTTGCCGTTCGGGGAGCGCATGAAACAGACCTCCGGCGCCCGTGTATGGCAACCCGAGTACCAAACGGCTGAGGCGTCGATCCCGCTGCCCGGCGGACTGCCGGGCGGAGACTGTAAGTACTTCTTCCTTCTACACGTTATCGAAATAGCGCCGGTGCCACATTGTAATCGCCGTGATGGGCTAAACTGGGCAAGTCGTCAAACTTATGACGTTTGGGCAGGCGCACGTCGCCAATCTATTGACGAACCGAATTACAAAATTGGCTCATGTTTACGACTGGGACAGCGCGGGGTCCCGGCGCCTGTCTGTGTGCTGATTCGGAACGAGCGGACCCGCTCATGCTCAAGCTGATGGGTCAGCTGAGGAAACAGCTCCCGCCACTCGTTCACGCGTGGCGCTCGCTGGCGTCGGCCTCGTTGGGGCGCCCTGGACGGGCGGGGTCGCGCCACAGCGTGTCGGCAAAGATGCGAATCGACCCGCCCGCGGTCCGCACGTATTCCACTTTCCCGGCGGAGATCCAGTTGTAGATGGTGCGGCGGCTCACGCCGACCGCCTCACACGCCTTCATAATCGAGAGAGTCTGGCGATCCATGGCTGTTTTCTCGCGGGCCTCCCACTCACCTGCTCTATCGGTCGTGGGACGCAAATCCTTAGGCTGGACCCGCCTGGGGCCTGTGGCCTGGGTCTGAGGCCCTCTTGTGTCAAGATATTGGCGCCTCCGATGACCGTGACCACCCCTCATGTTCTCTTCGTCGACGATGAGCCGGCGCTGCGGACGGTGATGGCCGAGCGGCTGCGGGACCGCGGCTTCGAGGTGGCGGAGGCCGAGAACGGCGAGCGGGCGCTCGACCTGCTCGATCAGTTCGCCTTCGACATCATCATCACCGACCTGCGCATGCCTGGGATCGACGGCGGACGCGTGATCGAGTCGGCGGTCGGTCGGTACCCCGGCATCGTGGCGATCGTCATCACCGGCTACGGGACGATCAAGGACGCGGTCGACGCGATCAAGCGCGGAGCGTCGGACTTCATCGCCAAGCCGTTCCAGTTCGACGAGCTGATGCACGTGCTGGAAAAGGCGCTCGAGCAGCGGCGCCTCGCCTCGGAAAACGCGTACCTCCGGTCGCAGCTTGAGGAGCGGTATCAGTTCGGCGGGATTCTCGGCCGCAGCCGGCCGATGCAGGATCTCTTCCACCTGCTCGAGACGGTCGCGCGATCGAACAGCACGATCCTGATTACCGGCGAGACCGGCACCGGGAAGGAGGTCGTCGCCCGCGCCATCCACCACAACAGCCCCCGCCGCGCGCACCGGTTCGTCGCGCTGAACTGCAGCGCGATTCCGGAGACGTTGCTCGAGGCCGAGCTGTTCGGCCACGTGCGCGGGGCGTTCACGGGCGCGGTGGGCACCAGGCAGGGGCGCCTCGAGCAGGCGCACAAGGGGACGCTCTTCCTCGACGAGGTGGGAACGATGAGCACGGCGCTGCAGGTGAAGCTGCTGCGGGCGCTGCAGGAGCGCGAATTCGAGCGCGTGGGCGACAGCCAGACGATCAAGGTCGACGTCCGCGTCATCGCCGCCACGAATTCGGACCTCGCGCGGCTCGTCGCGGCGGGCACGTTCCGGGAGGATCTCTACTACCGCCTGAACGGGATCCCGATACAGCTGCCGCCGCTCCGTGAACGGCGCGACGACATTCCGCTGCTCGTGAAGCACTTCCTCTCGAAGTTCGCCCCGGGCTCCTCGATCCACACGTCGCAGAGCGCGATGCGCGCCCTGATGGCGTACGACTGGCCGGGCAACGTGCGTCAGCTCGAAAACGCGATGGAGCGGGCGGTCGCGCTCTGCGCCGGACGCCAGGAGATCGATGTCGCCGACCTGCCGCCCGAACTGCAGCAGACGCCGCACGCCTCGGCGCCGCCCTACGTCGAGTTTCCGGACGAGGGCCTCGACCTGCCGCGGTATCTCGCCACGATCGAACGCGACCTGATCCGGCGCGCGCTCGATCGCGCGCGTGGCAACCGCAACAAGGCCGCCGACCTGCTGCGCCTCAAGCGCACGACGCTCGTCGAGAAGCTGAAGCGCATCGGAGCGGGGTAGGGGTCAGGATTCGGGTTTCAGGGGTCAGGGCATATCAGGATTCAGGGCGCGGGAATACGCATCGCCACCGCGTACCACGCGATTCAGAACAGCTTCGACGCGCTCTCTGTCACCGCCGCAGAGCTGATCGAGCCGCGACGAGACCTGCCACGCCCCGTGGATCGCATCTTCGAGCGTGGCGGATGGAACGCTCGAC
>JACPTI010000143.1 GCA_016192845.1 Acidobacteriota bacterium
CGCGTCGGGCTGATGCCCGACGCCAAGTCACAAGTCACAAGTCACAAGTCACAATAAAGCCCAAGTCACAACGATTTCTGACTTGTGCCTTGTGACTTGTGACTTGTGACTTGTGACTTCACTAGACCGCCGCGCGCCGCCGCCTCGGCGTCGCGCGGGGCAGCGCAATCTGAAACGTGCTGCCCCCGGGCCCCGACGCGGCCAGCGTGAGGCGTCCGCCGTTGGCCTCCGCGGCCCCTCTGGCAATCGACAAGCCAAGCCCCGCGCCTGGCGTCTCCGCATTGGCGGCCCGGTAGAAGCGATCGAAGATGCGCGCCCGCGCGCCGGGATCGATCCCGCCGCCGCTGTCGATCACCTCGACGATCGCCTCGTCTCGTGAGTCGGCTACACGAATGCGGATCCGGCCGCCGACGGGGCTGAACTTGATCGCGTTGTCGACGAGGTTGATAAGCGCCTGCCGGATGACGAACCGGTCCGCGTAGGCGCGGGGGCCGTCCCGGTCTGCATCGAGGGGCGTGCCGGCACGCTCGCACACGATCGCCTGGCGCTTCTCCTCGGCGAGCACCTCGAGATGCCCGGCCACCTCCTGCGCCAGGTCGTAGAGATCGAACACCTCGGCCGAGACGCGCGCCTCCCCCGTCTCGGCGCGCGACAGCATCAGGAGCCGATCGACCAGGCTGGCGAGCCGGTCGGCCTCTTCGAGCATGCTGCCGATGATGCTGCGGTACGCCGCCTCCTCGCGGTGCTCGCGGAGCCCCACCTCGCCCACGCTCCGGATGGCGGTCAGCGGCGTGCGCAGCTGGTGCGACACGTCGGCGGTGAAGCGGCGCATCTGATCGAACGACTCTTCGAGCCGCGCAAGGGTTTGGTTGAACACCGTCGCCAGCCGCCCCATCTCGTCGTCCGGGTTGTGCACCGGCAGCCGATCGTGCAGGCGCTCGGCCGTGATCGTCCGGGCGCGGTCGGTCATCCGCTCGATCGGCAGCAGCGCGCGCCGCGCCAGCGTGTAGCCGCCGAGGCCCGCAATCGCGACCGCGAGCGGAAGCCCGAGGGTCAGAATGAGCGCCAGCTGGCGCAGCTCGTCGCGCATCGTGCGCTCGGATCGTGCCACCTGAATGATGACCGGCGTGTCCCCGATCCGGCCCCGGCGCGTCAGCACGCGGACCGGCGCCACGGGATGATCGACGGCGACGATGCTGTCATCGGACTGCAGGGCGAGCTCGCGGCTGCGCGGGAGCGGGCTGTTGCGCGCCTCGACGTTCTGAAATAGCAGCGCGCCCTCCGGGCTCCACATCTGAAACCAGAAGCTCTCTTCCTCGGTGATGTCGTCGTACGACCAGGCGATGCCGCCCTCGGGCGTCTGGTCGACCATCGCCGCCGCCCACTGGAAGTCGCTGCGAATCCGGCTGTTGAGCGTCTCGGAGGCGTTCCGGCTGACGAACCAGAACACCACGGCGGCGTACACGGCCAGCACGACGAGCATCGCCGTGACGTACCACAGCGTCAGGCGCACACGGACGTTGTGCGAGCGCCACCAGGTCACAGCGCGGCTCTCCGACAAGTCACAAGGCTCAAGTCACAAGTCACAACGCGTCTCTCCCGTTTGTGACTTGTGCTTTGTGACTTGTGACTTGTGACTTGTGACTTGTGAGGTCACGGCTCCCCCTCGTGCAGCATGAACCCGACGCCGCGCACGGTGTGAATGAGCTTCATCGGCTGGTCCGCGTCGAGCTTCCGCCGGAGGCGCGCGATGTGCACGTCGATCACGTTGTCGAGCGGCGTCGTCCGCGCCGTCTCCTTCCAGACGTCGCGCGCGAGCGTCTCCCGCGAGACGACCTGCCCCTGGTGGCGCAGCAGGTACTCGAGCAGCTCGAACTCGCGCACCGTGAGATCGATCGGGCGGCCGCCGCGCGTCACCTTCCGCGTGATCAGGTTCACCTCGAGATCGGCCGCCGTCAGCCGGGGCGACTCCGCGGCGCGCCCGCGCCGGACGAGCGCGCGGATGCGCGCCAGCAGCTCCGCGAAGGCGAACGGCTTGATGACGTAGTCGTCTGCGCCGGTGTCGAGGCCGAGGACGCGGTCCTGCAGCGTGTCGCGGGCGGTCAGCACGAGGACGGGCGTCTTGATCCCGCGTTCCCGCATCGCCTTCAGGATTTCGAGCCCGTCGCGCCCGGGCAGCGTCAGGTCGAGCAGGATCGCGTCGAACTGCTCCGTGGTCACACGGAAAAACGCCCCCTCGCCGGTCCGCTCCACGACGACGTCGTAGCGTTCGCCCTGGAGCCCTTCGCGGAGCGCGTTGGCGACCTTCAGCTCGTCCTCGACGACCAGGATCCGCACTCGTTCAAGGATAAAGCCGGTAGCCTGTAGCTGGTAGCCGGTAGCCTGTAGCTGGTAGCCGGTAGCGGTTCCTGGTTCCTGGTTCCTGCTACCGGCTACCGGCTACCAGCTAGACCACGATGCGTTCTTCTCCCGTGTAGATATTGAAGGTGTCGCCCCGCACGAAGCCCAGCAGCGTGACACCCGCCGCCCGCGCCAGCTCGATCGCCAGGCTCGACGGCGCCGATACCGCTCCGACGATCGGAATCCCGGCCACCACCGCCTTCTGCACGATCTCGAAGGACGTGCGGCCGCTCACAAACAGCGCGAGATCGCCCAGCGGCCACCGCTCGCCGACCAGCTGCGCGCCGATCACCTTGTCGACCGCGTTGTGGCGGCCGACGTCTTCGACCACCGCCACCAGCGTTCCGTGGGGATCGAACAGGCCGGCTGCATGGAGGCCCCCGGTCTCGTCGAATACCGCCTGCGCGCCACGCAGCCGCTTCGGGAGCGCCGCCACGACGGCCGCCGCCATCACCCAGCCGCCGGTCACCGGCGGCACATCCTGCATCAGCTCGTCGATCGAGCGCCGTCCGCACACGCCGCACGCCGAGGTCGTCGTCACGAGCCGCCGGCCGAGAAGGGCCGCGTCGGCCCGTGCCGCCGCCGCTCCGACGAGGGTGACGTCGAGCACGTTCTCTTCGCCCTCCTCCGTCGTCCTCTCGCAGTGGCGGATCGTGCCGATGTCCTCGAGGCCGGCAATCACGCGCTCGGACACGAGCAGGCCGACCGCCAGCTCCCGATCCGCGCCCGGCGTGCGCATCGTGACCACGAACGGCGAGCCCTGCAGCCGGATCTCGAGCGGCTCCTCCGCGGCCGCGACGTCCTGGTGCCGCTCGACCGCGCCGCCGGGGCCCCCACGGCGCACGCTTCCACCCCACGCCGCAGGCGGCGTGGGGGCCCCGGTTGCGCCGTCGGGTGGGCCGACGCGGACGACGTCGACCAGTTGCATGCGGCGGCGGGCGGCGCCAGACGTCTTGAAGGCTGGAAATCTTTGCATTGGACTCAAGTTTTCCGGACGGCCTTCAAGACGTCTCGCCCCGCCGAAGGCGGGCAAGACCAATACTGTCGCTAGCGAGGCGGAGCCGCGCCCGCACGTGTTCGACGGTCTGAAGCGGAGCCTCGCGAGCCTTTATCTCAGGCACAGGAGATCAAGGAGGCAGCCGTAGCGTGCGTCTGCACGGAGCGGCTCGAGCCGCGGTTCGACGGCCAGATACGCGAGCACCGGATCGGCGTCGGCGACGGCGTGCTCCAGCGCCGCAAAGGCGGCGTCGGCGTCGCCAAGCCCCACATGCGCGAGCGCCAGATGGGAGCGCGACAGGTAGCGCCCGCGACCGCGCTGCTGCAGCTCGGCGAGCAGGCGTTCGGCAGAGGCGCGATCGCCGCCCACCGCGTGCGCGTGCGCCAGCGAGGCGGCGAGCGCGGCGGCGTGCGCGCCTGCCGCGTGGGCCGCTTCGAGCACCGCGATCGCGTCGCGCGCCTTGCCGGTCTGCAGGTAGACGAGGCCGACGATCTCGCGCGCCGGAAGGTACTGCGGGTCGATGTCGGTCGTCCGCCGGCAGCGCTCCAGCGCGCCCGTGTAGTCGCCGGCGAGATACCGCGCCCAGGCCGCGCTCGTGTTCACGACGAGGCAGAGCGGGTCGAGCTCGCACGCGCGCTCCGTCTCGCGAATCGCTTCCGCGGGCCGGGAGACGGCAATGAGCATCGTGCCGTACCGGCGGTGGGCGCTTTCCTCGCTCGGGTTGAGCGCGATCGCCTGGAGATATTCCGCATCGGCGCCCCGCCAGTCCCACTCGAGCATCCAGCGGACGTCGGCGAGCGCCAGGTGGGCTTCCGACAGCCGCGGGTCGAACTCGAGTGCCCGCTTGGCGGCCGTGCGCGCCGCCTCGGGCGCGCTGCGCGGCCGCTCGCGGTAGGAGACCGCGCGCGCGATGTGGACGCGCGCGGCGCCGGCCTGCGCCGGCGCGAAGCGCGGGTCGATCCGGAGCGCCTCGGCGTAGCACGCCAGCGCCTGATCGCCCAGGTCATCGTCGGGCCTGAGCCACTGGTTCCAATAGTAGCGCCCCTTCAAGTACTCGTGGTACGCGGACACGGAAGTGGTCGGCGCCTGCCCGTCGATCGGGGCGTCGGGGACGAGCTCCACCGCCAGCGAATCGGCCACGCGCGCGGCAACATCGGCCTGCACCGACAGGCAATCGGTGAGGTCGCGCTCGTAGGTCTCCGCCCAGAGCTGCGTTTCCGTCGACGCGTCGATGAGCCGCACGGTGATCCGGACGCGTTCGGCTTCGCGCCTGACGCTTCCTTCGAGCAAAAAGTCGGCGCCGAGCGCACGGCCGATCTCGCGCGCGCGCGCGGTGGTGCCCTTGAACACCATGGAGGACCACCGGGCGACGACCCCGATGCGGCCGCGGCAGCGCTGCCCGAGCTGCGCGATCATCTCCTCGGTCAGACCGTCCGCGAAGTACTCCTGCGCCGTGCGCTCGCTCAGGTTCGTGAACGGCAGCACTGCAAGGCGCACGCGCGGCAGCGTGCCCGCGACAGTGTCGGCGCCCTCGGGCGCCAGCGCGCCGATGAACCGGTAGCCGCGGCGCGGCAGCGTCTCGACGAACCGGGGATTGTCCGCCTCGTCACCAAGCGCCGCCCGGAGCCGCTTCACCGCCGCATTCAGGCTGTGCTCGAAATCGACGAACGTCCCCTCGGGCCAGAGCCGCCGGCGCAGCTCCTCGCGCGTGACCACGTCGCCCGGGCGCTCGAGCATCATCCGCAGGATCTCGAACGGCTGCTCCTGCAGGCGGACCCGGCTGCCGCCGGAGCGCAGCTCGCGCGACCGAATATCGAGCTCGAACGATCCGAACCGCAGCCGCCCGCCCGTGTCGGTCGACGTATCCATGCCGGAGTCCTGCCTTCGGCCCAAGCCTAGAGCCTGAAGCCCGACGCCTGAAGCCCTAAGCGTAAAGCCTAAAGCCCTGAGCCCAAAGCCCTGACCCTGGGCACTTCCAGCATGTCACCCACATTTCACCTCCAGGTCACCTCCCGTGCATTGAGGCACCCGCACCGGGGGCCGACAGTGGGCCCATGCGCAGCTCACCCCATAACACTCGGGATTGCGGGAGTGGTCCTGCCGATCCTTCTCCTCGCCGTCCCATCGATCGCCGCCGGCAGCGGCGCCATCGTGATCCGGTCCTACGACGCGAGCGGCCTTGACGACGATACCCTCGCGGCGGCGCTCGCGGGCGCGAGCACCATCTTCGACAGCGCCGGCGTCGCGACCACGTGGCTGGCGTGCGACCGCGTGGTCGCTGCCGCGGCCGGTCATCCCTGCCTGGCTCCCCTGCAGCGACACGAGCTGGCGGTCCGCCTGGTCCGCCTGCCGGCGCGAGAACGGTGCGATGGTACGGAGGTGCGAAGGTGCGACGGTGCGGTCACGCTCGGCTATTCGCTGGTGGAGACGAAGGTGCGGTTCGGCTCGCTGGCGACGATCTACATGGACCGCATCTCCGACCTGGCGGCGGCGTCGCGCGTCGAGCCCGCAACGCTGCTCGGCCGGGCGATCGCCCACGAGATCGGGCACCTTCTGCTGGGCACCGACGCGCACGCCCCGGCGGGCGTCATGCGCGCGCTCTGGTCGTCCGAGGCGCTGCGGCAGACCCGTACGGGTGATTGGGCGTTCACGCCGCACGACGCCCGGGCGCTGCGCGAGGCCGCGCGGCGGCGGTCGGCCGCCGGTCTCGCCACGTGGTAGCCGGAGGCCTTGAGGCCTCCGGTCGGGCGCCGTCGTGGCAGGTCTTCAGGGCCCGGTCGAGGTTTTGCGGGAGCCCGCCTTCTGATAGCATTCGCCAGAGCAAGGGCACCCCAACGCGCACGAACCACGCGACGCCACCCCACCTCCACCCCACCGCGCAAGCATGCGCGGCGGGGACCCCGGATCGCGGGCGGCACGACGGGGTCCCCAACGTGTCGCGCCGCAATGAAATGTCGTGTGAACAGCGGCCGACACGTTGGGGGCCCCGCGATGGGGGCCCCGGGGTTGGGGACCCCGCACGATCGCGAAAGGATCCTGCATGAGCGTAATTCGCCTGACGGTCAACGGCCGCGCGCACACGGTGGACGTCGACCCGACCACGCCCCTGTTGTACGTGCTCAGCGACGACCTCGAGTTGCGCGGCCCCAAATTCGGCTGCGGCCTGGGCCAGTGCGGCGCCTGCACGGTCATCGTGAAAGGCGAGGCCGTGCGCTCCTGCTCGATACCGGTCCAGTCGGTCGCCGGCGCCGAGATCACGACGCTCGAAGGGCTCGGGTCGCCCGAGAACCCGCATCCGATTCAACAGGCGTTCATCGAAGGCCAGGCGATGCAGTGCGGTTTCTGCATCAGCGGGGTCATCATGACGGCCAAGGCGCTGCTCGATCGGACGCCGAACGCGAGCGACGCGCAGATCCGGCAGGCGATGTCGACCGTGCTGTGCCGGTGCGGCGCGCACCTCCGCATGTTCGCGGCCATCAAACGCTATCAACAGCAGCGGCTGGGCGGGGTCCCCAGCGCGCGGACTGTGCGCGCTGGGGTGCAAAGGAGGACGGCATGACTCCGCTCCTGACCTCCGATGCCCAAGCCGCGCTCTCGCGGCGTGATTTCATGAAGCGCTCGGGCGCGCTGGTCGTCGCCTTCAGCGCAGCGCGGCTCGCCACCGACCTCGGCCTCGCGCCCGACAGCGTCTCGGCGCAGGGGATCAACGGCATCGGCAGCCCGAACCTCGACTCGTGGGTCGCCGTCGGCGCCGACGGGCGCGTCACCGCCTACACCGGGAAGTGCGAGCTCGGCACCGGGCTCTACACGGCGCAGATGCAACTGGTCGCCGAAGAGCTGTGCGTGCCGATGGACCGCCTGACGCTCATCCAGTGCGACACGTCGATGACGCCGGATCAGGGGACGACGTCCGGCGCGCAGTCGCACCCGACCAATTTCAACCACGCCAACCTGGCGCTGGCGTGCGCGACCGCGCGGGAGGCGCTCGTGCAGATGGCGTCCAGGCGCCTCGGCGTCCCGGTCGAGCAGCTCACCGCCGTCGATGGTGTCGTCGCGGTGCGGGGCGACGCGTCGCGGCGCGTGGCGTACGGCGAGCTGATTGGCGGCAACAGGTTCAACCTGCAGCTCAACCCGAAGGCGCGGCGGAAGCCGGCCAGCCAGTGGACCGTGCTGGGCACGCCGGTGCGGCGGGTCGACTTCCCCGCCATGGCAACGGGGCGCTTCGAGTACGTGCACAACGTGCGCGTGCCCGGCATGCTGCACGGCCGGGTCGTCCGTCCGCCGGCGCTCGGCTCGACGCTGTTGAAGATTGACGAAGGATCCGTGCAGGGCATGCCGGGCCTCGTTAAGGTCGTCGTCCGCAAGAACTTCGTCGGCGTCGTGGCGGAGAAGTCGTGGCAGGCCGAACAGGCCGCGCGGCGGCTGAAGGTCGAGTGGAGCGCCGGGCGGCAGATCGCGGATCAGCGCACGTTCTACCAGCACCTTCGGAGCCAGACGGCGACGCGCGACTCGTTCACGGTGGATTCGGGCGACGTGGACAAGATGCTGGCGGGCGCGGCGACCGTCGTGCGCTCGACGTACTACCATCCGTACCAGATGCACGCCTCGGTGGGCACCGCCTGCGCGATGGCCGACGTCCAGGGGACGCGCGCCACGATCTGGTCGGCCACACAGGCCGTCTGGCCGCTGCGCGCCACGATGGCGACGCTGCTCGGCCTGAAGCCGGAGGACGTGCGCATCATCTTCCGAATGGGCTCCGGCTGCTACGGCGTCAACGGCGCCGACACGGTGTCGTACGATGCGGCGCTTCTCTCGCAGGCGGTCGGCCGCCCGGTGCGCGTGTGGCTGTCGCGGCAGGATGAGATGGCCTGGGAGAACTACGGACCCGCGTTCGTGATCGAGCAGCGCGTCGGCCTCGACCCGAGCGGCACGATCATCGCGTGGGACTACGAAGGATGGTCGCTCAGCCTGGGCGGCCGTCCCGGGTACAACCAGCCCGGCAACGTGGTGACGGGGTATCTCGCCGGCTTCCAGCCGGCGGGCGTCATGCCGCGCTCGCCGGCGCCCGCGCCGACGGGCTTCGACAACGGCAGCAACACCGCGCCGTCGTACGTCACCGGGACCGTCGGCGGCCGCAGCGGCGGCTGCGGCGTCGTGCGCAGCGAGCGCGCACTGTCGCACGTCATCGAGTCGCCGTTCTTCACCGGGCCGCTCCGCTCGCCGGCCCGGCTGCAGAACACGTTCGCCCACGAGTGCTTCATGGACGAGATCGCGGCGAGCCTCAAGGCCGATCCGGTGGAGTACCGGCTGCGGCACCTGCGCGATCCGCGGCTGCGCGAGGTGGTGAGCGCCGGCGCCGCCAAGGCGGGCTGGGACGGCCGCCCGTCGCCTCGCAACGGCGGCCGCCGGTCCGGTGTTGCCACCGGCCGCGGCATGGCGTGCGTGCTCTATGAGGGGGACAACGGCTACTGCGCCATGGTCGTGGAGGCCGACGTCAACCAGAGCACCGGGCTGGTCACCGTGAAGCGGTGCGTCGCGGCGATGGACTGCGGCCCGATCTCGAACCCTGATGGCCTGCGCAACCAGATGGAAGGGGGCATCATCCACGGCATCAGCCGCGCGCTGCGCGAGGAAGTCACGTGGAGCGGCGAGAAGGTGACCTCCATCGACTGGCGGACGTACCGGCCGTGGTTCCTCGGCGATCAGGTACCGGTGATCGAAACCGTGCTCATCAACCGGCCGGACGCCGAAGCGATGGGCGCGGGTGAAACGACGATCACCGTGACGGCCGCGGCGATCGGCAACGCCATCTTCGACGCGACCGGAGCGCGGATGCGCCAGCTGCCGTTCACGCCGGAGCGCGTGAAGGCGGCACTCGACGCGCGAACGTAAATATCGTTCGGGCCGTTCGGATCGTTCTACCGTTCGGCCCGTTCGGTCGTTCAGGTCGTCAGACGGTGGCCAGAGGCCCGATCCCTGCGCCGCCTCAGTCGAGGAGTACGATGACCGTCCACCAGCGCAAGTACGACGAAGACGACGAAGACGACAATGACCCCGTCATCGTGTGCCTCCGAGGGCGGCTTTCACGTCGTGGGCCGGTGCTCGGAACCTCGCCTCTTCCGGCTACCAAGCCAATCTAGCAGCACGATGATCCAGGCAAACAGGAGGATGCCGCCGAAGAGGACGAAAAAAAATTCCATCATCATTTCCTCCCCGCGAGTGCGACAGCCCCACTGACAAAGCCCACCCAAATGGCAACGCCTCCGAGAGCCAATCCGATCGAGAACGGTGGTTCGCGCAGGAACTGTCCGAATACCAACCCACCGGCCGCCACGTGGGCAATGGCAGGAAACGCCTGGATCAGCACTGCGCGCTGCGCCTCGTTCAATCGTAGCATCGTCGTCACCGAGGTCAGTTGGAACCGCGGCTCCCGACGATGCGAGAGTCGTGCCGCCGCGGATTTCGGCGCAAAACGCGCCATCGCACTTTGACGTGGCAGTTCTTGCCACTCGTCGCGGCCGTGAACGCGTCCATTTCTGCGTACGGCAGATTTTCGATGCTGCAGTTCGCATGCTAGATTCACCAGACCGTGACCACCCACGCCGTCCTCGCCACTGTGTCGGACCGCCCGGGGATGCTGCACGGGCTGACGAAGGTCCTCGCGGATCATCACGCCAACATCACATACGTCGACATCCACGGCGGTGATCCGCACTCGACGACCTATTTCGAGTTCACGCTCGAAGGGGCGGCGCTCGATGTCGTGTTGGCCGACCTCCGGAAGGTGCCGGGCGTGGCATCGGTCGTCGAAACGCCGTCATTCGCCAAGATCTACGGCAAGCGGATCATCGTCATGGGCGGGGGCGCGCAAGTCGGCCTCGTGGCGCTCGGCGCGATCTCGGAGGCCGATCGGCACAACATCCGCGGCGAGCGGATCTCGGTCGACACGATTCCGCTCGTCGGCGAGCAGGAGCTGGCCGCCGCCGTTCGCTCCGTCGTCCGCCTGCCGCGGGTGAAGCTGCTCGTCCTCGCGGGCGCCCTCATGGGCGGCGAGATCACCGACGCCGTCCACGAGGTCCGGAAGCAGGGGCTCTACGTGATCTCGCTGAACATGGCCGGCAGCGTCCCCGACGCCGCCGATCTCGTGGTGAGCGATCCCGTACAGGCGGGTGTGATGGCCGTCATGGCGATTGCCGACACCGCCAAGTTCGACCTGATGCGGCAGCTCAAGAAGCGCTACTGAATACCGTCGTTCACACTTCTCGGTTCTCGCTTCTCGGTTCGTGTTCGGGGTTCGGTTCAGGGTTCGGCGTTCGCGGTTCACGGTTCCGGTCCGGCTGAAGCCGGACGCTCCGTACGAACATCGAACGCACGAACCAGAACACGGAACCGAACGTGAACACGAACAGAGAAGATAGAAGCAAGAAGTGTGAACGACGACGTTCTTAATTAACGCAGCCGCCGGAGAATGGCTTCCCCTGCCTCCCGCGTGCCGAGCGTGCCGCCCACGTCGCGCGTGACGTCGCCGGCCCGCACCGCCTCTTCGACCGCGCGCTCGATCCGCCGGGCGTCTTCGGCGCGGCCGAGCGTTTCGAGCATGAGCGCGGCCGACAGGATGGCGCCAATCGGATTGGCTTCGTTCTTCCCGGCGAGCGCCGGCGCCGAGCCGTGCACCGGCTCGAACATCGACGTGCGGCCGGGGTGCAGGTTGGCCGAGGCCGCCATGCCCAGGCCGCCCTGCAGCGCGCCGCCGATGTCGGTGATGATGTCCCCGAACAGATTGTTCGTGACGATGACGTCGAAGCGGCCCGGGTCCTGCACGAGAAACATGGCGAGCGCGTCGATATAGAGGTGCGTCGCCTCGATCTCGGGGTACTCCGGCTTCACCTCGGCGAACACGCGCTGCCACAACGCATGGCCGTCGGGCATCGCGTTGCTCTTGTCGGCCATGCAGACGCGGCGCCGCCCGCGCGCGCGGGCGAACGTGAACGCGAACCGGACGATCCGGTCGACGCCCTTGAAGGTGTTGATCTCTTCCTGCACCGCGATCTCGTCCGGCGTCCCCGCCTTGAAGCGGCCGCCGACCCCCACATACACGCCTTCGGTGTTCTCGCGGAAGACGACAAAGTTCACGTCGGCGGCCGTACGCCCCTTGAGCGGGCAGAGCCGATCGTCGAGCAGGCGGACCGGGCGGTAGTTGACGTACAGGTCCAGCGCGAAGCGCGTCCCGAGCAGAATGTCGCGGGCGTGGCAGTTGTCCGGTACGCGCGGATCGCCGAGCGCGCCGACGAGAACGGCGTCGAAGCTCCGGAGCGTCTCGTACCCGTCCGCCGGTATCGTCACTCCGGTCTGGAGGTAGTGCGTGGCACTCCAGGGAAGGTGCTCCACGTCGACGCCGCCGGCGGCCGCGAGCAGGCGGAGCGCTTCGGCGATCACCTCCGGACCGATGCCGTCACCGGGGATGACGGCCACACGATGCGCCACACGTGGATTTTAGCCGGGTGTGCTCGATGAACTGCGAACGCCTGCGGCGACGGCAGAGAAGCTGTAAGCCGTTGACTTGTCGTAGGTTATCTCGGACGCGGAAGCGAAGAACCTGGCTGCCCGGGTCCCCCTGTGGGAAGTATCCGGAAATGGTGGTTGGCCGCATGGCCGCCCTGTGGTACAAGACTTATGCTTTCATCAGCAGATGTGGAGAATCCATGATTTTGGGCGCCAAAATCGGCCTCCATGGATCCTTCGTCCCTCCGGTTACTGGCCTATTCCTGCAAGTAACTGAATCGCCGCCACTTACGCGCCGGGGATCCCTTGGTACGCATCTTCCGTAGATGCCACCAGATTGTATGCGAGAAAAACGCGCGCTCTCTGTCAAGGAGACACAACACATGTACGCACGCATAAGTGCTCTACTCCTGGCGTTCGCGCTGGCCTCCTCCAGTGCCATGGCCCAGGAGATCACGTCAGGTTCGCTCACCGGGCAGGTCCGGTCGTTCCGGGCGCCACGGTGACGATCACGTCAGAAGAGGGCGAACGGACATTCGTCACCGACGCTGAAGGACGCTTCTTTGCGCCGTTTCTACCCCCGGCTACGTACACGGTGAGGGTGGAGTTATCGGGCTTCCAGCCCGTGGAACGGACGAACGTAGGCGTTCGCCTCGGCCAGCGCGTAACGCTCACGGATCTCGTGCTCAGGATCGCAGGCGTTGCGGAGGCGATCGAAGTCCGGGCGGCTGCTCCCGTGGTCGACGTGACCACTACGACCGCCGGGAGTGTTCTGGATAGCACTGTGCTGAGGCACCTGCCGGTCGGGCGCGGCATAACCGACGTCGTGTTGATGGCACCCGGCGTCAGCGACAGCAGTGGTGTCGGGCGAGCGAATCCCTCCATCTCCGGGGGCAGCGGGCTCGAGAATGCGTACGTCGTCGACGGCGTCAATATCACCAATGCCGGATACGGCGGAATCGGGTCGTACTCGATCGTGTTCAACTCGCTTGGCTCCGGCGTGACCTACGACTTCGTCAGGGAGACACAAATCAAGACCGCGGGGTTTGAGGCGGAGTTCGGACAAGCCACCGGCGGCGTCGTCAACGTGGTGACCAAGAGCGGGACCAACGTCTTCCACGGCAGCGGGTTCGGACACCTGCGTTCGAAGGCGCTCGAAACGGCGTGGCGGCAGATTCAGACGCCAAACGGCACCGTAAACACAACCGGCAGCACGAGCTTCGATGTGGGCGCCGGGGCGGGTGGCCGGATCGTTCGCGACCGGCTGTTCTTCTACGGCACATACAACTACGTAGAAGACAGACGCACGTTCATTGCGCCCAGCGGCTTCCCGCTCGAGCGCCTCGGCGGCGTAGACCGAGTTCGCTTCAGCAACTCGTATGCGGGGAAGCTGACCTGGCAGCAGCGGACGAACCACCGCATCGACTTCTCGGTGTTCGGTGATCCGTCGAAAGGCGACATGGGCCCCCAGCGCGAAGTGGCCTTGCTCGCCGTCGACACAGCGCGTTTCAGCGAGCTCACGAAGTACGGCACTCACACGCAGACCGGCCGCTACGATGCGATCCTCAGCCCCACGTGGCTGCTCGAAGTCTCGGTTTCGCGGTCGAAGAACAACTTCGTCGAGACGCCGTCGGTCAATCAGCATTTCTTCAACGATGCGACGGTGACGCCGACGCGGCGATTCGGCGGGATCGGTTTCTTTGACAGCAATCAGCCTGGCGTGAACGTACAGTACCAGGCGAAATCGACCAACATCTTCGACACGGGCGCCGCCGGCGACCATCAGATTCGGTACGGTGTGGCTTTCGAAGACATCACCTTCACGCGCGAGTTCGGACGAACGGGCCCCCCATTTACTCTGCCCAACGGGCAGCAGACGCGAACCGGTGCGTCGGTCACGATCCTGCCCGACCCGGTGTTCGGGAGAATCTACCGGGCGACCCGCGCGAACTTCGGGCCTGCGCCCAGGACCACACAGGATTACCTCAATTTCTTCGTGCAGGACACCTGGCAGCTCGGGCGGCTGACAGTGCGTCCTGGTATCCGATACGAGCAGCAGGAGCTGGTCGGCGGCGATCCGCCGCTCTGCCACGCCGACGACACGCGCCCCGGCCTTGGCGACGGGACGGGCGCGCTGATTCGTTGCCGCATCAAGTGGGACAGCAACTGGGGCCCGCGGATCGGTGGGACGTACGACCTCCTGGGGAACGGTCGCTCCAAGGTCTACGCGAACTGGGGCCGGTTCTACGCGAAGGTCCCGAACGACCTCGCAGCTCGGTCGCTCTCGGCGGACGCGGGGATCAGCCGCGGGGATTACTTCGACGAGGCGCTCACGCGTCCGGTCCCTGAGGGAGTGCTCGCGGCGGGCCAGACGCGGCACTTCATCCTGGCCGGCCTGCACGCGGCCGAATTCGACCCGGATGCGAAGTCGACCTACAAGGATGAGTTCCTGGCCGGGGCGGAATTCGAGGTGCTTCCGGAGACGAGCGCCGGGATCCGCTACATCCACCGCGATATGCCGCGCATCCTCGAAGATATCGGGACGGCGCAGATGGTGCTCTACGACCTGGGCGTCCCGGGGCTCGAAAGCGTCGAGTACTTCATTACGAACGTGAACCGGAACACCAAGGTGTTCCCGGCGACCGCCGGGGTTACTCAGGCGCACTTCGAGGATCCAGTGCATGAGTACAACGCCGTCGAGCTCACACTCGACAGGCGTCTCGCGAACAACTGGTCGGCCTTCGCGTCGTACCGCTGGTCGAGGCTGAGGGGCAACTTCGAAGGGTTCTATCGGAGCGACAACAACCAGTCCGACCCGGCAATCACGTCGCTCTTCGACTTTCCGACCAACGATCCCAGCTACACCGAGATCGGTGTGCCCAGGTTCGGGTATCGAGGCGATATTCGATTCCTGGGCTGCTCGCTGGGTTGCGGCGTGCTGCCGAACGACCGCACGCATCAGGTGAAAATCTTCAGCACGTACGGGTGGCGCGACTTGAACTTTGGCCTGGGGCTGAACGCCGGCTCGGGCCGGTCTCTCACAGAGCTCGCGGCCAACCCGAACTATGCGAACTCCGGTGAAATACCCGTGACGGTGCGCGGCGCCGGCTTCCGGACGGCGGACGGGGTCCGCAAGCGGGCGCCGATGGACTTCAGCATCGACGTGCACGCCGATTACGCGGTGCGGCTCATCGGTGAGCGTGCGGTCACGGTGCTGGTGGACATCTTCAACCTGACGAACCGGCGTGAGCCGGACAATTACGACAACTGCAGCGACATCGGCTTTGGGACGACCAACGCGAACTTCGGACAGCCAGTCAACGGCTGCGCCCGGTCGTGGTCGTCGTTCCAGGCGCCGCTGGCGACGCGAGTGGGCGTGCGCTTCGACTGGTAATTGGTAGGCAGCATTGGGATATGCTTGGGGGCCACGGTCACGTGGCCCCTTTTTCTTGGACGGGAGGCGTTCAGTGATTCCGGGACGGGCGCTCCTCGTTGCCGGCGTCGTACTCCTCGCGACACCCACGTTCGGTCAGTACGCCTCCGAAAGCGCCCGCCGTGAGGCACTGCAGCATTATCGGGCGGGGCTGGAGTTCCTCTCGAGCGAGCAGTTCGAGAAGGCGGCCGACGCGTTCCGCAAAACCATCGAGAAGGACCGCCTGCTCGCGCTCGCGCACTACGGCCTCGGACAGTCGTACATGGCGCTCAAGCGCTACGCGAGCGCGCTTGTGGCGTACCGGAATTGCCGTGAGACCTACGAGGAGCTCGTGGGACGTGCACTCAGCGAAAACGTGACCGCCGAACGGCAGCGCGACGACGAAATCCGGGACCTCCGGGATTCCATCCGGCTGTTCCAGAGCAGCACCGTCAAGACGGCGAGCCCCGACCGGACGCAGTACATCGTGAAGCTCGAAACGCGCCTGCGGGAGCTCGAGCGGATGAAGCAGACCAACATCGTGCCCCAGAAGCCGCCGGCGTTCGTCTCGCTGGCGCTCGGCAGCGCCTACTTCCGCCACGGGCAGCTCGAAGACGCGGAGCGGGAATGGAAGGTGGCTCTCGCCACCGACCCGCACTTCGGCGAGGCGCACAACAACCTGGCGGCCCTCTACGCCATGACCGGCCGGATCCGCGAAGCCCAGGAGGCCGTCCGCGCGGCAGAAGGCGCAGGCTTCCCCGTGCATCCGCAGCTGAAAGACGACATCCGGCGCGCCACGGCCCGGTAGGCGCGCGCTGGCGCCGCGACCCACTTGACCATCTAAGTAGCTGGTCCATAAGCAGTTACAACCATGGCTGGCAGCCGCCTTGCGTCGACTCCACGCCGTGGTCGCGACCACACGAGGAGTGGACAAGCATGCATGCACGTCTTCCCGGCTTTTTCGCCGCGTTCGCGCTCGTCTTGACCGGACTCGCCGCCGCGCAGGAGACCACCGGTACGATCAGCGGCCGTATTCTCGATCCCCAGGGCCTGGCCGTCCCGGGGGCAACAGTGACCATTACGGGTCCACAAGGGGCCCGTACGGTCGTGACTGATGCGGAAGGGCGGTTCACACAGCCGTTCCTGACGCCAAGCCACTACACCGTCCGCGCCGAGCTCGCCGGCTTCCGGCCGGTCGAGCAGCGCAACGTTCTCGTCAGCCTGGGCCAGACCGTCGACCTCGACCTGCAGATGCAGGTGGGCGGCCTCACCGAAGTCGTCGAAGTGGAAGCCGCGGCGCCGATCGTCGACACGCGCACCACGACGACGGGTGCGGTGCTCAACAGGCAGAAGCAGTGCGCTTTTACTGCCTACTGCCTACTGCCTACTGCCGACTGCCGACTATTCCGTGTCGATCTGCGCGCGCTGCAGGCGGCCGCTGAAGTCGACGTAGATCGACTTCCACTCGGAAAACACGTCGAGCGCGGCGACGCCCGCCTCACGGTGGCCGTTGCCGGTGGCCTTCGTGCCGCCGAACGGCAGATGGACCTCCGCGCCAATGGTCGGCGCGTTCACGTAGAAGATTCCGGTGTACATGTCGCGCATCGCCGTAAACGCCTTGTTCACGTCGCGCGTGTAGATCGACGCCGACAGGCCGTACGTCACCCCGTTGCCGATCGCGATCGCCTCGTCGAGCGAGCGGCAGCGCATCACGGACACGACGGGCCCGAAGATCTCCTCCTGCGCGACGGCCATCGCCGGCTGCACGTCGCCGAAGATCGTCGGCTCGTGAAAGAAGCCGCGCGCGTACGCGCCGTCGCACAGGCGGCGGCCGCCGGTCAGCAGCCGCGCGCCTTCCTGCCGCCCGATCTCGACGTAGCGGCCGACGGTCGCCACCTGGGCGTCGCTGACCGAGGGGCCCATCTGCACGCCGGGGTCGAGGCCGTTGCCGACACGCAGCGCGCGGGTCCGCTCCACGAACGCCTCGACGAAGTCCTCGTACACCTGCTCGTGGACGACAACGCGGCTGGCGGCGGTGCAGCGCTGCCCCGTCGTGCCGAACCCGCCCCACAGGCAGCCGTCGACCGCCAGCTCGAGCTGCGCGTCGTCCATGATCATCACGACGTTCTTGCCGCCCATCTCGAGGTGGACCTTCTTGAAGGCGGACGCGGCGTTCTGGTTGACGAGCCGCCCTACCGCCGTCGAGCCGGTGAACGACACCACCGAGACGTCAGGATGCGTGGTGAGCGCCGTCCCGACGTCGGCGCCGCCGGTGACGAGATTGACCACGCCGGGCGGGACGCCGGCCTCCTCGAGCACTCCGACGAAGTTCACGGCCGAGAGCGGCGTCAGCGTCGCCGGCTTGAAGACGACCGTGTTGCCGCACACCAGCGCGGGGATGATCTTCCACGACGGGATCGCCATCGGAAAGTTCCACGGCGTGATCACCGCGCAGACGCCGACGGGCTGCCGGACGGACATGGCGAACTTGTTCCGCAGCTCGGACGGCACCGTCTGGCCGTAGAGCCGCCGGCCCTCGCCGGCCATGAAGTACGTCATATCGATCGCTTCCTGAACGTCGCCGCGGGTCTCCTCGAGGACCTTGCCCATCTCGCGCGTCATGTCGCGCGCGAACTCCTCTTTTCGCGCCGCGATGAGGGCTGCGGCCCGGAACAGGATCTCGGCGCGCTTGGGGGCGGGCACGAGCCGCCACGACGCGTAGGCGCGCGAGGCGGCGGCAACGGCGTCGGCCGCGTCCTCCGGCGTCGACTCCTGGAACGTTCCGATGAGATCGGTCTGATCCGCCGGGTTGCGGTTTTCGAACACGGCGCCTCCGCGCGAGGGCACCCAGCGGCCGTCGATGTAGTTGTTGAATGTCATGGGTAATATTCTGCACCGTCCCCACCGACGCGCTTCGTGGCAGATCCACGCTATCTGGCGCAACGAAGGGGGTTATCGATCGGTAGCCCCACCGAGGACGAAAGTTCGCGCTCAACGAACAGACGGCGACAGTCCCAGGAAACCGGCTCTCTGAGCGTGGCACGGATCCTGAATCCTTCCCGGGCGGGAAGGCGGGATCTGATGGCACACACAGCTCACACGGCCGCGCCGGTGCAGAAGGTGGTTGTCGTCGACGGCAACGCCGAGGTGCTCGGCATGCTCGAAGCGGTCCTCGATGCCGGTCGCTACGACATGGTGTTCGTGGAGTCGAGCGATCACGCCTACTCCCAGATTCGCAAGGTGCGTCCGCACCTCGTGATCGTCTGCGCCAACATCGAGCAGCCGGAGGCGTTCCTGCTGCTGACGATGTTGAAGCTCGATCCGGAGACGCGCGAGATCCCGGTGCTCACCTATACGATCGAGGGCGACGAACGGGATGCCTCGGGGGCCGTGTCGCAGCCCGCCGAGGAGGAAGAGGACCTGCTCCCAAGCCGCCCCGCCCTCGCGCCCCGCATGAACTAGTAGGCAGTAGGCAGTAGGCAGTAGGCGGTATGCAGTAGATCGCATACACTGCGTACGGTTTTCGGTCTTGCCGCCGAATGCAGACTGGTTAGTCCGAGGTTCCCCAATGGTTCAGACGGTATCTCCCTGAGCGATATAGGGAAACGCCAACCATCACTTTCCGGTTACTGGCAACAATCCGAGTAGCTCATAGGCACGTCGCTGGACCGCCGTCAGGTCCGGCACCTGCGAGAACGTCAACGCCGTGTCCTCACCTTTCAGTCGATAGGTGTTGCGACAGCGCGTCGCCAGCTCGGCCAGCAGACTCTGAAAGCTGTGCACCGGCAGTCCCTCCGGCGTGGTGTGCGTCGCTTTCTTCTGCTGCGCCGCCGCACCGACCTTGGCGGGCAACACCGGGTCGCGGCGCCTCCGGGCGGCCGGCAACTCCTCATCCTCGAACAGGAGGGGCGCCAAGGCGCGTCGCATGTGCCACTCGACATAGTAGGCCAGCACGCACAGGAAGATATGCGCGGGCACGCGCGTGTCGGTCCGATGGCGAATCGGCCGCACGAGCAGATCGATCCCTTTCAAACAGCGGAAAGCGCGCTCCACCTGCGAGAGCCCTTTGTACGTGCGCACGGTGTCCTCGGCCGAGAGGCGTGCAGCCGGCTCGCTCGTGCGGAGCACGTAGATGCCATCCAACGCGGCTTCGCTCGCGATGGACGCGTCCTGCCTGGTCCATTGGCACGTGCCCTCCGCGATGCGCACGTCGAAGTGCTTGCCCACCTTGTGGCGCGCCAGAATCTTGCCCGCCTTCATGCCGATGACGGCGTCGGTGAGCGGCGTTTTGGTCCGGCGTGTCACTTCGCGCACCAGTCGCGTCAGGTCGCGCGCGGTCGCCTCGAGCAAGGCCTGCCGCTTGCGGCGGCGCTCGTCGGCGAGTAGCGGATTGTAGCAAGCCACCAAGCGTTCGCCCGGGAACGCCGGCGCGGTGATTTCGGCCAGATGTTGCTCGTCGAACAACGACAGTTGCAGCGCGCCCTCGGTCACCAGCTTGCGGATGGCGACACTCGTCAGCGCCGTGATCCAGCCGAGGCCCGGGTGCGCCTGCAGCCGATCAATCTGCGGGTGGGTGAGCATGCCCCGGTCCCCGACCAGCACCAGGCGCGCGAGGCCAAACCGCTGCCGCAGTTTCTCAATCTGGTCCGGCACCGTCGTGGGGTCCCCCGTGTTGCCGGGGTAGACGCTCACCGCGACGGGACGCCCGTCGCCATCGGTCAGCACGCCATAGACGATGATCGGACGGCCCGTCTGCCCATCCCGGTCGTGGCCGAACCGGGCCAAGGGACAGGTCCGCCCCTCGTAGTAACTACTCGTCACGTCGTAGAGCACCACGCCCCCGTCGGTCAGGTGCCGGGCGGCCAGCGTCTGTTCGATGCGGTCCTGCCGAGCCAGGAGCCAGTCCATAGCCGCGTAGAGCTCGTCTTCGTCGGCCGCCGCCACGCCCAATTCCTCGGCCAACGTCGTGGTGTGCCAGAGGCGCGTCGTCGCCAGCTTCGAACACGGCTCGATCAACCGCTCGTCAATCATCGCGAGCACCAGGGTACGCTCGCGGCTCCGCTTCGATGCGATGACGCGGTCCAGGCCCAGTGTCCGGATGGTGCCGAGGATGACCTCCACATGGCCGTGCGGGCGCGTCCGTTCGGTCTCGAACAGGTCGCGCGGGGAGACGAGCACTTCGTCGCGCAACAGGCGCCGCAGCATCTCGACCTTGCGGGCGGGCCAGTGCGACAGGTTGGCGAGCGTGCGCTTGTGGGTGTGGCGGCCCTCGCGCCAGCCTTCGCGCAGCAGAATCGCGGGCGAGGAGGTGCGGTTGGGCACCGTGTCGATATACATGGGAGCGTATATACCATACTAACCCACTATATACAAGTTATATATCACTATTACATGGGAACACTTGGCGGCGGCCACAGCACGCCGAAGTCGTGGCCGATCAATGAGTTCACGTCAGAAATCGGGTCAGAATCAGGGGGAACTTCGGGTTAGTGCCTACTGCCTACTATGAGCGACAACAAGCGGCAGGCCGAGCGGGTGCCGATGCTCGGCGAGCTGTACGCCGAGGTGATGGTGTTCCAGCCGATGCTGGTACGCGACATCAGCCGCAGCGGCGTCACCGTTGAAACCCGGTTCCCTCTTCAGATTGACTCGCTCCACGACGTGCGGCTGACGCTCGGCGGCAGGTCGGTGATTCTCAAGGGACGCGTTGTCCACTCGCACATCAGCGACGTCGACCAGGATATCGTCGTCTACCGGACGGGCCTCGAGTTCGTCGAGCCGTCGGCCGCCGTGATCGGCGCCATCGTCGAGTTCATCGAGACGGTGAAAGCGAATCGGAGCGGCGTCTGACCGGAGCCGGACCTGATCGAAGGCGGGCCTTCAGGCCCTTCTGCCGAGGTACTGCAGGTAATCGCCGGAGGGGATCCGCTCGGCCCGACCGAGCGGTGCATTGTAGAAGTACGCCCACGCCTCGACGACGCGGCCGTCCTCGAGCGTGACCCGCGTGATCTCGCGCGTATAGAGGCTGCTCTGCGGCTCGTCCGCGCGGCACCCCTCGAACTCGTCGAGCGCCTGCAGCACGATCGCCGGGTGGGTCATCCGGTAGACCTCGCCCCAGACGCGGGCGTCGGAGGCCGGCACCGCCGCCGGATAGATCCCGAGGTCGAACAGCGCCGCCGCAATGGTGCCGCGTCCGAGATACACCAAGTGCTGGTCGACGCGGAGCCGCCCCGTCCGGTTGAACGGTGTCATCAGCGTCCCGTAGAAGAAGACGAGGTCGACCATTGCCGCGAAGGGGGGTGCTTGTAAGTTTTACGCCACCTGCCAGCGGGGCGTTTACGGGCGGGTCAGGCGGTGACGAGGGGCAGAATCCCGGTGACGACCCGTTCTGGGGTCAGACCCCCGCCAGGCCGAGGGCGTCGGCGCGCTCGCGCATGAAGGCGATGACGTTCTTGACGTGCTCCTCGAGCGGCAGGCCAAGCTCGACGGCGCCGCGGCGCAGGTCGTCGCGCGAGACCGCCCGCGCAAAAGCCTTGTCCTTCATGCGTTTGAGGACCGACGAGGCCTCGAGGTCGAGAATGCTCCTGGTGGGCCGGACGAGGGCGGCCGCCGTCACGAACCCGGCCATCTCATCGCAGGCATACAGCGTCTTTTCGAGCCGCGTCTCGCGCGGCACCCCGCTGTAGTCGGCGTGCGACAGAATGGCGCGCGTCATCCATTCGGGATACGCCCGCCGCCGCAGCTCCTCGCAGCCGCGGAACGGGTGATCGGCCGCCGTCTGATAGCGCTCGTAGTCGAAGTCATGGAGCAGCGCGACGATGCCCCACGCCTCCTCGTCTTCGCCGAATATGCGGGCGTAGCCGCGGACGGCCGCTTCGACCGCGAGCGCGTGCTTGCGCAGGCTCTCGCTCTTGGTCCATTCCGTCAGGAGCTGCCAAGCCGCGTCGCGCGACAGTTCCATACGACCTCACCTCACCGCCCGCGGCGCCTCACGCGCCAGCTCGAGCGCGCGGTCGATGACCGCACGAGCCTTCGCCGTCAGGTCGTAAGGACCCAGGTCCGCGGGCCGCACGAAGACGGCGCGGTCGACATCCGACCCCGGGCGCAACTCGCCGCCGACGGGCCAGCAGAGATAGTCGACGAGCACGAAGTGGTACCGCACGCGCCGCGTCTCGTCCAGGAGAATGCGATCGAACACCTCAATCACGGGACCGACCTCCACCTCGAGACCGGTCTCTTCGAGCATCTCGCGCGCGACGCCCGCTTCGAGCGTCTCGCCGAGCTCGAGCGTTCCGCCGGGCAGGCTCCAGCGCCCGGCCAGCGGCTCGTAGCGGCGCCGGACGATGAGCACTTCGCCGCCGCGGACGATGACGGCGCCGACGCCAACAATCGGCCGTTCCGGATACTCCCGCCGATCAGCATTTCTGTCGTTCACTATTCACCCATGACTTTCACGATGACCCGTTTGCGGCGCTGCCCGTCGAACTCCGCGTAGAAGACCTGCTCCCACGGCCCGAGGTCGAGCTTCCCTTTCGTGATCGGCAGCACCACCTGATGCCCCATCAGCGTGCGTTTGAGATGGGCGTCGGCGTTGTCCTCGCCGGTCTGATGGTGGCGGTAGTCGCGCCCCGCCGGGGCGAGCTTCTCCAGCCACACCTGAAAATCGTGGATCAGCCCGTTCTCCCAGTCGTTCACGTAGACGGCGGCCGTGATGTGCATCGGCGAGACGAGCACCAGACCTTCGGCGACGCCGCTCCGCCGGACGATATCCGCCACCTCATCGGTGATGCGGACGAACTCCTGCCGCTTCTTCGTCTCGAACCAGAGATATTCGGTGAGCGCCTTCATGCAGCCTGGAGCGGCAGCGACGGGTCGGCATTCAGGTCGGGGCCCCCGACCACGCCCGCGCGGTAGCGGCGCAGCCCCGCTGCCGCAATCATCGCGGCATTATCCGTCGAGAGCGCCGGGCTCGGGATGAACACGGGGAGGCCGCGCGAGGCGCCGCGCGCCTCCGCCTCCTCGCGCAGCCGGCTGTTGGCGGAGACGCCGCCCGCGATCCCGACGCTGCGCGCGTCGTACCAGAGCGCCGCCTCGAACAGCCGATCGAGCAGCGTCTCGACGACGACACGCTGGAAGCTGGCGGCGATGTCAGCCACCTCGGCCGGCGGCAGGCCGTCGAGTCCGAGATCCTCGCGGCGCGCCGCGACGTGGCGCACGACCGACGTCTTCAACCCGCTGAAGCTGAAGTCGCGGCGGCCGGGCAGGTGCGGCGCGTTGCGATCGGCGTGCGTGAGCCGCGTCTTCGGAAACCGCACGGCGCGATCGTTGCCGTGGCGGGCGACCAGATCGATGGCAGGTCCGCCGGGGTACCCGAGCCCGAGCAGCTTCGCCACCTTGTCGAACGCCTCCCCCGCGGCGTCGTCGCGCGTCCGCCCGAGCAATTCGTAGCGGCCGGGCTGCTCAATCCGATACAGGTTCGTATGCCCGCCGGAGACGACGAGCACGACGGCGGGCCGCGGCATCTCCCCGCGTTCGAGGACGAGCGATTCGATGTGGCCGGCCAGATGGTGGACGGGAATGAGCGGCACCGAGCGGGCCCAGGCGAGCGCCTTCGCAAAGGCCAGTCCGACCAGCAGCGATCCCACCAGCCCGGGTCCCTGGGTCACCGCGATCGCGTCGTACCCGCCGCCGCCCGCCTCGAGCGCCTGCCGCACGACGCCGCAGATGTCGCGCACGTGCTGCCGGGCGGAGAGCTCCGGGACGACGCCGCCCCACTCGCGGTGCACGGCGACCTGCGAGGCGACCACGCTGGAACGGATGCGCCACGGCCGCTCGAGTTCGCCGGTTTCCTCCACCACGGCGGCGGCCGTCTCGTCACACGACGTTTCGATGCCGAGAACTCTCATCAGTAGGCAGTAGGCAGTGGGCGGTCAACGGCACCTCAGGTCAGGCTGCCCACTGCCGGCTGCCTGCTGCCTACTAATTGTGCCAGCGACGTCTCGTACGGCGGCCGCACGATGCCCCGTTCGGTGACGATCGCGGTGACATAGCGGGCGGGCGTCACGTCGAAGGCGGGGTTGCGGACGCGGGCACCGTCGGGCGTCAGCCGGGCCGGCCCGACGTGCGTGACCTCACGCGCGCCGCGCTCCTCGATTGGAATCCGACTGCCGTCCGGCGTCGCCAGATCGACGGTCGAGATCGGCGCCGCGACGTAGAACGGAATGCCGTGCTCCTTCGCCAGCACGGCCAGTCCATAGGTGCCGATCTTGTTGGCGACATCGCCGTTGGCGGCGATCCGATCGGCGCCGACGACGACCAGGTCGACGTGACCCTGCCGCATCATCACCGCCGCCATGTTGTCGGTGATGACGGTCGTGTCGATCCCGTCCCTGACCAGCTCCCACGCGGTCAGCCGCGCGCCCTGGAGGAACGGCCGCGTCTCGTCGGCAAGCACCGCCACTTTCTTCCCGCCCTCGACGGCGGCACGAACGACGCCGAGCGCCGTCCCGTAGCCGGCGGTCGCCAGCGCGCCGGCGTTGCAGTGCGTGAGGATGTTGGCCGACTCGGGCACCAGCGTCGCGCCGTGCGCGCCCATCGACCGGCAGCCGGCCACGTCTTCGTCATGGACCCGCAGCGCCTCGGTTTCGAGTCGCTGCGCGATCTCCGTGACCGAGCAGCCCGCCTGTGCGGCGTCGGCAAACGCACGCTTCATGCGATCGATCGCCCAGAACAGGTTCACCGCCGTCGGCCGCGTGGCCGCCATCAGGTCGCACGTCTTCTGGAACTCGGCGGCAAACTGCTTGGTGCCGGTCGCCCTGCTCCGCCGCATCCCGAGCGCGATCCCCATTGCCGCGGCGACGCCAATCGCCGGCGCGCCGCGAATCACCATCGATTTGATCGCCTTCGCTACCTCGGACGCCGTCCTGCACGTGACATACACTTCCGCGGACGGCAGCTTCCGCTGGTTGATCATGACGACGGCGTCGCGTTGCCATTCGATGGTCGGCAGCATGGTTAGTAGGCAGTAGGCAGTAGGCAGTAGGCAGTTACCGCTTCAGCGACTTCGCCAGGCCGGTAATCAGCCGACCCACTTCAGCAAGTTGCGCCATAAGGCCGCTGGCGATGTCATCCGGGATCACGCGTAGCCTCTCTGCAAGCATAACGTGGGTCTCAAGTTCCCGAATCGACAGGCCAAATCGTTCCTCTGTTGGCAGTCTGCGTGTCGCCACATACACGGCCTCGGCGAGTGACATCGCTTTCTGCCACGCACTAGGACCGCTATACGGCTTGTCATGGCGGGTACAAAATTCTCGTTTGGAGCCGTATAGCGGTCCAAGAACCAAGAACCCCAACCGCCTACTGCCTACTGCCTACTGCCTACTTCAGTTGTCGCCGATCGAACGGCAGCGGCAGGAGCTCGCTAAGGCGATGGCGTCCCGTCTCGCGCCGGAGGTTCGCGAGGATCACCTCGAGGTCGCCTCCGAACTCCCAGAGCACCTGCAGGCAGGCGCCGCAGGGCGGCGTCGGCGCCGCCGCGTCGGCGACGACGGCAATGCGCCGGAACCGGCGATGGCCTTCCGAGAGCGCCTTGAAGACGGCGACGCGCTCGGCGCACATGGTGAGGCCGTACGACACGTTCTCGATGTTGCAGCCGGTCACGATGGTGCCGCCGGTCGCTTCGAGCGCGGCGCCCACCTTGAACCCGGAGAACGGGGCGTGCGCCCGGCGTCGTGCCTGCCGCGCGGCGCGAACAAGATCAGAGTCGCTCAACGATCCCCTCGAGCAGCGCCGTGAAGGCGCCGCGGACGCGCCGCGCCGTGTCCAGCACCTCTTCGTGCCGGAGCGGCTGCGGCAGCACGCCGGCGGCCATGTTCGTAATGCACGAGATGCCCAGCACCTCGATGCCCATGTGCCGCGCGGCAATCGCTTCCGGCACCGTCGACATCCCCACCGCATCGGCGCCAGCCGTGCGGAGGTACCGGATCTCCGCCGGCGTCTCATAGCTCGGGCCGGGCCAGGCGGCATAGACGCCATGGGCGACCGGGACGCCGCGTGCCGCCGCCGCCTCGTCTGCGACGGCCCGCAGACGCCGCGAGTACACCTCGGTCATGTCGGGAAACCGCGGCCCGAAGCGCTCGTCGTTCTCGCCGGCGAGCGGATTCACGCCGAGCAGGTTGATGTGGTCGTCGATGATCATCAGCGTACCCGCGCGGAGCGCGGTGTTCACGCCCCCGGCCGCATTGGTGAGGACGAGGACGCGTACACCGAGGCGTCCCATCACCCGGATGGCGAACACCACATCGGCCGGGCCGTGGCCTTCGTACAGGTGCACGCGTCCCGCCAGCGCCGCCACGGACCGGCCGGCAAACCGGCCGATCACCAGGCGTCCCGGATGCCCGACCACCCTGGCGACCGGCCAGTGCGGCAGGTCCGCGTACGGGATGGTGGTCGCCTCGGCGAGCGCGTCGGCCGCCTCGCCGAGCCCGGACCCGAGCACGACGGCGACGTCCGGCGGTGTCCGGTGCCGCCGGCGGATCGCCTCCACCGCCGCCTCGACGCGCTCGAAGAGGGCTGCATTCATATCAGTTATCAGTTGTCAGTTGTCAGTTGTCGCGCTTCTCAGCTGTCGGTTGTCAATCGCGTCAGTCGTGCGACACATTGCGCATTTTTCGCCAATAACGGGCCACTGATAACTGACAACTGAGAACCGACAACTGACAACTGATTTACAGCAGCATCGACGCCACGCACGCGTTGACGAGCGTCGCGACGAAGCCGGCGAGCAGCGCCCGCCCGCCGAGCCGCGCCAGGTCGCCGCGCCTATTCGGTGCCATGCCGCCAATGCCGCCGAGTTGGATGCCGATCGACGCGATGTTGGCAAAGCCGGTCAGCGCAAACGTCGCCAGCACGTAGGACCGGTCACTGATCACGCCCCTGTATTCGCCGGTGAGCTTGACGAACGCCACGAACTCGTTGGCGACGAGCTTGGTGCCGAGCAGGTCCGCGAGCGGGCCGACGTCGGCCGCCGGCACACCCATGAGAAACGCCACCGGCGCGAACACCACCGCAAAAATCCGGGCGAGCGTCAGGCCCGGATTGATCGACCCGAGCAGGAAGTCGACGAGCGCGATGAACGCGAGGAACGCGATGAGCATCGCCGCCACGTTCACGGCCAGGACCAGCCCGTCGGAGGCGCCGCTCGCCGCCGCGTCGACCGCGTTGACGTGCCGCTTCTCGACGTGCACGGGCGCGGATCCGAGCGTTTCCGGCCGCTCCACCTCGGGCAGCAGGAGCTTGGACAGGTACAGCCCGCACGGCGCCGCCATCACGCTCGTCGTCAGAATGGCGACCGGGTCGGCGCCAAGCGCGATGTAGACGGCCATCACGCCGCCGGAAATCGTCGCCATTCCGCCCACCATCATCGCAAGCAGCTCCGATTGCGTCATGCGCGGCACGAACGGCTTGACGATGATCGGCGCCTCCGTCTGCCCCATGAAGACGTTGGCGGCCGCCGAGAGCGTCTCCGCCCCGCTCGTCCGCATGAGGTGCATCATCGCGCGCGCCATCATCCGGACGACGAACTGGAGGATGCCGAAGTAGTAGAGGACCGTGAAGAAGGACGAGACGAAGATGATCGTCGGCAGCGCCACGAACGCGAAGACGAACCCGTTGTCCAGGCCCACCGCCTTGCCGAGCGTATCGGGATTGGCCAGCGCGCCGAAGACGAACCGCGATCCGGCATCGGTGAACTGCAGGAACCGGCTGACGCCGGCGCCGACGGCGCTGAAGAACGCGTAGCCCGGCCGCCAGCCGCCGACCTCCAGCTTCAAGATGACCAGCGCGAGCCCGAGCTGCAGCCCCATCCCCCAGAGCACGGTCCGCCAGTTGACGAGCCGGAGGTTCGGCGAGAAACAGGCCACGACGGCAATCAAGCAGAGCGCGCCGGCCGCCGCCTGCGCGCGGTAGCCCGCCGTCGACCCGAGCAGCCAGGCGGCCCCGGCGAACATCGCCACGAGCGCCACCGCCGCAACGCGGAGGCGGTGTCCGGAGTCGGTGAGCGGAGCGTCCGCGGTGCCGGTCATGGCGTTACGCGACCCTTCCCAGAACGAGCGGCGGCAGCGCCGGCGGCGCGTCCGCGACCTGGATGGCCTCGCGCGCGAGCGCCGACGCCTGGGCGAGTCCGCGGTCGTCGTTGAAGAGCAGCTCGAGCACGGTTTCGCCCGCCGCCACCGGCTCCCCCGGCTTCTTCAGCACGAGGACACCCGCGCCGCGGTCGATCGGGTCGTCGATGCGCCGGCGTCCGGCGCCGAGCGCCATCGACGCGCGGCCCACCAGATCGGCGTGAATCGCCTCCACGAAGCCCGCGGCGGGCGCCGGAACGGCCGAGCGGCGCGTCGCCTGCGGCAGCCGGGTGTAGTCGTCCACCACGCGGCTGTCGCCGCCGTGCGCGTCGATGAGCGCCCGCATCTTGTCGAGCGCCGCGCCCGACGCGAGCGCGCGGCGCGCCCCGGCCTCGGCGTCCGCCTCGCCCGCCCGCCCGCCGAGCACGAGCATGCGCGCGGCCAGCGTCACCGCGAGCGTCACCAGATCGGCGGGCCCGCGCCCCTTCAGCGTCTCGAGACATTCGACGATCTCCACGGCGTTGCCGACGGCGCGGCCGAGCGGACTGTCCATCGCGGTGACGAGCGCCTCGGTGCGCAACCCCCCGTGGGCGCCGATCGCGACGAGCCGGCGCGCCAGCTCCCGCGCGTCGGCCGGCGACGTCATGAACGCGCCGCGGCCGCACTTGACGTCGAGCACGAGCGCGTCTCCGCCTTCCGCGAGCTTCTTGCTCATCACCGATGCGGCAATGAGCGGTACGCTCGAGACGGTGGCCGTGACGTCGCGCAGCGCGTACAGCCGCCTGTCGGCGGGCGCGAGCGCCGCCGTCGGTCCGATGATGCTCGTTCCGACGCGCCGCAGCACGTCCTTGAACTGGTCGATCGTCAGGTCCGTGCGATAGCCGGGAATCGATTCCAGCTTGTCGAGCGTCCCGCCGGTGTGCCCGAGGCCGCGGCCCGACATCTTCGGCACCACGACGCCGCACGCGGCGGCCAGCGGGGCCAGGACGAGAGAGACCTTGTCGCCGACGCCGCCGGTGCTGTGCTTGCCGACCTTCACCCCCGGGATGTCGGACAGATCGACGCGATCGCCGGACCGGACCATCGCCTCGGTCAGCCAGGCGGTCTCCTGGTCGGACATCCCACGGATGACGATCGCCATCAGCAGGGCCGCCGCCTGGTAGTCTGGAATCTCTGCCGCCGTGACGCCGGTGACAAACCCCTCGATGTCCTCGCGCAAAAGCGCGCGTCCATCGCGCTTTTTCGCGATCACGTCGACAAAGCTCATGGAAGAACGGTCAGTATAAACTGGACAGTGGCTCGTGCCTGCGACCGAGGACCAGGCACCAAGCACCAGGAACTGACAGTGACCACGACCCCGGCTCCCGCCGCCAGTCCGATGTCCGCCGAGCAGAGCGCGGTGCTCGCGGAATTTGCACGCGCCTGCCGGGCGGCGGCGCGGTCGGTGTCGCTGTATCCGGCGACGCATCCGGCGATCCAGACGTCGCTGTCGCGGGTGATGGCGGCCGCCGAGCGGCTCATTCCCTCCGGCGATCTGCTGCTTACCGTGCTGCCCGACACACTGGGGATCGACGGCCGGTCACCGGCGAAGCCCGACCCCGCGATCGTCGAGCTCGCCGAGCTGATGCACGATCGCCTCGTTGGCACGGTGCGCATCGAGCGCGCCGCCGGCGTGCAGGACTGGCACGCCCTGCTCCTGCTCCTGGCGCGCCCGGCGGACGAGCTGATTGCCGAGGGGGGCATCGCCAGGGCGTGGGCCGAGGCGGGGCGCGCCCACTTCGAGCTCCGCGAGATCGACTACGCCGAAGTGCTGCGCGAGCGTGCCGGCCGCGACGCCAGCCAGTGGGACGCGATCATCGCCTACTGCCTGCAGGGGAGCGCGGGACCACTCGACGAGCGCGCCCTCGCCGCCCTGATCGATACGCTCGGCGACGCGGGGCGCTTCGCAGAGCTGCTCGGGCGGTTCCAGAGCGCGGCGGCGGCCGGCGAGGTGCCGATGGGCGCCCGCGCCGCGGCATTCCTGCACCTGGTCGAAGAGTTGCTCAAGGCGACGGCGGAGCGGCCCAAGGCACAGGGTGAAGACGCGGTGCTCCAGACGGCCGCCGATGCCATGTCGCGGGTGACGCCCGACATGCTCCTCGCCGTCATCCGGCACACGCTGTCGCCCGAGCCGGCGCAGGCCCAGCTCGCCACCGCCGTCGTCAACCGCATCAAGGACGAGACAATCGCTTCTTTCGTGGCGGGGTCGGTGGTCAACGAGCGCGGCGCGTCCGAACGACTGGCGCAGGCGTTCGAGGCGCTCGTGCCCGAACTGGATCGCAAGGAGCGGCTGCTCGACCTCGCCAAGGAGGAGGCGGCCGAGAGCCCGCTCGGGCGCGAGCCCGGATTCGAGGATCTCTGGCAGTCGGCCCATCACATGCTCACCTCGTACTCGGACGAGCGGTACGTCTCGGCCGAGTACGCGCGCGAGCTGTCGAGCGCGCGCACACAGGCGATCGACGTCGAACGCACCTCCGACGATCCGCCCGAGCGGATCCAGGGATGGCTGGGCACGGTCTCGAATCAGGCCGTGAGGGATCTCGATGTCCAGCTGCTGCTCGATCTGCTGGCGATCGAGCAGGAGACGGCGCCCTGGGGCGAAGTCGCCCGGCTCGTCACCGCCGAGATCGATCGACGGGTCCAGGCGGGCCGGATGGAGGACGCGCAGCAGCTCACGTCCGCGCTCGTCCGCGAGACGAGCCCGGAGGGACACGAGCCGATCCGGCACGCGGCCGAGTCGGCGCTCGACGCGCTCGTCGCCGGACCGTTCTCACGGCATCTCGTGGCGCGCCTGCGCGCCGTCGAAGACCCGGACGTCGAGCCGGTGACGGGGCTGTGCCGCACCATCGGGCCGCGCATCATCAAGCCGCTGGCGCAGGCGCTCGCCGCGGAAGAGAATGTCCGGACGATTCGGCGGCTCCGCGAGCTGCTCTTCGGCTTCGGCGCGGCGGGCCGCGAATCGGTCGAGCAGCTGAAGCTGTCGGCCAATCCCGCCGTGCGGCGGACGGCGATCGAGCTGCTGCGGATGTTCGGGGGCGAGGAAGCGCTCGCCGAGCTGTCGACGATGCTCGGAGACCGCGATCCGCAGGTTCAGCGCGAGGCGATTCGCGCCATCATTCAGAGGGGTTCGCCCGAGGCGTTCGCACTGCTCCAGCGCGCGCTGGTGGCCGGCGGCGCCCGGACGACGGTCCTGCAGGAGGTGATCGGGCTGCGCGACGAGCGCGTCGTGCCGCTGCTGTGCGCCGTCCTGACCGGCTCGATGCCGCGCGGCGCGCTCGTGGAGATTCACGCCCAGGTCATGGACGCGCTCGGCGGGCTCGGCAGTCACGCCGAGTCGACGCGCGCGCTGCGCGAGGCGCTCTATCGCGGCAAGTGGTGGGCGCCGTTCCGCACGGCGGCGCTGCGCGGGGCGGCGGCGGCGGCGCTGCGCCGGATCGGCACGCCGGAGACGGTGGCGATTCTCGAAGAGGCCGCCCGACACGGAAGCCGCGGCGTCCGGAAGGCGGTGCGGCCGTACCTGCGGGTGCCGCCGCAGCGGGAGCGACAACACGCATGAGCGCTATGCAGAAGGCCAGACTCGCCGAGGAGCTGCTGCGTCGGTTTGCCGCCGCGCTCCGCGCCGTGCAGCTGTACGCGCCGGCGCACCCGCTCGTCGGCCGCAACATCACGGCGCTGTCGGATACGCTGGACCTCGTGCACGCGGCGGCCCCGATGGTGGCGATCGGCATCGTCGGCGGCGAGCTGGTGGTCGGCGACATCCCGGTGCCGCGCGCCGGCGAGAGCATGGGGAAGCTGATCGGCCAGCTCCACGATGCCGGCATCGAACGGATCGTCATCGACAAGGGGGTGACCGCCGACGAACTGTCGCAGTTCGTGCAGACGCTCGGCGGCCGCGACGCGCAACAGGCGACCAAGACGCTGGCGTTGAGACACATCCGCGTCGGCCGGCTCCAGCTCGACAAGAGCGAGGCGCCGTCGGTCGAAATGAAGGACTACCGCCGCCTCTACAACGAGGCGGTCTCGGTGGCGAGCCGGCTGTGGGACAGCGCCCAGACCGAGGGGATGCCCGACGCCGACGCCGGCCGCAACATCGTCGACGCGCTGGCGCACGAGGTGTCGCACAACCGGACGGCGCTGCTGGCGCTGACCGCGTTGAAGAGCTACGACACCTACACGTTCACGCACATGGTGAACGTGTCGATCCTCACCATGGGGCAGGCGCGCGGGCTCGGCATCGAGGGGCCGCTGCTGCGGGAGATCGGGCTGGCGGCGCTGATGCACGACATCGGCAAGGTCCGGACGCCGTCCGAGATCCTGAACAAGACCGACAAGCTGACCGACCGCGAGTTCGACGTCCTGCGGCGGCACACGGTGGACGGCGCGGAGATCCTGCGCCGCACGCCGGAGATGCCGGCGCTCGCGCCGGTGGTCGCCTTCGAGCACCACCTGCGCCTGGACGGTACGGGATATCCGGCCGGCGCGTCGCGCCCTTCGTTGAACCTCGGGACGATGATCTGCGGGATTGCCGACGTCTACGACGCGATGCGTTCGCAGCGGATCTACCAGGAGGCGTTCCCCACCGATCGCATCCTCGCCGTGCTGCAGCGGAACGACGGCAAGCAGTTCGACCAGAACCTGGTCCGGCGGTTCGTGCAGCTGGTCGGCATTTATCCGGTCGGCAATCTCGTCCGGCTGAACACCGGCGAGATCGCGGTGGTGTTGAAGGCGTACGCGCCGGACCCGTACCGGCCGCGCGTGCGCATTCTGTTCGACAACGGCGGCGCCCGCGTGGAGCGCCCCATCGAGGTGAATCTCTGGGAGGCGCGCGAGGGCGAGCCGCAGTCGATCCAGGCGCCCGTCGATCCGGCCCAGTACGACGTGGACCCGCTCAGTTACCTGTAGGTCGAGGCCCCAGGGATTTTCATGGCACTCTCCCGGACGATCGCAGCACGCGGCCTGACGTACGTCGCCGCGGTGATCTGGCTGGTGTCGGCAGGCACGCAGCACGCGCAGGTGCCGCCGTTCCAGGGCCTCCTGTCCGACACCGCTCCGCCCGGCATCGATCGCGGCCTGCGCGAATTCGACGCGCCGCGCGCGCCGCGCGCCGATCTCCCCGACGGCGAGCCGTTCCTCCGCGGCAGCGTCATTGTCAAGTTCCGCCCGGGCACCTCCATGGAGGCCCGGCGTGCCTTGCTGGCGCAAGTGGAGGGCACCGCGGAGCGGGCGCCAAGCTACGCCGATTTCGACATCGTGTCGATCGATGCGGACGCGGATCCGGCCGCCGTCGCCGAACGGCTCGATGCGGAGCCGGACGTCGAGTACGCGCAGGCGCGCTACCGCGTGTACCCCCGGTTCGTGCCGAACGACCCGCTGTATTCACGCCAGTGGAACTACCCCGTCATCGACATGGAACGGGCCTGGGACATCAATCCGGGCGCCACCCCCGCCATTACGGTCGCCGTCCTCGACAGCGGCGTGGCCTTCCGCGCCGGGATCATGCGGTATCAGGCGGGCGCCTTCCGGCTGGGGCGCGGCGGGACGATCTTTCCCGCGCTCGGCGCGATCGACGTGCCGTTTGCCGCCGCGCCCGACCTGACCGGTCCGGATCGCTTCGTGTCGCCTCGCGACTTCGTCTGGGACACCACGCTGCCGCTCGACCTCGACGGGCATGGCACGCACGTGACCGGCACGATCGGCCAGCTCACGAACAACGGCATCGGTACCGCCGGCATCGCCTTCAACGTGCGCATCATGCCGGTCAAGGTCATTGCCAGCACGTGGGATCAGATCTTCCGCAGCCCCCAGCAGGGAACCGACGACGTCGTCGCACGCGGGATCCGGTACGCGGTGGACAACGGCGCGAAGGTGCTGAATCTGAGCATCGGCCGGCTCGGACCGCCGGCGCCTGTCCTCCAGGAGGCGGTCACCTACGCCGTCTCACGCGGCGCATTCGTCGCCGTCGCGGCCGGCAACGACTTCGAGACCGGCAACCGGGTGGAACGGCTGGCGGAGTTCGCGCCGCGGATCGACGGCGTGGTTGCCGTTGGCGCCATCGGGCGCGACCGCCAGCGCGCCTTCTATTCCAATACGGGTGCGTACGTGGAACTGGTCGCGCCCGGCGGCAACTCGCGCGTCGGCGGCACCACGGGTGGCATCCTGCAGCAGACGCTCGACGCCGACCTGGTCGACACGTTTCTCCGCGGCCCGGCGCAGTTCCAGGCGCCGCGCTTCGACGCGTTCGTGTACGACTACCTGCAGGGGACCTCGATGGCCGCGCCGCACGTGGCCGGATTCGCGGCGCTGCTGATGCAGCAGGGCATCACGAGTCCTGCCGCCATCGAAGCCGCCATGAAGCGATTCGCCACCGATCTGGGCCCGCCAGGACGCGACGACGAGTACGGACATGGGCTGATCAACCCGCGCGCGGCGCTGCGGGGGCTGGGGCTGGCGCGATGAAGATGCGTCAAGCGGAGATCACCGAGCACGGAACACCACGGTCGGGTCGCGCTGCGACCCGACGCGGCCAGCGCTGGCCGGGCGGTCCGCTTTGCGGACCGCCCCGAGGCACCGAGAAAACCTTTATTGGCCTCGGTGTCTCGGTGCCTCGGTGGTACGTGGGGGTGTGCGTCGCCGCGATCTGCCTCATGGGCTCGTCGAGCGCAGGGGCACAGACGCGCGAATTCATGCTCCGCGGCTTCGCTGACGTCGGATCGACGACCTTCTCGGCCAGCCGGAGCTTCAAGGCGGTGCTCGGCCGCGATCGCGGAGCGGTGTTCGGCGGCGGCGTCGAGGTGGTGCTCCCGCAGCGCGTCTTCCTCGCTCTCCGTGCCTCGCGCTTCCGCGGCACCGGGGAGCGCCTTTTTCTGTTCGGCGGCGAGCAGTTCCGCCTCGGGATTCCGACCACCGTCACCGTCACGCCGGTGGAGCTCGCCGGCGGCTACCGCTTCGATTACGGAAGGCGCATCGTGCCGTACGCCGGCGCGGGTGTGGGGTGGCACCGCTACACGGAAACGTCGCGGTTCGCCGACGCCGCCGAGAACGTCAGCGAGCGATTTCAGGGCTACCAGATTCTCGGCGGAGCCGAGGTGCGCGTGGCGCGCTGGGTCGGCGCCGCCTTCGAAGCGCAGTGGGCAAAGGTGCCCGACGCGCTCGGCACCGAGGCCACCAGCGCCGCGCGCGAGTTCGAGGAGTCCGATCTGGGCGGCGCAACCGTACGCGTAAAGGTCGTGATCGGGCGATGAGTGCCGGATCGTTTCGAGCGCGCGTGATCGCCGTCGTCAGACGGATCCCGCCGGGGCGCGTCGCCACCTACGGCGACGTGGCCGAGCTGGCCGGACACCCGCGCGCGTGGCGGGCGGTCGGCAACGTGATGCGCGAGTCCCGCGACCCCGCCACGCCGTGCCACCGCGTCGTCGGCGCCGCCTTGGAGCTCAAGCGTGAACGGCTGCGCGCCGAAGGCGTCGTGGTGAGCGCAACGCGCATCAGGCGGTTTCACGACATCCGCTGGACACGAGGCTCGAACCGGTAGGGTCGAGAGGGTATTTATCGCGCGACCGCGATCGGCAATGGTGACCGTATGGCGCCATCATGGAGCACAGCCGTCCACATCGGCCGCGCGTGTCGCGCGAAACGCGCCTCCTGCTGAGCACGGCGCTCGTCGCCACGCTGGCGCTCTGGATCCTCGCGCGCGTCCGCTTTCCCGATCAGCCGGCGGCGCCGACGCCGGTGCAGCCGCTGCTCACACAGCTCGGCGCCCGCGGGAGCTTCGAGGACCTCGCCTCCGAGCTGGCACAGCTGCGGCCGCGCATCGAACCGCTGCTCGTCGGCGGGGCGCTGCGCATCCGCGAGGACGCCGCGCTGACGCTGCTGGCGTCGAATCCGGGGTCAGATCCGGGTTCTCACCTCGGATCCGACCCCGACGTCATCGGCCTCGATCGCGCCTCGCGCCTCGCGGTCGTCCGCGCGCCAGCGATGCCGGCGCAGCCCCCCGCCGTCTGGAAGCCAGGCGATCCTGCCCAGCCGCGGTACTTCATGGCCACCGATCCCGCGACCGGCGCGCTGGCGCTTCGGCCGGTGCTGGTCGGTTCGCTCGTGCCGACCGCGAGTCCGCTCTGGCGCGAGCCGGTCTGGCTCGTGCCTCCGGGCACAGATCTCCTGCCGGGCTCGTTCGTCTTCACGACCGATGCGCTGCTGGTCGGGCTCGCCGTGGAGGTCACGGGCCGCATCGCCATCATTCCGGCCGCCCTCCTGCTCCAGGAAGCCGACCGGCTGCTCGGGCCTGGCGTCCGCATGCCGGGCACGTTCGGCATCGAGGTGCAGGCGATCACGCCCCCCGTTGCGCGCGCGACTGGTGCCGCCGGCGGCGTCGTCGTTACGTGGGTGGATCCCGGAGGCCCGTCGGCGGACACGCTGGCGGTTGGAGACGTGATCGAAACCGCAGACGGCGAAGCCGTGACGACGCCTCTGCACTGGACGGCGCGGGCCGCGCGCGCCACCGCCGGCAGCAGCGTCACCGTGACGGTGCGGCGGGACGGCGAAGTGCGCGAGGTCGGGCTGATCGCAGCACCCCTTCGCCCGGCTGCAGCGGCCGACATGCTCGGCCTGACGCTGCGGAACGTGCCGGGCACGGGCTCGATGATCGTCGAGGTGGAAGCCGGATCGCCGGCCGAGCGCGCCGGCCTGCGCAGCGGTGACGTCATCACGCTCGCCGGCGGCCTCAGAACCCCGTCGCCCGCCGCCGTGCGGCGCGCCTGGGACCGGGCGCCGGCCGGCACCGCCGTGCTCGTGGCGTACCTCCGCGACCGCGCGCCCGCGGTCACCGCGCTCGAGAAGCCATGACACGGGCGTCTGAAGCGCTGTTGCTCCTGCTCGTCGGGGCCGTGCTGGGGCCGGACGGCATCCAGCTGCTCTCGACGGAAGTGCTCTCCTTCATCGACCCGGTGCTGCCGGTGGCGCTCGTCGCACTCGGCGCGCTCGTCGGCCTCGGATCGAGCGCCGAGGGGCGGCGCGAAAAGCGCCTGCTCGCGGCGGCGACGACCGACGCCGCCGTCACCGTCGCGCTCGTCACCGGAGGCATGCTGCTCGTCGCGCCGAGCTGGGGCGGCACGTCGAGCGTCCCCTCGTGGTTCGTCGCCGTCATGCTCGGCGTCTGCGCGGCGCCGTCGGCGGCGACCGCGGGGTCCCCACCGCGCCTGCGCGGTGGAGTGCCGGCGGCGCTGCGGCGCACCGGAGGCGAGCAGGTCATTGCCGATCGCGTCGGGGATCTCGACGCGCTGCTGCCGATCGTGCTTGGGGGGATCGCGCTCGCCTGGCTGCGCGCGCCGTCCGCCGCCGATGCGCTGCTCCTCGCGCTGCAGGCATGCGGCATCGCGCTCGTCATCGCGGCGGCCGCCTGGCTCCTCATCAGCCGGTCCTCGTCGGAGACCGAGCAGCGCGTGTTCACGGCGGCCCTGCTGCTGCTGCTCGGCGGCGCCGCCGACTACCTGTCGCTCTCGGCGCTGCTGAGCGGCCTCGTGGCGGGGCTCTTCGTCGAGTGGGTCGGCGGACCGGCGCGCGACGCGATCGGCCGCGACGTGCTGCAGTTCCAGCGCCCGCTGCTCGCGCTGGTGCTCCTCGTCACCGGCGCGCGCGTCGATCTGCCCCCGTCGTGGATCGGATTCGGCGTCACGTTCCTGCTGATCCGCACCGCGGCCAAGCTCGTCGGCGGCTGGGCGGCGACGCGTGTGGCGGGACCGGCGGCGCCGCGCGACCTGGGGATCGCCCTCCTCTCTCCGGGCATTCTGGGCATCGCCTTCGCGCTCAACGCACTGCGCGCCGCCGGGCCCGACGGCGCGCTCGTCCTGTCCGTGGCCACGGTCGGGACGATCGGCTCGGAGCTGCTGGCGGCGCTCGTCCGGCCCCGCGAGGCGGCCGAATGAGACGGCTGGCCGCGCTCCTGCTGGCGGTGGCGGCGGTCGTCTGGGTCCGCGGCCTGGAACCGGCCGCGCCGGCCGGCGCCGGCGGCACGGCGCTCGCGCTCGGCTTCACGCTGCTCGCCGCGTGGATCGCCGGCGACGTCATCCGGCGCCTCCACGTGCCGCGCCTCACGGGCTACCTCCTGTTCGGGGTGCTCGTCGGGCCGTACCTCGGCAACGTGATCAGCGAAGCGATGGCGGGCCAGCTCCAGGTGATCACCGGCGTGGCCACGACGCTGATCGCGCTGATCGCCGGCCTCTCGCTGAACGTGGAGCGCCTCGGACGGCGCCTCACCGCCATCGCGCGGATGACCGCGACAACGCTCGCCACCGCGATGGCGGGGCTGTTCGCGTTCGCGTGGGTGGCGTGGCCGTGGCTCGGCATCGCGCCCGACGCGACCGGCGTCGACCGACTCGTCATGGCGACCCTCCTGGTGCCGATCGTGGTGAGCTTTTCGCCGACCATGACCGCCGCCGTCACCGCCGAGACGGGCGCGCGCGGCCGCCTGAGCGAGCTCGTGCTTGCGATGGTCATCCTGGCCGACCTCGTGCTCCTCGTGCTGTTCTCCCACGCCATGCAGCTGGCGCGCACGTCTTTCGGCGCTCGGGGCGACGAGGTCACGCTGCTGGCGCGGTTCGCGTGGGAAATCGGCGGCGCGTCCGCGTTCGGCGCGCTCGTCGGCGCGCTCTTTGCGCTCTACGTCCGGTACATCGGCCACGAGATCGCGCTCGTGCTCATTGCAGCGTGCACGGTGCTCAGCCAGGTAGGGACGACGCAGGAGTTCGAGCCGCTGCTCGCCGCGGTGACCGCCGGGCTGGTGATCGAGAACCTCGCGGTCGCCCAGGGCGACGCGCTGCGGGCGGCGGTCCAGCGCGCCGCGCCCCCCGTCCTGCTGGTCTTCTTCGTGGCGGTCGGCACGTCGCTGCGCCTCGACGCGCTCGCGATCGGCGGGCTGGTCGCGCTGGCGATCTCGATCTGGCGGATCGCGATGATCCGCGCCGGGGTCAGCGCCGGGCTGGCGGTCTCGGGTCTGGACCGCGCGACGGGCAGCTATGCCTGGACGGGGCTCATCTCGCAGGCCGGCATCACGCTCGGGTTCGCGTCGATCGTCGCGGCGGAGTTTCCCGGATGGGGCACCAACGTCCAGATGCTGCTCGTCGCCCTGATCGCGATCCACGAGCTCGTGGGGCCGGTCGTCTTCCGGCAGGGGCTTGCGCGCGCCGGCGAGATCGATCCGCACGCGTCGCGGCCGCTGCTGGTCGTCTCGAACCGCGAGCCCTATCTGCACCGGCGGAACCACGACGGCCGGATCGTCGCCGCCCCCGCGACGGGCGGCGTGGCGGTGGCGCTCGACGCGCTGATGCGCGAGCGCGGCGGCGTCTGGATCGCGCACGGCGCCGGGCCCGCCGATCGCGAGGTGGTCGACGAGTCGGACAAGGTGCGCGTCCCGCCGGACAACCCGTCGTACGCGTTGCGCCGCTTGTGGATCGACGAGCCGACCTTCTCCGCGTACTACGGGGGATTCGCCAATGAAGGGCTGTGGCCGCTCTGCCACATGGTCGATATCCGGCCGCAGTTCCGCACCGAGGACTGGGCCGCCTATCAGGCGGTCAACGTGCGGTTCGCGGCCGCCATCGATGAAGAGCTGGCCTCGTCGGATGCGCCGGTCTTCATCCAGGACTACCACCTCGCGCTCGTGGCGCCCGCGCTCCGCGCTCGCCGTCCGGACGCTCGGACGGCGTTCTTCTGGCACATTCCGTGGCCGTACCCGGACCGCCTGTGCATCTGCCCCTGGCGGCGAGAACTGCTGGCGGGCCTGCTGGCGAACGACCTGCTCGCGTTCCAGCTCGAGCGCGACCGCCGCAACTTCCTGCTCGCCGCCGAAGAGGAGCTCGGCGCCGAGATCGACGCCGAGGCCTCGCGCGTCGAGTTCGAGGGGCGGAACACGACCGTGATCTCCGTGCCGATCGGCATCGACTTCGACCGCATTCAACGCATCGCCGTCGATCCGGCGCTGACGCGCGAGCAGGAGCGGCTCGTGTCGATGTTCGGCCTGCGGGCGGAGATCGTTGGCCTCGGCGTCGACCGCCTCGACTACACCAAGGGGATTCCCGAGCGGCTCGCGGCGCTCGACGCCGTGCTGACGCGCGTGCCGGACCTGCGCGGACGGCTGACGTTCGTCCAGATCGGCGTGCCCTCGCGGTCCGAGCTGGCGAGCTACGGGGCGATCGAAGCGGAAATCAGCGACGCGATTTCCGATCTGAACGCGAAGCACCGCGTCGAGGGCGGTGCGCCGGCGGTCGTCTACCACCGCAGCCCGCTCGGCATCAGGAGCCTGGTGGCGCTCTACCGGATCGCGCACTTCTGCATCGTCAGCTCGCTGCACGACGGGATGAACCTGGTGGCGAAGGAGTTCGTCGCCTCGCGCGACGACGAGGACGGCGTGCTGGTGCTCAGCGCGCTGGCGGGCGCGGCGCAGGAGCTGCACGAGGCGCTGATCATCAATCCGTACGACATCGACGGCTTTGCCGGCGCCCTGGTCCGGGCGATCGAGATGCCGCGCACGGAGCGGGCGGCCCGCATGCGCGCGATGCGGCGCGTCGTGGCCGGGCGGAACGTGTTCGGCTGGGCCTCGGACATTCTCGAGGGACTCGAAAGCCTGTGGTCGAAGCCGCTGCACTATCTGACCGCGTTCCCGGCGGGCGACGGGGCGGCGGTCGTGCGCGGCCCGGAGGATGCACCAGTCTGATGGGGCGACGGCTCATCCTGAGCGGACGGCACCAGCCGGCGCTCGCGCAATTCGCGGCATCGAACGTCCTGGTGGCGTTCGACTTCGATGGTACCCTGGCGCCGATCGTACCGACGCCCGCCGCCGCTCGGATGCGGGCGGCGACGCGGCGGCTGCTCACGGCCGTCGCCCGGCGGTATCCGTGCGTGGTGCTCTCGGGCCGCCCGCTCGACGACCTCACTCGACGGCTCCGCCGCGTGCCGGTCTGGCACCTGGTCGGCGACCACGGGTTCGAAGCGGGGTCCCCGCCGCGCGGTTTTGGCGCGGTGGGGTGGGAAGCGGGGTCCCCGCCGCGCGGTTTTGGCGCAGTGGAGTGGCAGTCCTGGGGCGAGGTTCGCGAGATGGCCCCGCACGTGCAAGAGTGGGTGGCACAGTTGCGGCGCCGCCTGCCCGCCACGCGCGGGCTCGTCAACGAGCAGAAGCGGCACTCGGTGACGATTCACTACCGGCACGTCCGCAACAAGCGGCGCGTGCTGGCGGCGGTCGCGGACGCCGTCCGCCATCTGCGTGACGCGCGCGTCATCGGCGGCGCCGAGGCGGTGAACCTCATTCCGACCGGCGGCCCTCACAAGGGAATCGCGCTC
>JACPTI010000137.1 GCA_016192845.1 Acidobacteriota bacterium
AGGAAATTATAACTGCCAAGCCTCGGGCCTCGGGCCCCGGGCCTCAGGTTCGCGATCGCGGGCCACGGCGATCACGGACCACCGATCACGGACCACCGAGACACAGAGGCACCGAGGATCGTTTTCGTACGTAGCGTCCGGGCTTTAGCCGGACCAGCTCCGCGCGTGGAATGGAATGCGCTATCCGGCCTTGTAGCCGATCTTCTGGCGGATTGCTTCTGGCAATTCGTTCAATGTCTGTTCGTGCCGCAGCAGAATCGCTTTGATTTGGTCGAGGTCGCTTTCAATCCTCGCTAGCCGCTGGTAGGTCTCAGTCAGGTGTGAGAGGAAAGAGGCTTGATTCTGGATCAACAGGGCCATGGCCTGTTCCAGATTTCCGCGACCGTCGTTGGTTCTCTTGGCCACGAAATGATCCTATCATCGGCCGTCACTTGAGTCTCGGATTCCAGTTCAGCACGACGGTGATCGGCGTCGTGGGAGAAATGTCGGCCGGCACGTTGAACAGGAATCGGCCGTCACGCGAGACCGCATATTGTGGCCGCAGGTCGGCCGCGCCGCCCACGACCGTCCGCGTCTGAAAGAGCGCCGCCGGCGATCCGGCTTCGAAGGTCGAGTTCGAGGCACGAACGGGCACCGCCATCAATCTTGCATCGGGCGCGAGGAAGAACAGCTCCTTCCCATCGACCCGCCACCGCGGATCTGTGCCGCCGGCGGTCGATACCTGCCATTTGCCCCCCGGACCGGGGAACGGCTGCACGTAAATCTCGAACCGGCCCGATTCGTTCGACTGATAGGCCACCCATCGGCCGTCGGGAGAAAACTGGCCGCCACGCTCTTCGAACGGCGTGCCTACCACCGGAAGATCGACAGGATCTTCTTTGAGGATTGCCGTCATCGTATCCGGTGCCGTCTCGCCGCGAAAGGCGCGGCGGCCGGACAGCATTTCGTACAGCACCGCCCCGAACGCGAAAATGTCGGAGCGATGATCGGCGGTGAGGCCGCGCACCTGCTCGGGCGCCATGTAGCCGACCGTCCCGAGGACGACACCCGGCAAGGTATGTGGGGGCGTCGTCGGCAACTGGCTTCCCCCGGCGAGTGCCGGCTCGGTCTGGGTCAGTTTGGCCAAGCCGAAGTCGAGCATCTTCACGCGTCCTGTAGTTGCGCGGCACGATCGAGAAGACCGGCGGCCACGGCCTGGCGTTTGATGCGTCAGGGACGTGTATGCGATGGGACTGGGCGACCGCTTCGCGCGTTACGTGCGGAGCAGGTGAAACGAAGAGCGAAACGCTACGTCCTGACGACGCTCCGGGCCGCTTCGCGCCCGGCAATCCGCCCGAAGACGAGGCACTTGGCCAGCCCATGCTGGTTGAACCCTCCGGTCGACTCCCCGGCGGCATACAGGCCCGGGATGATCTGCCCCGCCCAATCAATGACCTGCGCGCGGCCGTTGATGCGCACCCCTGACAGGCAGTCGTGCGCACACGGCGTCGACCACGCGGCGTAAAACGGCGGTGCGTGGATCTTGTACTTCGGCGTTGTCTTGCCGAAATCGCCGTCCTTGCCGGCATCGACGAAAGCGTTGTAGCGCTCGACCGCGGCCTTCAGCGCGTCGGCGGGGAGCGGCTCCTTCTGGTACTTGCACATCACCTTGGCGGCCAGCTCCTCGATCGTGTTGGCGCTGAAGAACCAGCCGTCGAGATCGACGAACGGCGGGGCGCACACCCACTCTTCCCGTTTCGCGGCGTCGGCGTCGAAGATCGCCCAGATCGGCCCGCCGCCGTTGGCGCCGGGCGGCGTCTTGGCGTTCGGCGCCATGCACGCGTTCCACCAGCTCCAGCCCGTCGCCTCCTCGTTGACGAAGCGGACGCCGGCCATGTTGACGTGGATGACGTCCTGGAAGTCCTTCACCGGAAGGCCCGTGGCGCGGATCCGGCTGAAGATGGGACTCTTGAGCAGGTCGTTGGTGGGCCGCGTGCCCGGCCGGAGGTACCCGTACTGGTTGCCGATCAGCACGGGCTTCTCCATCACGTGCGTGCGCGCGCGCGTCTCCAGCGTCTGGTTTGCCGCGCCCCAGAGCGCGGCGTCTGACCGGAACGCTGCGAGCTCGCCGTCGCCGGTCTGGAGCGAATAGGGCTCGCCAACGACCTGATACTCCTCCGTGAGCCGTGGATCGAAGGCGCGGCGGAAGATCACGTTGCTCGTGTGGCCCCCCGTGGCGACGATGACACCGCGGCGCGCCTGGATCGTGACGGTCTTCCCTTTGGTCGTCGCGCGGATGCCGACCACCCGGCCGCCCTTGGTCGTCTGCCGGAATACGTCGGTGAGACTGTGCTCGAGCAGGATCTGCACCCCCATCTTGCGGGCGGTGGCCTCGAGCGGCCGCATGAGCGCGGTTCCCGGCGAACCCGTTGGCGAGATGCCGCCGGCGTTGCCGTCCCAGCCCGCCAGTACGGGACCCTGCGAGCGCGGCACCGTCGGCGGACCGCCGTCCGGGTTGCCCGGCTGCGTGTCACGCAGGGTGACACCCTTTTCGACCAGCCAGTCGAGCGTCGCCGCGCTCTCGTTGGCAAAGGCCCAGACGATCTCGCGGTCGCTGAACCGGTAGTCGTGCCAGTTGATGAGATCGTGGTACCACTTCTCAGGCGAGTCCTCGATGCCCCATTTCTTCTGATTCTTCGAGCCGCCCCCGAGCGCCATGGCGCCGCCGCTCTGGATGGCGTGGCCGCCGATGTCGGGCTGCTGCTCGATGAGCATGACCGAGGCGCCGTTCTCGGCGGCGGAGATCGCCGCGGGCAGGCCGGCCGCGCCCGCGCCGACCACGACGACGGCGGCGGTCTTGTCCCAGCGCCGGGGCGGTTCGGCCGCTTCGAGCTGCTTCGGGTCGAGGCTGGCCAGCGCGGCGCCTAGCCCGCCCAGTCCTACGGCGCTCGACCTGACGAAGTCCCGTCTGGACAGTGTAGAGTGCCCGTCTCGGTCCTTCTTCATAGTGCGTTCCTCGTGTGGAAGTGTGCGTGCGTGTTCGGCCTCAGAAATAGCGCGTCGTGGCCGGCGGCCTCCGCTCGACCAGCATCGTCTTGCTGATTCTGCTGATCGACGGCGCCGCGGCCTGCGCCATGGTCATCTGCAGTTCACGGCGCAGCATCTCGATCACCGTTTCGACGCCTTCGGTGCCGAAGGCGGCGAGCGCCCAGGCCTGGGCTCGTCCAATCCCGACGGCGCTGGCGCCCAGCGCCAGTGCCTTAAACATGTCGGCGCCCGATCGGATGCCGCTGTCGAGGAAGACCGTCATCTTGCGCCCGATCGCGGCCACCACCTCCGGCAGCGCGTCGAGCGAGCCGCGGCCGCTGGCGTCCTCATGCGCCGCGTGCGTGGACACCATGACGCCGTCGACGCCATTCTTGAGCGCGAGCCCGGCATCCTCGGCGGTCACGATGCCTTTGAGGATGAGCCTCATCTTGGTCATGTCGCGAACGCGCCTGAGGTCGGCCCAGGTCGAGGTGTCGCTGCCGCGCAGGCTGCCGAGCGCGCCCATGACGGCGTCCATCGAATCCGAGATGGTGATGCGGCCCTCACTGTCGTGACAACTGTTGCAGCGGGTGTCGTTCTTGCGCTCGAGGTCGGGGACGCCGGCCCGCTGCACGGCCCGCGCGCCGATCTGGTTGCCGCCCCCGTTGGTGTCGACCGTCCACACGTACGCGGGGGTGCCGACGCTTTCGAGCCGCTTGAGCGTTTCCGGGCTGGGGCGCCCGCCGCAGATCCACACCGGCTCGCCGCGCAGCATGTTCACCTTCTCGAGGTCCTGCGTGCCCGACATGATTTCAAGCGTCCGCTTGTTCCGCGCCGCCGGCGCGATGGCCAGGTTGCCTTCGGGATGGATGGCCCGCAGACGGCCGACGGGGCACAGATAGAGCGGCGATTCCCAGGTCCTGCCGTACAGCTGGATGGACTGGTCGACCTTCGTGATGCCCGTCAGGCGCCGCATCCGGATCTGATATCTGGAATAGGCCTCGCGGTCCGCCCGCTGGGTCTCCTCGTTGAAGACCCCTTCGTCGAATTCGGTAAAGTGGGCCACGTTGAGCTTCGCCTTCGCGGCCGTGCGGAAGTCGAAGACGTTGAGGGCCTCGCGGACCGACTTGATGAGGACGGCGTTCTCTTCCAGGATGGGCAATTGCGCCCCGAGCAGCTCTTCAAACCATGCGGCGGTGAGACCCGCCGAGGCCAGCACGGGGCTGGCGGCCAACCACCGCAGGAACGCGCGCCGATCCGATGAACTTGGAAACGCCATGCTCTCCTCCGCGCGGCGACGGTTCGCCATCAGAATGTGACCCGGGTACAACCGGTGGCACGCGAGGAATTTATCATCCTCTGTGTCTCGGTGTCTTTGTGGCCCGCAGTCGTGATTGGGTCTATCGCTGATCTAACGGAACGAACCGCTGCGGGTAGGTGGGCCCGGCGTACTCGGCGCGCGGGCGAATCAGCCGGTTGTTCGCGTACTGCTCCAGGATGTGCGCCGTCCAGCCGGAGATCCGGCTCACGGCGAACACCGGCGTGTAGAGATCGATCGGGATGCCGAGCGTGTAGTATGTCGACGCCGAGTAGAAGTCGACGTTCGGGTTCAGCTTCTTCTCGCCCTTGACGATCGCCTCGATGCGCTCCGACATCTCGGACCAGGCGGTCGTCCCCGC
>JACPTI010000138.1 GCA_016192845.1 Acidobacteriota bacterium
CGAGCACGTGGGACTAGCGATGCGCGCGCCGTGGCGCGCGCCTATGAACGACTACCGCGTCGGGCTGCGACACCCGCGCGCGGGGCGACTTTCAGTCGCGCGCGGAGTCTACCGCCTTTCAGGCGGTAGTCGTTCAACCGTTGGAGCGGAGCATCGTGCATCGTCCGGATCTCGAGACCGTGGCGCCCGACGTCATCCGCGATCGGCAGCTCGCGCGGTTGAACGAGCTGCTCGCGGCGGTCCTGCCGCGGAACGCCTTCTACGCGAGGAAGTTCGGTGCGCCCGCGCTTCCGCTCTCGTGGGAGGCGTTCCGCGCCCTTCCGTTCACGACCAAGGCGGAACTCGTCGCCGACCAGGAGGCCTGGCCTCCGTTCGGCGCGATCGCGACGTATCCGCCCGAGTGCTACGTCGGCTATCACCAGACATCCGGCACGACCGGCCGGCCGCTCGTCGTCCTCGACACAGCCGAGAACTGGGACTGGTGGGCCGAGTGCTGGCAGTACGTCTATGCGGCGGCCGGCGTGACCGCGCGAGACCGGATCTTCTTTGCGTTCTCGTTCGGTCCATTCATCGGCTTCTGGAGCGCTCATGCCGGCGCGCGCCGGATTGGCGCGATGGTCATTCCCGGCGGCGGCCTCGATTCAAAGGCGCGCCTCGAGCTCCTCCTGCGCATGCAGGCGAGCGTCCTGGTGTGTACGCTCACCTACGCGCTTCGCCTGGCGGAGGTCGCGCGCGAGGAGGGGCTGTCGATTCGCGACAGCGCCGTGCGGGTCACGATCCATGCGGGCGAGCCCGGTGCGTCGATTCCGCCGGTCCGGGCGCGCATCGAGGAGGCCTGGGGGGCTCGCGCGTTCGACCACGCCGGAGGCACCGAGATCGGCGCGTACGGCTTTGCGTGTGAGCTGCGCGACGGCCTGCACGTCAACGAAGCGGAGTTCATCGCGGCGGTGCTCGATCCGGCGACGGGAGAGCCGTGTGCCGAGGGATCCGCGGGCGAGCTCGTCATCACCAATCTGGGGCGCGCCGGCTGGCCCGTCATCCGCTACCGCACGGGCGATGTCGTGACCGTCGGGACGCGCCGCTGCACGTGCGGCCGCACCTTCCTCACGTTGCCCGGCGGCATCGCTGGCCGTACCGACGACCTCATCATCCTGCGCGGCGTCAACGTCTATCCGTCGGCGGTCGAGGCGATCGTCCGGACGTTTCCGGTGGAGGAGTTTCGACTGGTGCGTACGCGGAGCGGCGCGCTCGACGAGCTGACCGTGGAGGTGGAGACGGCGAGCGAGGCGATTGCCGCCGAGCTCGCGCGGGTGCTGCGGGAGCGCCTGGCGGTGCGCATTCCGACGCGCGCCGTACCGGTCGGTTCGCTGCCGCGGTGGGAGCTGAAGGCCCGGCGGCTCGTCGATGCGCGCTAGCACCCCACCGCGCGTTGACACCGGGCGCCGGAAAGGCGTAGCGTCGGAGATGCCTAATTCCCGCGTCACGCGCGGGGAGCGGGGGACCCACGGAAGGCTAGGCCTTCAGGGGCGCATTGGCGATGTAGCGGGGTCCCCAACGCGCGGACTGTGTGCGTTGGGGTGCCCTCGCCATAGGACACTTCCGAGTCCGAGCCCGGCAGCTAACCCCGTCGGCGTGTAACGGAAGCGCACCTCCTGACATGGGGTGCGGCTTCTTCTGAGGCCGACCCATGTCAGCCGCGTTATCGCACTGCTCACCAGCCCCGCGCGGGCGCTACCTCGCCACGCTCTGTCTCGTCGCGCTCGGCGTCGTCTACGGTGACATCGGCACGAGCCCGCTTTATGCGATCCGCGAGTGCTTCTACGGGCCGCACGCCGTCACGCCGACGCACGATCATGTGCTCGGCGTGCTGTCGCTCGTGTTCTGGGCGCTCGTCATCGTCATCTCGATCAAGTACCTCGCGGTGGTGCTGCATGCGGATAACCAGGGTGAAGGGGGCATTCTGTCGCTGACCGCGCTGGCGACGCCGATCAGGCCGACGGGCCGGCAGGAGCGCGCCGCGCTCGTGCTGGTGGGCATTTTCGGGGCGGCCCTGCTGTACGGCGACGGCCTCATTACGCCGGCGATTTCGGTGCTCGGCGCGATGGAAGGACTCAGCGTGGCGGAACCGGTGCTGCAGCCCTACGTCGTGCCGATCACGATTGCGATCCTCGTGGCGCTCTTCCTGTTCCAGCGCCGCGGCACCGCCGGGGTGGGCGGGGTCTTCGGTCCGGTCACGCTGCTGTGGTTTGCGGTGCTGGCGCTGCTGGGCGCGCTGCAGATCGCGCGCGTGCCGGCGGTGCTCGCGGCCGTCAATCCGATGCACGCCGTCCGTTTCTTTCTCGACACCGGCTGGGCCGGCTACCTCGTGCTCGGTTCCGTGTTCCTCGTCGTCACCGGCGGCGAGGCGCTCTACGCCGACATGGGGCACTTCGGCACGCGGCCGATTCGAATCGACTGGTTCCTCGTGGTGCTGCCCGCGCTCCTGCTGAACTACTTCGGCCAGGGCGCGCTGCTGCTCGAGGCGCCCGCGGCGGCGGCGAACCCGTTCTATCTGCTGGCGCCGCAGTGGGCGGTCGTTCCGTTGATCGTGCTCGCCGTGGCGGCGGCGGTCATCGCCTCGCAGGCCGTGATTTCCGGCGCGTATTCGCTGACGATGCAGGCCGTGCAGCTCGGCTTCAGCCCGCGCATCCGGATCGACCATACGTCGGGACACCAGTTCGGCCAGATCTACATCGGGGCCGTCAACTGGGCTCTGATGGCCGGCTGCATCCTGCTCGTACTCGGGTTCCGGACGTCGAGCAACCTGGCCGCTGCCTACGGCGTCGCGGTGACGTCGACGATGGTCATCACCACGGTGTTGTTGTACGTCGTCGCGCGCGACCGTTGGGGCTGGCCTGCGGTGCCCGCCGCGGCAGTCGTCCTGGTGTTTCTCCTCGTCGATCTGGCTTTTTTCGGCGCGAACATCATCAAGGTGGCGCAGGGCGGCTGGCTGCCGCTCGCGCTCGCGGCGGCCGTGTACGTCGTCATGACGACGTGGAAGGGCGGCCGCCGGCTCCTCGCCGAGCGGATCCAGTCGGAGGCCCGGCCGCTCGACGAGTTCCTCCGGGAGATTCGGCAGCAGGGGGTGACGCGCGTCCCCGGCACCGCCATTTTCATGAACGGGACCGCGTCGAGGACGCCGCCGGCGCTGCGGCACAACCTCGCGCACAACAAGGTGCTGCACGACCGCGTCGTGTTCGTCACCGTGAAGACGCAGCAGGTCCCGCACGTCCCGGCGAATCAGCGCCTGGAGATCGAGAACCTGGGCGACGGGGTCTACCGGGCAAAGGTGTACTACGGGTTCATGGACGAGCCCAACGTGCCGCAGGCGCTCCAGGGCGCGGCAGAGCGGCTCGGCCCGTTCGACTCGAAGGAGACGACCTATTTCCTGGGCCGCGAGACGATTATCGCGACGCGCCGCCCGGGGATGGCGGTGTGGCGGGAGAGGCTGTTTGCGCTGATGGCGCGCAACGCCACGACGGCGACGGCATACTTCGGCATTCCGCCCGGCAGGGTGGTCGAGCTCGGCGAGCAGATCGAAATCTGACCTCCCGGCGCCCTACCACTGCAACTGAAGCGCCACGTTGGCCGTGGCGCCGTCGAGGCGGTCATCGAGAGCATCCGTGAATCCCGCCAGTCGATAGCCTCCCGCGAGATTGATCGCCACGTGAGGCACCAGGCTTACAAGGGCGTTCAGCTGCGGCTCGAACACGAAGAAGTCGTCCGTCGCCAGCACCCGAATCGGCGTACACCGTTCACCAGCCAGTAGCCGGCGCCGCCGGTGAAGAGCACGTCGTCGATGATTCGCCCTACATAGGCGCCCGCCAGTTGACCGAGACTGTCGTCGAAGTCCGTCACCTTGTAATCGGGCGCAATGACGAACGGCGTGTGCACGCGCTCCACGCCCGCGCTGGGAAAGTTCCGGAACTGTTCCCCGCCGGCCCGGTGAGGGCGCTTGCTTGTCACACTTTTGTCTCGAAACGTTCGCTCCCGCCGCATGCGTAAATAGAAGTAGGGAGTACTCGACGGAGACTCATGAAAAGAACGCTGACGGCACTTGGAATTCTGCTCGCCATCGCTGCGGGCGGGTACCTGCTCTCGACGCGCTACACGGGATCGGCGCAGGCGCTGCAGGTCGTAACCGCTCCTGTGACGCGCGGCGACGTGGTCCAGACGATTGACGCTACCGGGCGGCTCGAGGCGGTGACGATGGTCCAGGTCGGGACGCAGGTCTCGGGGACGATCAAGGCGCTCTACGCGGACTTCAATTCGCGCGTGCGGCAGGGCCAGGTCGTGGCCGAGCTCGAGCCGTCGCTCTTCGAGACACAGGTAGAGCAGGCGCGGGCCACCGTCGTCCGCCTCGAGGCCGACGCCGAGCGCGCCCGCGTGCAGTATCAGGACGCGCAGGTGAAGCTGGCGCGCGCCCGCGACCTCGCCGCGCGGCAGCTCGTGCCCGCCACGGACCTCGAGACCGCCGAGGCCAATGCGCGTGCCGCCGAGGCGGCGCTCAAGGCAGCCGAAGCTCAGATCGTCCAGGCGCAGGCCTCCCTCAATCAAGCGCGAGTCAATCTGAGCCACACCGTCATCCGCGCCCCGATCGACGGCGTCGTGATCTCCCGGAACGTCGACGTCGGCCAGACCGTGGCCGCGAGCATGCAGGCGCCCGTGTTGTTCCAGATCGCCAACGACCTGTCGCGCATGCAGGTCACCGGCAGCGTGGACGAGGCCGACATCGGGCGCGTCCGCGCCGGGCAGCGCGCCACGTTCCAGGTCGACGCCTATCCCGGCGAGACGTTCTCGGGCAGCGTGTCGCAGGTCCGGTTGAACCCGGTGATCGAGTCGAACGTGGTGAGCTACGTCACCGTCATCGATGTCTCCAATATGGACCTGCGGCTGCGGCCGGGCATGACGGCGACGGTCGTCATCGAGGTCGCGAGAACCGCCGACACGCTGCGCGTCCCGGCCGCGGCGCTGCGCTTTGCGCCGACGCCTGAAGTGTTCGCCGCGCTCGGCCAGCCGTTGCGGGAGCAGATTCCACGGCCCGAGGGGAGCGCGGGCGGCAATCGCCCGATCGTCTGGGTGCTCGCCGACGGGAGGCTGGAGCCGGTGGCCGTGCGGCCGGGCATCACCGACGGCGCCAACGTGGCCGTCTCCGCGGGCATGCTGGAGGAAGGGATGCTGGTGGCGACCGGCGTGCAGCAGTCGGCGCAGGCGTCGGCGGCACCGGCGCGATCGCCGCTCCTGCCGTTTGGCGGCCGCGGTCCGGGCGCCGGCCGCGGGCTGCGTGGAGCCGGCGCCGGGCAGGGAGCCGGGCGTGGCGGCCAGTAGCGCGGGCGATCCGCTCGTGCTCGTCGACGGGCTCACGAAAACCTACACGTTGGGCGAGGTGGCCGTACGCGCGCTGCGCGGGATTTCGCTCACCGTGACGACCGGCGAGTTCGTCGCGCTGACGGGTCCCTCGGGCTCCGGCAAGTCGACCTTCATGCATCTGCTCGGCTGCCTCGATCGGCCGACGAGCGGGACCTACCGGCTCGGCGGGCGGGACGTGGCCCGGCTCTCCAAGCGCGAGCTCGCCCGCATCCGCAACCAGGAGATCGGGTTCGTCTTTCAGGGCTTCAACCTCCTGCCGCGCACCACGGCGCTCGAGAACGTCGAGCTGCCGCTGTTGTACAGAGGCGGGCTGAGCGGCGCCCGGCGGAGGGCGATGGCGCGCGACGCGCTCGAGGCGGTGGGCCTGGCCGATCGCCTGGACCATCACCCCAGCCAGCTGTCCGGCGGACAGCAGCAGCGCGTCGCGATCGCGCGGGCGCTCGTGACGGGCCCGACGCTGCTGCTGGCGGACGAGCCGACGGGCAACCTCGATTCGCGCACGAGCATCGAGGTGATGGACATCTTCCAGCGACTGAACGTCGAACGCGGTCTGACCATCGTGCTCGTCACCCACGAACGCGACATCGCGGAATATGCGGCGCGGGTCGTCTCCTTTCTCGACGGCCGCGTCCGGTCCGACCGGCCGGTGGGGCGCCGGCGCACGGCGGCGGTCGAGCTCGAGAACCTGACTGTGCGGCACGACGAAGCGTTACATGACGTAGAGACGGACCTCGAGGTCCGCCGCGCGTGAGGATGCCATGTCACTCCTGATGACGTTCGTGGTGGCGATCAAGGCGCTGCGGCGCAACACGATGCGGACGGCGCTCACCGCGCTCGGCATGATCATCGGCGTCGCGGCCGTCATCGTGATGATGGCGCTCGGCAGCGGCGCCCGCACCACGATCGAGGCGCAGATCCGGACGATCGGGTCGAACGTGATCATGGTCAACGCCGGCGCCGGCGGATTCGGCCCTGTGCGCGGCGGCCAGGGCGCGACCACGACGCTGACGGTCGAGGACGCCGAGACGATCCGCCGCGAGATCCCCGGCATCCGGTACATCTCCCCGGGCGTCGTCACGCGCACGCAGGTCGTGGCGGGCACCGGCAACTGGAACACGGTCGTGCAGGGCACCAGCGAGGCGCTGCCGGCGATTCGTTCGTGGCCCATGCAGTTCGGGAGCTTCTTCACCGAAGACGACGTCCGGCGATCCGCCCGCGTCGCCGTCATCGGCTCGGTCGTACGCGATCAGCTCTTCGGGTCGGGGACGGACCCGATCGGGCAGGTGATTCGGATCCACAACCAGCCGTTCCGGGTGATCGGCGTGCTGTCCACCAAGGGGCAGGCGATGTTCGGGCAGGACCAGGACGACACGGTGTACGTGCCGTACACGACGGCCATGAAGCGGCTGCTCGGCCGGGACTACCTCCGGGACATCACCATCTCCACGGAGAACGGCGTCAAGACGACGGAGATGACGCAGGCCATCGCCGCGCTGCTGCGGGAGCGCCATGCGATTCCCCCGGGCAGCGAAGACGACTTCATGATCCGCACGCAGGAGGAGATCGCGAGCATCCTCACGTCGACCACGACGACGATGACGTATCTGCTGGCGAGCATTGCCGCGGTGTCGCTGCTCGTCGGCGGGATCGGCATCATGAACATCATGCTGGTCTCGGTCACGGAGCGGACGCGCGAGATCGGGTTGCGCCTTTCGGTGGGGGCGCGCGATGTCGACGTGCTCCTGCAGTTCCTCATGGAGGCAGTCGTGCTGAGCCTGGCGGGCGGCGCCATCGGCGTCGGCGTGGGCTTCGGCGCCTCCTATGGTCTGAGCCGTCTCATGTCGTGGTCGTCGCTCGTCACGGTCGACGCGGTGCTCCTCTCGTTCGGCTGTGCGGCGGCGGTCGGGATCTTCTTCGGCTTCTATCCGGCCCGAAAGGCCGCAGCGCTCGATCCGATCGAGGCGCTGCGCTACGAGTAAGCACGTATGACCATGTTTCACGCTCTGGTCCGGCTAAAGCCGGACACTACGTACGCGATGACGGCTCTGATCGTGGTGGCGCTGCTCTGGCCCGCGACTGTGGGGGCACAGATCGATCCGTCGGTCGGCTCGTCCCTGTCGCTCGCCGAGGCCGAGCGGCGGGCAGCGGAGCTGAACCCGCAGCTCATCGAAGCCCGATTGGGCGTCGAGGCGGCGGATTTCACGATTGCGCAGCGACAGGCCGCGTTCGGCACGACCGTCACGACCTCGCTGACGCAGCGCAGTGCGACCAACCCGGCGACGAATCAGCTCGTGGGCGGCGCCGGCATCAGGTCGGTGGAGAACACCACCTCGTCCTATGGAACGAGCGTGGCGAGGGCGCTCGAATGGGGCGGCGGGCAGGTGTCGGTCGACTTCAGCAACGACCGGCAGTCGACCTCCAACCTGTTCGCGAACTTCAATCCGAGCTACACCTCGTCGCTGAGCGCCACGTTCGCGCAGCCGCTGCTGCGGGGCTTCCGGATCGATCAGAACCGGGAACAGGTCCAGCAGGCGCGCCTGGAGCGCACATCGGCCGGCACGACGGCACGACAGCGGACCGCCCAGATCCTTGCCGCCGTCCGCCGCGCGTACTGGGACCTGGTCTACACGGTGGATGGGCTGCAGACCGCGCGGCAGTCGGTCGCCCTCGCCGAGCGGCAGGCGCAGGAGAACCGCCTGCGCCTGGAGCTCGGCACCGTCGCCGAGATCGACGTCCTCCAGTCGGAAGCCGAAGTGGCCGCCCGCTCGCAGGCGGCCGTGCAGGCCGAAGGCGCGTGGCGGGCAGCGCAGGTGGCGCTCAAGCAGCTCATCGTGACGGACACGAGCGACCCGCTCTGGGCGACGACCATCGTGCCGACCGATCGCCCGGGGTACGAGGCGATGCCGGCCCTCGACGTGCCCGCCCTGGTGGCGCAAGCGCTGGCCGTGCGCACCGACGTCGACGTGCTGCGCCGGCAGGGGGAGAGCGCCGAGCTCAATCTGCGGCTGCTCGACGACCAGCGGAAGCCGGCGGTCGATCTCAATCTGGCCTTGACGCTGAACGGCGTGGGCGGGACGCAGATTCTGCGCCCGAGCAATGTCCTTGGCACGACCGGCGTGGGCGCGATTCCGGGCGGCTACGTCGATGCGCTGCGGGCGATGGGCTCGCTCGACTATCCGACGTGGGTTACGGGCGTGAGCGTGAGCGTCCCGCTTGGCACGAGCGCCGCCGAGGCGGCCGCCGCCCGGGGCCGCGTCGAGCGGCGTCAGGTGGACGCCCGGCTGCGGACGCTGGAGCTCGAGATTGCCGCCGCGATCACCCGGCTGGCCGACCAGGTGATGAACACGAGCCAGCAGGTGCGGGCCTCGATCGCGGCGCGGCAGCTCGCCGAGCGGCGGCTCGACGCCGAGAACGCGCGGCTGCAGGTGGGGCTGTCGACCACGTTCCTCGTCCTCCAGGCGCAGCGCGATCTCGCCACCGCGCAGACGAACGAGCTGCGGGCGCTGCTCGACTTCCGCAAGGCGCTGGTGGATCTGGAGCAGGCGCAGGAGGCGCCGTGACAACGGCTGGCGTTACACTTCCAGTAGATGGAGCACCACAACGGCCTGGCCATCCTGGTCGGCGGAGGGCCCGCGCCAGGAATCAACGCCGTTATCGGCGCCGCCACGATCCGCGCCTGCCTGGAAGGCGTGCCGGTCGTCGGCGTGCGCGACGGCTTCGAGTGGATCATGGCCGGCGACATCAGCCGCGTCACGCCGCTCACGATCGATGCGGTCAGCCGCATCCACTTCCGCGGTGGGTCGTACCTCGGCATCTCGCGCGCCAATCCGACCGTCGATCACGTGCTGCTGGATAACACGATCTCGAGCCTCCTGCGGCTGAACGTCTCGCAGCTCATTACCATTGGCGGGGACGATACGGCCTTCTCTGCCTTGAGCGTGGAGCGGCGCGCGGCCGGCCGGCTCCGCGTCGTCCACGTGCCGAAAACGATCGACAACGACATGGATCTGCCGCCGCACGTCGATACCTTCGGCTACCAGTCGGCGCGTCACTACGGCGCGGAGATCGTCAAGAACCTGATGGTCGATGCCAAGACGACCTCCCGCTGGTACTTCGTGGTCACGATGGGCCGCAAGGCCGGGCATCTGGCGCTCGGAATTGGCAAGGCCGCTGGAGCGACGTTGACGCTCATCGCGGAGGAGTTCGAGACCCCCATCCGTCTCCGGACGATCGTCGATACGCTCGTCGGCGCGATCATCAAGCGCCTGAGCGCCGGCCGCCCTGATGGCGTGGCGGTGATCGCCGAGGGCGTCGTGCTCGACATCGCGCCGGCAGACCTCGAAGGACTGCATGAAGTCGAGCGGGATTCGCACGGTCACCTGCGCATCGCCGAGGTCAACCTGGGCGAAATCCTGAAGGCGCAGGTCGTCGCCCGCCTGCGCGAGCTGGGCATCAAGACGACCATCGTGGCCAAGAGCATCGGGTATGAGCTCCGCTGCGCCGATCCGATTCCGCTCGATATGGAGTACGCACGGGATCTCGGTTTTTGCGCGGCCAAATACGTCCTGGCGGGCGGTTCGGGAGCGGTGATTTCGATCGAGGGTGGCCGCTTCGTGCCGGTGCCGTTCGAGTCGCTCGCGAGCCCGGCGGGGCGCCCGCGAACGCGGCTGGTCGACATCGGCTCGACGCGCTACGCCATCGCGCGTCGGTACATGATCCGGCTGCGCAAGGACGACTTCGACGACCCGCACGAGCTCGCCAAGCTCGCGGCGACCTCGCGGTTGTCGGAGGAGGAATTTCGCCGGCGGTTCGAGCACCTCGTCGCGAACGAGCCGCCGCCGCTCGCCTTCGACCACCTGCCGGGTTCTCTCGCCCGTTCCGAGTGATGGGATAGCGCAGCCGGCCGAAATCGTCAGATCTGCGCGGCCACGCTGCCGCAGACGGGCGTGCGCCAGTGGCTGTGGCGGGAGCGGCCGCGCACCATGTCGTGGTACGCGGCTTCGAGACGCCGGGTGATCGGGCCGACTCCGCCGACGCCGACCTGATAACCATCGACCTCGGTCACCGGCTGAGACGACGGCCGGGCGAGCGTTCGGCCGCACGTGGCATAATCACCACTCACACAATCGCGCAATACCAATCATCAATCGCCAATCGCGAATCGGCAATCGCAGACCGCAAATTCGCAAATAAAGGAGGGTGCCGTGCGACGGTTCTACCTGCTACCGGCGGCGCTGCTGTTGGCATCGCCGCTCCTGTACTTGCTGGGGGAGGGCGCGTTCTCCGCGCCGGCGCGGGCACAGGTGCCGCCCCCGATCGACAACCGCAACGCGCCCCGTCTGCCGTTCGAGGTCGTCCAGGACTTCTTGAAGTACCCGCCGTCGATGAACCTCGGCGAGGTGCTCGGCGTGGCGGTGAACTCGAAGGGTGAGATCTTCATCCTCAACCATCCCGGCTCGCCGACGACAGGGCCGCTGTACGGCAACGCGACGACGCAGATTCTCGTGTTCGACCGGAACGGGATGCTGGTGCGCGAGATCGGGCAGAACGTCTACGGCCTCGGCTACTCGCACTCGGTCCGCATCGACCGGTACGACAACGTGTGGGTGGTCGACAAGGGGACGAACGCGGTGGTCAAGTTCAACCCCGCGGGGTACGTCACGATGAACCTCGGCCGCCGCCCCGAAGGCTATGAAGGGGAATACCACCGGCCGGAGCCGGAGAAGGCGGTGGCGGTCGACGGCTTATTCAACGCGCCGACCGACATCGGATGGGACGCCGACGACAACATCTACGTGAGCGACGGCTACATCAACTCGCGCATCGCCAAAATCGACAAGAACGGCAACTGGATCAAGTCATGGGGCGCCTACGGCGAGGGGGGCGAGCACGCGAACGAGAACCCCGGGCGGTTCCGGAATCCGCACAACATGCAGATCGACCGGCAGGGGAACGTCTATGCCGCCGACCGCGGCAACCGCCGTATCCAGGTGTTCGACAAGGAGGGAAACTTCCGCCGCTTTATCCACCTGAACGTGCCGTACGACAAGAAGCGGCAGCCGGTGCTCGGCAATCTGACGCCGAACCGCCCCGACGAGACGGCGCCCTGGACGCTCTGCATCACCACGAACGGCCCCACGCAGTACCTGTTTGCGGCCGACGCGGAGCCGGGCCGGATCTACAAGCTGACGCTCGACGGCAAGATCCTCGGCTGGTTCGGCGAATCGGGCCGCCAGTGGGGGCAGTTCAACTGGCCGCACGGCATCGCCTGTCCGTCGGAGAACGAGGTCTACATCGCCGACCTGAACAACTGGCGCGTGCAGAAGCTGGTGATGCGCGCCACCGGCGCGACGCGATGAGGGTACACTCGACACGATGGCCACAGGTTCGGCACCCGGATCCCTGAAGTTCGCGGCGCTCCACGTTCCGGCCTACCGGCGCTATTTCGTGGTGCTCCTGCTGTCGATGATTGCCGACAACATCGAGCACGTCATCAGCTACTGGGTGATGTTCCAGGCGTTCCACTCGCCGGCGCTGGCGGGCTTCGCGGTCATCAGCCACTGGGTGCCGTTCCTGCTCTTCTCGCTGCACGCGGGCGCGCTGGCCGACCGGTACGACTGCCGCAAGCTGATTCACGTCTCGCAGGCGCTGTTCATCGTCGCGTCGCTCGCGTGGGGGCTGCTGTTCCTCACGGACACGCTGGAGATGTGGCACGCGGTCGTCATCCTGCTGATCCACGGCGCGGCGGGCGTCATCGTGGCGCCCGCCTCGCAGCTGATGATTCACGAGATGGTCTCGATCGAGCAGCTGCCGAGCGCGATCCGGCTGAACGCGAGCAGCCGGTACCTGTCTATCCTGCTCGGCCCGGCAATCGGCGGCGGGCTGATGCTGCTGTTCGGGCCGGCATGGGGGCTGCTCGCGAACGTCCTGATCTATGTGCCGTTCAGCATCTTCGCACTCCGTACGACCTACACCGGCCACGGGGCGCGGGCGGCGGGGCGGAGCGCGCGGCCCTTCGCGTGGGCAGACGTCGGCCGCGTGCTCGCCATCGCGAGCGCCGACTCGCGCATCCTGACGATGATCGTGCTTGCCGGCGCCTCGTCGTTCTTCGTCGGCAACGCCTTCCAGGCGCAGATGCCGGAATACGCGCACTACCTCGGCGCCGACGACGGCGGCGCGTTGTACAGCATCCTGCTGGCCGCGAACGCGGCGGGGGCGGTGCTCGGCGTGGTCTGGCTCGAGGGGGGTGCGAATCTGCGGCCGAGCGTCCGTACGGCGATCTTCTTCGCCATCCTGTGGGGGATCACGATGGGCCTCTTCCCGATGGCGCAGAGCTATCTGACCGCCGTCGCGCTGCTCGTGCTGTCGGGCGTCTTCAGCATCGCGTTCACGTCGATGGCGCAGACGCTCGTGCAGATGCTGGCGCCGGCGGGCGTTCGCGGCACGATCGTGGGGCTCTTCAACACGTCGATGCTCGGGCTGCGCGCGGGGAGCGGCATCACGGTGGGAGTGGCCGGCACGTTCATCGGCGTCCGGCTGTCGCTCGAGCTGTCGTCCCTGGCGTTCGTGCTCGTCGCCGTCTGGCTGCTGGCGCGCGACCGGCTGGCCGCCGCGCCACCCGCTGCTGCGGCCGTCGTCGTGGAGAGTGAGCCGCAGTGAACCAGCCAAGGGCTCGCCTTTTCGTATCCCGCTGCTCTGGGTGCCGAGCCCTTGGCTGGTTGGCGGTGTCTGCTTGGCGCGCTTCGCGCGCCGAGGACCGCTATGCGGCTCCCGGGAAAGAAGGCGCCGAGACGAGTACGATATTGTCGCGAGGAGCCGCATAGCGGTCCAATGCCGGCGGTCTGGGTCCGCTTCTACGGCGAGCTGAACGACTTCATGCGGCCGGAACGGCGCGGCCGCCGGTTCCTCCACACGCTGCGCGGCCCGTCATCGGTCAAGGACACGATCGAGACGCTTGGCGTTCCCCACCCCGAGGTCGACGTCATCATCGTCAACGGTACGGCCGTTGACTTCGGCTACCTGTTGCGCGACGGCGACCGCGTGGCCGTCTATCCCGCGTTCCGATCGGTCGATCTCGGCGGCGTCCTGCGCGTCGGCGAGCCGCTGCCGGACCCGGTGCGCTTCGTGCTCGACATCCACCTGCAGAAGCTCGCGTCGCTGCTGCGCCTGGCCGGGTTCGACGCCGTCGTGCTGGACGAGGACGCAGTGATCGCGCGGGCGGGCGGGCAGGACGGGCGCGTCGTACTGACGCGCGACCGCGAGCTGCTCAAGCGCAACGAGGTGCGGTGGGGCTACTGGGTGCGCAGCACCGACCCGCCGCGGCAGTTCCTGGAGCTCGTGCGCCGGTTCGCGCTCGCCCCGCACGCCCGGCCGTTCACGCGCTGCCTCGCCTGCAACGCGCCGCTGCGTCCCGTGACGAAGGAGTCGGTGATCGATCGGCTGCCGCCGCGGACGCGCGCCGAGTTCGACGACTTCCACCTGTGCGAGGCATGCGGCCGCATCTACTGGCGCGGGTCACACTACCAGCGGCTCGTTCGTTTTCTGGAGAAATCGCTCCAGCGTTGAAGCCGGCTTCCGGTCGCACGTGGCGTCCGGCTTCAGCCGGACCAGAACAACCGCGAACCACGAACCTCGAACTGCGAACCGCGAACCGAACGTGAACTCGAACCGAGAACCGAGAAGCCCGGAAGTGTGAACGACAGTGTTCACACCAGGTGACTGTACCGAAAACCCGAATCCGGCTACAATGCCCCGGCTGGAGGGGCTCATGGGACACCTGTGCAGGATCGTCGCTGTCGTCGGCCTCATCGGAGCCGCCGGTGCCGGGCCGCGCCTCGTCGAGGCGCAGGGGCAGCCGCCGCCGGACCGTCCGGCCGTGACGGTGCGGGGGCAAACCTATACACCGCGGTCGATCCTCGCGCGGAACATGGGGACCGAGGCGGATCAGACGACGGCATTTCCGCCGCACCGCGTGATCGGCAACATCTACTACGTCGGCACGCGAACGCTCAGCTCGTTCCTCATCACGACCCCCGAAGGGCACATCCTCATCAACAGCACGTACGAGCGGAACGTGCCGACGACCGCCAAATCGGTCGAGCGGCTCGGGTTCAAGTTCGCCGACGTGAAGATCGTGCTCGGCACCCACGCGCATCGCGACCACCAGGAGGGCGACGCGCTCGTCAGGCAGATGACCGGCGCGCGGAGCATGGTGATGGCGGAGGACGTGCCGGCGATGCGGGCCATGAAGGTGGGCGACCGGGAACAGACGGTCGACCGGGCGCTCCGCGACGGCGACACGGTGACGCTCGGCGGCACAACGTTGACGGCGCGGCTGACGGCGGGGCACACGCGCGGCTGCACCACCTGGACGGCGACGGTGCAGGAGGGCGGCCGCTCCTACAACGTGGTGATCAACTGCAGCCTCCGCGCCCCGGGCATGCTGACGCCCGAGGTGATCGCCGAGTTCGAGCGCACGTTCACGCTCGTACGCTCGCTGCGGTGCGACGTGCCGCTCGGTGACCACCCGGCGCAGTACAACATGCACGCCAAGCACATGAAACTGGAGAGCGGCGGCGCAAACCCGTTCATCGACGCCGCCAATTGTCATCTCGAGACCGACATTCAAGAGGCCATGTATCGAGCCGCAATAGAGGAGCAGAGAGGGGGACGCCCATGAAGCGGACAGTACTTACGGTGCTCGCCGGCGTCCTGCTGGCCACACAGGCGTGGTCGCAGGGGCAGCAGGCGCCGCAGATCGAGGCGAGGAAGGTGGACGGCACCGACAACGTCTACACCTTCCGCAACCAGAACAGCCAGGCGATGTTCATCGTCACCAATGACGGGGTGATCGCAACCGATCCGGTCGGATACGGACGGCCGCAGGGCGGGGCACAGTACCTCGCGGAGATCAGGAAGGTCACGAACCAGCCGATCCGCTACCTGGTGTACAGCCACCATCACTTCGATCACATCGCCGGCGGTCGCGCGTTCAAGGAAGCGGGCGCCCGCGTCGTCGCGCACCGGCGCGCGCTCGAGCGCCTCAAGGTGTTGAACGATCCGAACACCGTGCTGCCGGACGAGACGTTCGACAAGAGCCGCACCATCACCCTGGGCGGCACCCAGCTCGAGCTGACCTACGCCGGGCTGAACCACTCCGACAGCACGCTCGTCATGCGGCTGCCGAAGGAGCGGATCATCTTCCTCGTCGACCTGATTCCGGTCGGGGCGCTGCCGGGCCGCGGCTTGATCGACTTCTATCCGCTCGAGGCGGAGCAGTCGATCAAGCAGATCCTGGCGATGGACTGGGACCGCCTGATCCCCGGGCATCCCGGCGCGCCGAACAACCGGCTGGGCACGAAGAAGGACGCGCAGGAGCAGCTCCAGTTCCTGCAGGACGTCTCGGCAGCCGTCAGGGCCGAGGCGCAGCAGGGGCGCTGCTGGGAGCCGGTCGAGAAAGAGCTGAAGCTGCCGAAGTACGCGAGCTGGCCCGGCTACGAGGCGAACCTGATCTTCGCGCTGCGCCGGTACTGCGCGCTGTGGGGCCGCGGGACGTAGGGCCCGTGTGGTAACCACGAAGAACACGAAGGTCACGAAGACCACGAATTTCGTTTATTCGTGCACTTCGTGATCTTCGTGGCCTTCGTGGTTCAGACGCCGCCTACGGCTGTCCCGGAAATCCTTCCCTCGTCGCCTCGGGGCCGCCCTGGATGAAGAGCGGCTTGTCGGGCGTGTCGGCCTTCGCAATCCGCGACAGGGCGCCGCGCGACTCGACGACCTTCCCGCCGTAGCCCTCGAACACCACCTTGTCGCCGGGGAGCAGCGTCGTCCGGCCCCACCCCTGGCGCTGTACCGTGTTGGGGCTTGCCATCTCCATGTTCCAGTTGGTCACCTTGCCGCTCGGATCGGTGACGTCGATGTAGATGTGCATGTGAGGGTTGGTCCACTCGACCTTCGTCACCGCACCGGTCAACGAAACCCTCTTCTTCGCGTCGTATTCCGTGTCGAATCCATGGTGGGCGAGTGCCGGGACCGTCAGGCAGACGAGGCTGACACCGGCCGCCACGAGTCCACGCTTCGCGTTCATGTCAGAACCTCCTTGGGCTTTGGACTGTGGGCTTTGGGCTTCAGGTGCCCGGAGCCCGAAGCCGAAAGCCTGAAGCCCGAAGCCGTCATTTCTGCTCGAGCTTCCCGTCCGTAGTGAGACGGTAGCCGCCGGCGATGCCGAGCTGATTGTTCTCGGTGCAGATGTACTCCATGAGATCGATGCCGGGAGCCGCCAGACGCGCCTCGAACTTCAGCTGCACGGGTCTCGAGAAGGCACCAGGGTCGTCGAGCGTGAACGCGTTGACGAGCGTTCCGTTGTTGATCCGCGTCCACCGTTCGACGGTGTGCATCTGCTCGGTATGCGGCGTCCCGCGGGCGTCGAGCCAGAACTTGTCGTTGTAGCCGATCGTGTCGATCACGAGTGTGTCGCCGTCCCAGCGGCCGATCGAGTGGCCCCACCACGTCGGGATCGGATCGACCGGATGCTTGCGGCCGTCCATGTAAACCACGCGATGCGCGCCCGCATCGCCCGCCTCGTGCAGGAGGTAGATGTGCGTCAGCCCCTTCGCGGTGTACGACATCGAGAACTTCCACGGGTACGGGTTGACGCGCGGCACGCTCATCGGCAGGCAATAGATGTACGGCTCCTCGTACTTCGCCTTCTCGCGTTTGGCACGCAGCTCCCGCGCCCAGGGCAGCAGCGGCAGCTCGCCCGGCTTGAGGCCGCCTTCCTGTTCGATGTCGTTGTCCGATCCGCCGCCGACCCACGGGCCGGTAAGATCCGGCCGGCCGTCGTGCAGCCGGGGGACGGGCAGGGTGATGATCGTGGGGTCGGTCGTGATTGGCCCGGGGCGGCCGGCCGGCAGCGTGCGGACCCGGTCGTCCTGCTGCGGCGGCGTCTGGGCCCCGAGCTGCGCGAGGAGCGCGCCGGTCAGGCCCAGAGACGTGGCGGCGATTACAAGGGTTTTCTTCACGTCGCACCTCCCGCTCTCGGGCCGCATTATCGGCGATTCTGGTATACAACTGAATCCGCAATCTGACAGCGAGGTGCAGCGATGGGACACGCATTACGAGGGATATCCCTGAAGGCGTCAGTGCTCGGGCTGGCGGCCGTGGTGGCGCTCGCCGCCGCGGCCGGGACCGGCGGCGCCGTGTCGGCCCAGGCTCTCCCCAACCCCTACCGCATGGTGGACGGCTGGGCGAAGCTGCCGGGCGGCCGCGGCATGGGCGCCGTGGGCGACGTGACGATCGACCGCGACGGCCGGCACATCTGGGCGGTCGTCCGATGCGAACCGCTGGCGGACCCGGCCCGGTTCGGCGATGAATGCCGCGACTCGAAGGTGGACGCGGTCTACAAGTTCGCCCCCGACGGGACGGTCGTCACGAGCTTCGGCGGCGGCATGTTCATCTGGCCTCACGGTGTCGAGGTCGACCCCGACGGCAACGTGTGGGTCACCGACGCCGTCGCGCCGCAACGGATTCCGAAGGGTGACAAGCGCGGCCATCAGGTAGTCAAGTTCAGCCCGCAGGGGAAGGTGCTCATGACCCTTGGCACGCCGAGCATGGCGGGCGACGGTCCCGCCCACTTCAGCTCGCCGGCCGACGTCGTGGTGGGCCGGAACGGCGACGTGTTCGTGGCCGACGGTCACAACGAAAACGGCAACAACCGTGTGGTGAAGTTCTCCAAGGACGGCAAGTTCATCAAGAGCTGGGGGAAGACCGGCTACGCGCCGGGCGAGTTCCGCACGCTGCACGCCATCGCGCTCGACTCGCAGGGGCGGCTCTTCATCGCCGACCGCTTCAACAACCGGGTCCAGATCTTCGATCAGGACGGGAAGTTCCTCGCGCAGTGGACGCAGTTCGGACGGCCGAGCGGCATCTTCTTCGACGACCGCGGCCGGATCCTCGTCGCCGATTCGGAATCGGACGACGTGCAGAATCCCGGCTGGGACATGGGGATCCGGATTGGCGACGCGCGCACCGGCGCGGTGAACGAATTCATCCTGTTCCCGTGGGCCGACCCGCGCGACACGGCGGGCAACGGCGCCGAGTTCGTGGCGGTGGACCGCGACGGCAACATCTACGGCGGGGAGCCGCGGCCGAGGCAGTTGCGGAAGTACGTCAGAGTGAGGCCATAGAGCCGGCGCTCTCTACTCCTCACGTACCACCGAGACACCGTGGCACCGAGAACTCCTAAATAGTCTCGGTGTCTCGGTGCCTCGGTGTTCCGTTGGGGCGCCGGGCTAGTTCGTTCCCGATTTCCCGATGAACTTCAGGAACTCGGCGAACGGGACGACGCGGCCGTGGAGCGGCGCGATCGTCTGCACATCCAGCCGGTAGGCGCGGATGTTGTCGTAGAGGTTCACGGCGGCCGGCGGCGGCGTCGCCGGCATCTGCGCGCCGGCCGCCGGCGGCGTGAAGATGTCGGCCTCGATCAGGATCCGCTCCCGCGGCAGGTACGCCATCACCATCCCCTCGGCGTGCGGGCTTCCCTGGACGTAGTAGATATCCAGGTTCCGCGTGCCGTCGCTGATCGTCCCCTTCATCTGGATCGTCTCGAGCTGGTAGCCTTCGGCGAACTCGGTCGGCGGGTGGAGCGAGAGGCGATCGGGTTCGAGCGTCCGCGGCGCGTAGGTCAGGACCTCCTGCTTGTAGAAGTCGCGATTGCTGTGGTGCGTCACGATCGTCGCCCCTTCGTGGAACGCCGTCCGGATGCCGCCGAGATGGTCGAAGTGATGGTGCGAGTTGACGACGTAGCGGATCGGCTTGTTGGGAATGGCCTTGTACGTCGCCTCGATGACGGCCAGCGCGCGCGGCTCGTTCTGCGGCGCCTCGACGAGCACCGTGAAGTCGCGGAACTCGACCGCCACGCTGTGGTGCGATTGGCCCGCCAGGTAGTAGACGCCCTCGGCCAGCTTCGTCGTCTGCACCTGCACCGGCGGAATCGTCGCCTTCTGCGCCTCCTGCGGCACCGTGATCGGCTCGCCGCAGTCGTTCACCCGGAGGTCCTTGACGTTGAAGGTCAGCGAATTGTGCCCGCCGTTGTAGTTGGGCGGCTGCGTCTCGTCGTCCCAGTCGGTGTGGTGATGGAAGTTCCCCGGGAACTTCACGCCGCTGACGTCGCGCCACTGCGAGTACTCGCCCTCCTGGTTCATGTCGCCGCGGACCGGGTTCGGGATCCAGGTCTGCACGCGCTCCACCAGGTTCTGGTCGTTGATCGTGCCGTTGACGCGGTACTTGCCGAGCACCGTGATCGAGATGATGTTCAGCCGCCGCATGGGCACCGACGAGAGGCCGCCGAGCGCGCCGCTCTCGTAGCGGGTGATCAGGATCGGGTTGGCGCCGGGCGCCATCGCCGCCTTGATGAAGCCGTGGGGGTTGAGCCAGAGATCGAGCTGCCGGAGCTCGGCGGCCGCCGGCTGCGGCACCGTGTTCGTCCCCTGGACGTTCCACGCGAACTTGTCGGAGACGAGCTGGATCTGCCGCTGCTCGCCTTGAATCGGAATGCCGCCGCCGCCGCGCGCGGGATAGCTTCCCTGGCGGATGACGCGTTCCTCGCGCGCCGCCCGCTGCTCGAAGTTGATCGTCCGCGTAAAGCTCGCCAGCTCGACGCGAGCCCAGTCGTCGCGGATGTCGTAGTTCTGTCCGACCAAGCCGACGTAGCCGGCCCCGGTGTACGTCACGCAGCGGAGAGTGTTCGTCCCCATCGCCTGGGCCGCGGCCTGGAGCACGGCCTGGGCGGTTTGAGCGTGCGTCACGTCGGGCGAGGCCGCCGCCAGTGCAACCGACAATCCCACACAAATCGCGATCCGTCTGGCCATATCGCCTCCTTGCACCCCACCGCGCAGGCATGCGCGGTGGGGACCCCGCCTGCGAGATCTGCGCGCGGGGAACTCTACCATGAGCCGGGTGGCTGCGTGCTTGCTTCGAGGGCTGCTGGAGGATGGGATAGGCCATCGTGACGAGGACACGCCGAAGGTCCATCGCTTGACCGCGGGGATCTCGCTGTTCCTTCAGTAGGCAGTAGGCAGTAGGCAGTAGGCGGTTAGCAGTGTATGGCGGCTCCGCCTCCTGCCCGCTGCCTACTGCCTACCACCCGACGGCCTGGCCGTCCTTGCGGTGATCGGACCCCGCCCGGTACATGCCGTTGACGGGCAGGTCTTCGGTGATGCTGCGCCGGTCGAAGGTCGGCTCCGGCAGACTCGGATCGCGCGTGAACAGGATGCCCTGATAGCCGCCGACAGCGCCGCCGTCGACCGGCTGCACGACGTGCCCCTTCGCGCGGAGCGCCGCCCCTACCAGACTGAAGAGGTTCGCCTCGAGCGACAACACGTTCGACCCCTGGCTGTGCGTGAAGCGCGCCGCGTCGGTCGTCATCTGCACGTTCATGCCTAGATCGATGAGGTTGATCATGTGCTGCACGTGCGTCTCGGGCTGGACGCTGCCGCCCATGTTGCCGAAGGCCATCAGCGGCCGACCGTCTTTCATGACGAAGCCGGCGATGATCGTGTGGAACGGCCGCTTGCGCGCCGCCACCACGTTCGGGCTGCGCGGGTCGAGGGAGAAGCCCGCCCCGCGGTTGTGCAGCACGAAGCCGTAGCCGCCGACCGTCATGCCGCTGCCGTACACGCTGTAGACGCTGTGAATGAGCGACACCATGTTGCCCCAGCGGTCCGCGGTGGCGAGATAGATCGTGCCCCCGTCGGTCCGCGCCGCCGCGCCGGGTGCGGAGGCGGCGTTCGGGTCGATCCGGCTGCAGAGCGTCGCCGCGTGCTCCTTCGAGAGCAGGCGCGCCACCGGCACCGGCGAGAAGCGCGGGTCGGCGTTGTGCGCGTACAGATCCGCGTAGGCGAGCTTCTTCGCCTCGACGAGCAGGTGCCAGTACATCGGGTTGGTGTGCCCGAGCTCGGCGAGATTGAACCCGAGCCGCGGGACGCACACCTCGAGGATGTTCAGCATCTCCAGCGCCGCCATCCCCTGTCCCGGGGGCGGCAGCTGGAAGACGTCGTAGCCGTGATACGTGGTCGAGATCGGCTCGACCCACTCGGGCTCGAACTCCGCGAGGTCGGCGCGCGTCATCACGCCGCCGTGCGCCTGCACCTTCTCCACGATCGCCGCCGCGATCTCGCCGCGGTAGAAGGCGTCGCGCCCCTGCTGCTGCATCAGCCGCAGCGCCGCCGCGAGCCGCGGGTTGCGGATGATGCTGTACAAACGCGGCGCCTGGCCGTCGACGAGAAACGCGTCCACGGACGCCGGATCGGCGTGCAGCGCGCCGGCCGCAGCCAGCAGATCATCGTGACGGCGCTCGGCGAGCGCCCATCCTTCGTCCGCGATGCGGGCGGCGCGGTCGAACGTCTCCTTGAAGGTCAGCGTGCCGAACCGCTTGAGAAGCGCGTCGTAGCCGGCGATGGTACCCGGGACGGTGGCGGCGTTCACCCCGCGTCCGGGCACGGAGCCGACGCGCAGCCGCTCGCGGAAGAACTCCGGCGTCCATCCCGCCGGCGCCCAGCCGGCGGCGGCGAGGCCGTACAGCTTCTTGTCCCGCGCCGACCAGACGAGCGCGAAGAGGTCGCCGCCGATGCCGGTGTCGTTCTGCGACGTGACGTCGAGCACGGCGCCCGCGGCCACCGCGGCGTCGATGGCGTTGCCTCCCTTCTGCAGGATCTCCAGCCCGGCCTGCGCGGCCAGCGGATCGCTCGTCGCCACCACGCCGTGCCGCGCGAGCACCTCGGACCGGCCCTGCCCGCGCCACCCCTGCGCGCGCACCCCGGGCACGGCGTCGATGTTCTCAGCCGGGTTCGGCGCGCCGGCTGACGGAATCCCGAACGGTGTGGGCGACTGCGCGGCGACGGTGACGGCCCAGGCCGCCGCGGCAACCGCGCCGGTCAGCGTCAGGACCCGAACGCAGGCGAATGAGCGATTCATGCGAGCCTCCGGCGGGAGTCAGATCCGGGGTCAGAGTCGGGGTCAGACCCCGGATTTGACGTCAGATCATACGCTCAATCGTCGAGTCCCGCCCACGCGTACGGGGCATCGCGGATGGCGCGGGCACGTCCCAACTCCCAAGTGCCTCGTCGCTGGGTGGCTTTGGGAGTTCGGAATTGGGAATTGGTCTTTGGGATTTGTCAGGCTGTCGCCGACTTGCGGGGGACCTCCACCTTGCCGGTCTTCATGCGCAGCTGCCTGATGCTCTGTTCGAGGCGCTCAGCCAGCTCGCGCTCCTGCTTGAGCGTCTGCACGGCCGTCTGCACCTCCTGCATCGTGAAGTCGATCCGCGCCAGCTTCTCGGTCACGTGGTCGATCATCGCCTTCTGTTCGTTGAGGGTCTCGAGGTTCACGCTGACGTCCTCGAGCAGGTTGGAGATGAGATTCGTCTTCGCCTGGACCTCGTCGACCGTCTCCCGCCGCGCCTCGATGGCCGCGATCTTCTCCGCCGTCTCGGCGGCCGTCGCCAGCAGCGCCTGAATCTCCTTCCTCGCTGCGGCCACCTCCTCGCGGTGGCCGGCGACGAACTGCAGATCGGCCTTGCTGCGGGCGCCAATGTCGTGCACGGCGTCGACCTGGGCCTTGACGGCGGCGACGACGGCCTCGCGCTCGGCGATGTGCTTGATGAGCTGGTCGAGGCCCGCGGCTTTCAGGAGGAGCTCGGTGACCTTCGCCTCGACGCCGGCGATCTTCTTTTCCGCGAATGCCACCTGCGCGCGCCGCTGCTCGAGCTGTTTGAACAGCGTTTCCGTGCGCTTGAGCTGATCCTCGGAGGCGCCGACCTGCGCCACGGCTTCCCGCTGGTGGGCCTGGATGCGTGCGAGCTCGCCGATGAGCTCCTCTTTGATCGCCGCCGCGCGGGCGAGCTCGTCGTTGAGCGCCTGCGCCTGCTTCATCCGCTCGTTCGCCTCGGCGACCAGCGTGCGGCTCGCCTCGAGCGACTCGGCGAGCCGCGCCTCCTGCTCGCGGACGGCGGCCTCGTCGCGCTGCACGTCCGCGACCCGCGCGTGGATCCGCTCGAGCTGCTCCTCGAGCGTCGCGAGCCGCGTGGCGAGCGGCGGCACCTGCTTCTGGCGCTCGGCGACGGCCTCGACCTTCTGCTGCGCGTCGAGCGTCTGCGTCAGGATGGCGTCGCACTGGCTCTTCAGCGTCTCGAGCTCGCTGCGGCGCGCGAGCTGCTCGGTCAGCTTGCCGTCGACATCGCCGGCGAGCGCGTGGAGGGCGTCGATGCGCGACTGGAGCTTCTCGACGAACTGGACGCGGGAGGCGACCTGCGCGATCTGCGCGTCGAGCTGGGTGGTCAGCTCGCCGAGCCGCGTCGTCTGCTTGACGCCCTCGTCGACGAGCCCCAGCTTGGCGTTGATGGCGTTCAACGTCGCCTCGAGCTGCGGCGTGCGCGCCATGAACGACGTCATCCGCTCGCTGAACCCCTCGAGCGCCGTCCGATCGGCGGCGAGCCGGTCGCGCAGCTGCGCGATGTCGGCATACGCCTTGTGGAAGTCGTGGATCTGCTGGCGTAACGCGTCGAGGTCCTGCCGCCCGCGCAGCAGGGTGTCGTGCTGCAGCGCCGTACGCTTGGCGAGCTCGTCGACCTGGCCGAGCCGCTCGTGCAGCGCCTCGAGGCCGGCCTGCTTCTTCACGAGGTCGTCGGCCTGCGCGGTCAGCGTCTGGAAGTCCTTGCCGAGCGCGTCGACCTTCTGATGGAGCTGGACGAGATTGCGCTCCTTGCCGGCAAGGGCCTCCAGGCGCGCTTCGGCCTCCGTGGCCGCCGCCTGCAGCGCGCGCAGCCGTGCCTCGATCGCGTCGATGTCCTTCTTCTCCAGCGCGAGGCGATCGAGCGAGCCGCGCAGGCTGTCCATCAGGACGCGCCCCTCCTTCTCGAACCGGACCGACAGCCGCGACAGATCGTCGCGCGCGCGTGTGACGGCCTCGACCGAGACGTTGGTCTGGTGGACGAGCGATTCGATTCGGCCGACGGTCTCCTCGCTCTTGTGCGCCTCCTTGAGCGCCTCGTTCAGCTTGTTGATCTGGACGTCCATGTTCCAGACCATCTCGTTGAGCCGGTTCGCCTCGACCACGGCGCGCTCGACCGTGTGCTTCTGGCTCTCGAGCGCCTTGGCCTTCTGCGCGACGTGCTCGGCGAGCGCGTTGAGGCTCGCGAGCTTCTCCTCGGTCGTCTTGCTCAGCTCCTGGAGCTGCATCAGCGGCCCGAGCTTCTTTTCGAGGTCCTTGACCGCTTCCGCCGCCACGCGGGAGTCTTCGCGCGCCTCCTTCGACGTGTCGCGGAGCCGCGCGTACTCCTGCGCAAGCTGGCCGGCCGTGCCCCGCACCTGATCGAGATCGCCGCGGACGGTCGCCGCCTGCTTCAGCGTGCTCTCGATGTCGCTCTGGGTCTGGCGGAGCTCGGTGCGGAAGTCTTCGAGGGTGGCCTGCTCGCGCCTGAGCGCGGCCACCGCCGCCTGCGCCTCGAGCGCCTGCGAGGAGAGCTGCTGGACCGACTGCCGGTGCTTCTGGATCTCGCCGTCGGGCGCGACGAGCGCGTCGGCCGCCTCCTGCGCGTCCTTTGCGGCCTTCAGCAGCGCCTGGATGCGCGCATCGACCTCCGCAAACGTGCGAAGCCGCTCTTCGAGACCTGCGACGCGGCTGTCGACCTCCGCGATCCGGTCGGCGGTGGCGGCGGTCTTGTCGTCCACCTCGCCCAGCGTCTTGCCGATCTGCACGAGGCGCGAGCTGCGCGCCGTGATCTGCGTCAGCATCGTGTTGAGCGCGCTGCGCTCTTCCTTGGCGGCCGCGATGAGGTTCTGGAACTCCTCGGCCTGTTTCTGCGACTTGCCCCCCGTCAATCCCTTCAGCGCATCGAGCATGGCGACCTCCGGCCGACAGAGCATAGCGGCAGAGCCGGCGCGACTCAAGCCGCTTTCGCGCTTCGCGCTTCCGCCTCCCCTGACCCGACGGCGAGACTCGCCGAAGCTCGGAAAGTCGCCGAGCGAAGGCGGCCGGCGAGCCTCGCCAGGTCGGTCCGCCGAATGGCGGACCGCTGAAGACGACGAACGCGAGCTCCCGATCGTGAGATGATCGGGGTGCCGTGTTTCCGTACCACGACGAGAATCAGACGCAGCGCACCCCGTACATCACGATCACGCTGATTGTCCTCACCACGCTTGCGTGGGTATTCCTGCAGGGCGCCGGCAGCGCCCTGGCGCTCGCTGAGTCGGTCTGCGAGCTGGGCCTCATCCCGGGCGAGCTGACGCTGTCGGTGCCGCCGGGCACGCCGTTCCCGATGGGCGAGGGGCTCGCGTGCCTGACCGACCCGGGACGGCAGCTCTCGAACGTCGTCACGTCGATGTTCCTTCACGGCTCGTGGATGCACCTGCTCGGCAACATGTGGTTCCTCTGGCTGTTCGGGAACAACATCGAGGATTCGATGACGCGCCCGCGCTTCGTCGCCTTCTATCTGCTGACGGGGCTGGCGGCGGCGCTCGCGCAGGTGGCCGCGGATCCCGCGTCGGAGGTGCCGATGGTCGGTGCCTCGGGGGCGATCAGCGGCGTGATGGGCGCGTACCTCGTGCTCTTTCCGCGCGTCCGCGTCTATACGATGGTGCCGCTCGGATTCTTCCTGCAGTCGATGGCGCTTCCGGCCTGGATGATGCTGATCTACTGGGTCTTCCTGCAGTTTGCCGGCGGCATCACGAGCATCGTCTCGGAGCAGACCGGCGGCGTGGCGTTCTGGGCGCACCTCGGTGGCTTTGTCGCCGGCGTGGTGCTCGTGAAGCTGTTCGAGCGGCGCGAGCGGGTGGCGGCGCACGTCGCGCGGCACTGGACGCCGAGATAGTGACGGATGCGTAAATTCGTCAATGTGGTCATGTTGTGTTGCTGTGCCTCGTCTGGGGCTCGACGTGGCTCTTCATCAAGGTCGGCTACGGCGGCCTCGGCCCCTTCAACGTGGCGGCGGTTCGATTCTTCGTGGCGAGCGCCGCGTGCGCCGCGGCGGCCGGCGTCGTCACCAAGCGCCACGCGCACCGCCTGCACCCGGCCGCGCTCAATGCGCCGGCGATGCTGGTCGGCGCGGTGGCGCTGCTCGTCGCGTCGCTCCTCGCCGGCGACGGATTCGCGCTGCCGCGCGACGGCGCCACCTGGTGGGCCGTCACATATCTCGCGCTGGCGGGAAGCGTGCTGACGTTCCTCGTCTACTTCACGCTGCTGAAGACCTGGAGCGTGACGAGCCTGAGCTTCATCAGCGTCTTCACGCCCGCCGTGGCGCTGTTTCTGGGGTTCGCCTTCCTGGACGAGCGGCCGACGGTCCTGACCGCCGTCGGCGCGGTGCTGATCCTGACGGGGGTCGCGCTCGCGTTGACGCGGGGTCCGGCTGCCCTTCGACATGCTCAGGGCACCCCGAGCGTCGTCGAGGGCTGAAGCCGGACACCACGTACGAAAAACCGGGGCCGCGAGGCCCCGGTGTGAACTGCCTACTGCCTACTGCCTACTACTTGGCCAGCGGGTTGGGCCGCACCTGGAAGTGCGCGGCGAACGGCCTGGTGCCCTTGCCGCCTTCGATGAGCCACGGCGTGCGGTCGCCGTTGGCCGCCCAGAGCCCGCGTCCCTTCCAGCCCGCCTTCGGGTCGTCTATGCGGCCATCGAGTCCCTTCGCGTAGAAGCCGATCGGATACGGCACGCGCAGCACGACCATCTGCCCGTTTCGGAAGGCAACGAACCCGTCGTTGAGGTTCCCTGTCGCAATCGGCACGTTCTCGCCGAGCCCGAGCGTGTTGTGCTGGTCGACCCAGGAGTAGTAGCTCGATTCGGCGCTGTTGTCCCCGATGCCGCGGAAGCCGGGACCGGGGAACTTGTGGAACGTCCACCCCTCGGGGCAGTGATCGCCGGTGGCCTTCGGGCCGTTGAGCGGCCCTTTGCACCTGCGGCGATCGAAGCTCCCGAAGTGGCCGCTCGCCAGCGACACCCAGACGACGCCGTTGCGATCGATGTCGCCGCCCCGCGGCCCGAAGGCCGGCAGCGGCACGTTGTAGATTTCGGTAATCGCCGTCTCCGGCGGATTCGACCCCGGAACCACGCGCACCACCGCGCCCGGATTGGACCAGTAGGTGCCCCAGATCGATCCATCGGCCGGGTTCGGCATGACCGCGTAGAAGCCGGAGTTGATCCGCTTGTCCTTGGTGGGATCCGCCGGATCATCGGGCCCGACGTACGCGTCGCGCCTGCCGTTGCCGTTGGTGTCGAGGACGAACGGCGTCCACCCCTGCGCCTTCACGATGTCGCCGGTCTGGTCGTACAGCTTCGTGTTGATCCAGCCGAGCACCTGGCCGCCGCCGCTGAACCAGATCGTGTCGTTGGCGTCGTACCCGAACTGCGGATGGTGCGTCCCGAAGCAGAGGTCGAGGAACGTGTACTTCTTCGTCTGCGGATCGAAGAGCGCCGCCTGTCGCGTGCTGCGCTCCATCGGAAACGCCCGGGCCGACGGGTGATCCGAGCCCTGCTTGCAGTAGGCCGGATTCTCGGGACTGCGGTCCGATGCCGTCAGCCACACGCGGCCCTGGCGGTCGAGCATCGAGTTGTGGTTGTTGACGTGGTTATCCCAGATCCGCCGGGTGCCCCAGTAGGGGGATGGCATCGCCGGATCGAGCCCCGCAGCATGGCCCGGGCCGAGCGCCAGCGGTGCGTCCTCGCTCACCGGCGCGCGGAAGGTCGTCCAGGTGTTCTTCACCGGGTCGAGCATCGGAATCTCGTCGCCCGCGTACTCGGGCGACCCGTAGAGCAGCCCGTTGGCGTTGACGGTGGGGTAGCGGCGGTCGCTCGAGATGAGGTCGTGGAGGTACTTGTCCTCGTAGTACCAGTCACGCAGCGTCACGACCACGTTGCGCTCGACGCCCTGCGGGCGCGGCGGCGTCGCGAAAGGCAGCTCGCCGCTCTTGATGCGGTCGGTCCAGTCGGCGAAGTTCTGGATGGCCAGCGGGCCGAGCTGCGAGAGCTGTCCCATCATCTGGGCGCCGGCCTGTCCCGACTGCACCCGCCGGACCCACGCGTCGCGCGACGAGAGGCCGGCAAACGCGTCCGGGAACGTCCGCGTCGAGAGATGGCCGAGCTGGTGGCAGCCGATGCAGCCGCTGTTCTTCATCTGGTAGATCCAGCGCTGCTGATTGATCCCGGCCGGGATCTGCTTGCCGTCGAAGTCGCCGGCCGCCGGAATCTTCAGCATGGAATACCAGTAGATCGCGGGATAGTAGTGCGCCGCTTCGGCCGGCGTCCGCGCCACCTTCGCCGTGATATTGACGATGCGGCCCGGCGCCGTTGTCGTTTTGTCGCTGTCGACGAGGCCGTAGCCGCGCGACCATACGGTGTAGTTCGCCTTCGGCAAGTCGGGCACGACGTAGCGCCCCTGGTCGTCGGTGACGACACTCTTGATGTAGCGCGACTGGAAGTCGCGGGTCTCGGCGATCACCCAGACGCCCGCCTCCGGACCGTTCGGTCCGGTGACGACGCCGCCGATGTCGTCGTTGTCGATCTCGACGGCAGCACGCTGCTGCGCGTACGAGACGGTGAAGATCCACGAGACGAGGAGCGTGGACGCGGCGAGTCCGAGCAGCACTCTGAGCGGTCGGTTCACGCGCATGCGAATAGTCCTCCAGCGATCCGTGTAGCCTATCGGCCCGCGAACTTCCGGGCGATCGTCAGCTCCGGGCGATCCGTGTCGGCATCGCGGGTCATCTCGAGCAGTCGATTGTAGTACGTTTTCGCCTTTCCGCGGTCGCCGGCGGCCTCGGCGGCCTGCGCGGCGCCGTAGACGCCCCGGAACCGGTTCGGCTCCTTCTTCATCGTCGCTTCGAACGCAACGAGCGCCTCGCGCGGACGCCCCGCCTCGAGGAGCATGTAGCCGAGCAGCTCGCGCGCCGGCGCGAGCGGGCCCGGCGTGACGGCCGCCTTGTCGGTGGCGTCCTCGGCATCGGCCGCGGCGCGCAGCCCGGCGATCCCCTCGTCTCGACGTCCACTGGCAAACGCCTGCCAGGCGAGCGCGACGCGGCGCTGGATGTCGACCTGCTCGGCCCAGTAGGCGTCCTGCATCGACTGGAGCTTGTCGCGCAGCTCGGCCATCCGCGCGATGTCGGCGGTGGCGGCCTCGGGCCGGCCGCTCCGTGCCGCGCCGATGGCGCGGGCGAAATGCGTCATCGCCTCCGTGTACGGCGTGTTGGTCGCGGGCGTCACCGTGAGCGCCGCGGCGGCGGCCCAGTCGCCGCGTTCCATGGCATAGCGCGCCGGGATGGCGGCGACGGCAAACGTGTTGGCGCCCGGCAGCCCGTGGATGGCGACGGCGCGCTCGAGCGCGGCCTTGGCCGCCTGGTCGCGGCCGATCTGCAGGTAGGCATAGGTCTGGTAGTCGAGCGCGTGCAGCTCCGCGTTGGTATCGCTGGTCTTTCGCGCGGTTTCCGCCGAGCGGCGGTTGGTGTCGATCGACTCCTGCCAGAAGCCGAGGCGCGTGAAGGTGTGCGACGGCATGTGCAGCGCGTGCGGCGCGGCCGGCGCCAGCGACGCGTAGCGGCGGGCGGCGGTCAGCGCGCGCTCGGCCAGCGGCGGCACGTCGTAGGCGTGGATGATGTAGTGCGCCAGGCCGGGATGCATCGGCATCCGCGTGAACAGCGGGTCGAGGATCTTGGCCGCCTGCAGCAGCTTGGAATAGGTCTTGTCCGTCGGCAGCTGCGACTGCGTCAACGCCAGCGCGTAGAGGATGCGCACCTCGACGTCCTTCGGGTTGTCGGAGGAGACCTTCTGCATGGCCGCTTCGTAGCGCAGCACGCGGTCGCGGTGCGTCGCCGGGTCGGGCGAGCTGTAGAGGACCGCCAGCGCCTCGATGAGCGCGCGCTCGCGCGGCGTCGGCGAGCCCGCCGCCCGGGCCTTTTCGATCGGGGCGCTGCCGCGCTTGACGACGTCGGCGCCCTTCAGCCCGGCGTACGGGTTGCCCCACTGGCTCATCGCGATCCCCCAGTAGGCGAGCGCGCACGACGAGTCGCGCTGGAGCACCGACTCGAACATCTTGATCGCCTCGGGGAACCAGAAGGAGTGGTACATCGCGACGGCCCTGTTGAAGTCGTCTCTGACCGCCGCAGCGCAGGAGGTTTCGAAGCGAACACTGGCGGCACCGATCTGGTCGCCGGCGGCCGCGCCGTGATCCTCGTGCTGGGCGCGGGCGTCGGCGGCGAACGTCAGGCTGGCGGCGAGGGCCAGCAGAGCGAGGCGTCTCATGCGTGGCATCTCCCGATAACTGCTGAAATCGCAGTCATCTACAGCCGCCGAGGATACACAACGACGAGAGGGACTGTCTATCGGGGAATTCGGCTACAATTGCCCCCGATAGTCGATAAGGGAGGCACCCTGATGCAGAAGCACTCCATTGTGGCTCTTGTTGCCGCGTTCGGGTTGGTGGCCCTCCTCGCTGCTCCGGCCGCCGCGCACCACGGGTGGGGCGGGCAGGCCCAGGAGGAGACCACGTTGACCGGCACGCTGGCCGCGCCCGTGAGCCTGGCCGGTCCGCATGCCACGATGAAGATCAAGACGGCCGACGGGCAGGTCTGGGACATCACGATGGCGCCGCCGGCGCGCACGGCGAGCGCGGGGTTGAAGGAAGGGCTCATTCCGCTCGGTGCGACCGTCACTGTGAAGGGGCACCGGAACACGACCCGCGGTCGATTCGAGATGAAGACCGAGTACGTGCAGTGGAACAACCGCACATTCCCGGTTTACGGCGACCGGCACTGAGCTTGACGGGACTAACTAATAATAGGGGTCAGGGGTCTGGGGTCAGGGGCTGACCCGGGACTTGTGGCCCCCTGGCCCCTTGACCCCTGATTCCTGCCCCCTGACCCCTTTCCGTGTTCGGTGACCTCCTGGCGTGGATGGAGGCATCCATGCTCGGGGTGTTGGTGCGCGAGTCTGGCGTCTGGACCTACGCGTTCCTCAACCTGTTTCACATTCTCGGCGTCTCGACGCTCTTCGGCTCGGTGCTGATCCTCGATTTGCGCCTGCTGGGGGTCACGCGGCGGGTGCCGATTGACGCGCTGGCGCGCCTCAGCGTGCCGCTGGCACAGACCGGGTTTGCCCTCGCGGTGGCCACCGGGGTGACCATGATCTGCACCAATGCGACGGAGTACATCGGAAACCCGTTTCTGTTGATCAAGTTTCCGGCGATTCTCGTCGGCGTCGTGAACGTCGCCATCATCAGCCGGCTGCCGGCCTGGCGCGCGGCGCGCGAGCGCGAGCTGACGCGCGGCGAGAGCCGGCAGCTGGCCGTGATGGGCGGGATCTCGCTGGCCAGCTGGCTCACCGCCGTGGCGGCCGGTCGCATGATCGGCTACTGGTAGGCGATAATCCCGGAATCCCCAAATAGCCTGGCGTCCAGGGGGGCGAAGGCCCGAACGCAAGCGGGGTCCCCCGCGGAGTTTGCGCGCTAGGGGAGCGCTAGGGGGGCCTATAGGCGTCTCATGTCGCAGTTGAAGCTGACGATCGCCACGACGGACTACGACCACTTCCGCGATTTCCGGCTGGGCCTGGTGCAGGCGGAGGGGGTCGAGCACACGTGGCTCAATCTGGGGCATCACGAGTGCTTCGCGCGGTTCACCGCCAACCGCGAATTCGACGTGTCGGAGCTGTCGTGTGCCAAGTTCATCGCGCAGGTCAGCCGGCCCGACGCCGACATCATCGGCCTGCCGGTCGTCTGCTCGCGCCTGTTCCGCTTCTCGTCGTTCTACGTCAACCGGAAGAGCGGCATCCGCGACGTCCAGGATCTGCGGGGGAAGCGCATCGGCTCGCCCGAGTGGGCGCACTCGGCCGCGGTGTACATGCGCGGCTGGCTGCACAACGAGATGGGCGTGCGGCTCACCGACGTGCACTGGTACCAGGCGGGCGCCAACGCCCCGGGGCGCGACGAGAAGGTCGAGATCGACCTCCCGCGCGGGGTGACGCTGACGCGCGTGGCGCATCGCAGCCTGAGCGACATGCTGGCCGACCACGAGATCGACTGCGCCATCATCGCGCGGCCGCCGAACTGTTACCTGCAGGGCCACCCGGACGTGGTGCGGCTCTTTCCGGAGTTCCTCGCGATGGAAGAGGAGTACTACGCCCGCACGAAGGTGTGGCCGATCATGCACATCATCGCGATGAAGCGGTCGATCGTCGAGCGCCATCCGTGGGCGGCGCGGAACCTCTACAACGCGTTTCTCGAATCGAAACGCCGCGCGATCGAGCGGATCCTGGACCCGGCGGTCTCGCGCTACCCGGTGCCGTGGCTGGCGGCGTACGCGCGCCGGATGCGGGAGCTGTTCGGCGGCGATCTGTTTCCGTACGGGATCGAGGAGAACCGGCCGACGTGGGAGCAGGTGGCGGTCTATACGTATCAACAGGGGATTGCGCGGCGGCTGCTCGCGCCGGAAGAGATGTTTCCAGCGGGGATCATGACGAAGGTCGTGATCTGAGCTCTTCAGGCCGGCGCGCGGCGTGTGTCACAATGGTGTTTTGCCGTCCCCATCGTCCAGAGGCCGAGGACGCGGCCCTTTCAAGGCCGAAACCCGGGTTCGAATCCCGGTGGGGACGCCAAATTATTTTCGGCGGGTAAAACAGGGGTTAAGTACTTGAACGCGTGAGTGCTTACCCCGGTTCGAACAAACCGTTTTCCGTCGAACGCCACTCCATCAGGAAAGAACAACTGCTGAAGGCGTTGCCGCTGTTCGAGCGACGCCTGCACCCACAGGTCTGAGGCGCGCGGCAAAACGCGCTCTGCGAAGGCCAAGATGCCTTCTACGTCGAACTTCTCCAGCAGGTCGGAGTGGCGGTCGATGTCGAGGAGCGTGAGCTCCTGGCGCAGCTTGTCTTTGTGGCGGTCGTACGTGTCGATGTCGATCGACTGAGCAAAAAGAAACGCTTCGTCGAGTCGGTCGAGCTTCTGCTGAATCGCTTTCGCTCGACGTTCAAGGTCAACGATGTCGCTACAGACCTCCGCCTTCCGTTGCTCCCACGCGCGGAGTACGTGCTCCTTCACGAGCCGCATGTAGCCCGGCGTGGGCTGCAGATCCTTCAGCTCGTCGACGAACAGCCCTTCCAGCTTCGTCTTGCTGATGTTGACGGCGCGGCACTGACGCCAGCAGTGGTAATACGCGTACCGGCTGTTACGTCCTTTCGACCAGCTCGCAGTCAGCGGCCTGCCGCACCCCTCGCAGCGAACGAGTCCTTTCAACGGGAAATCGGGCCGGCTCCGCTGGTGCGGACCCGTCACCTGAACGCGTCCTTCGAGGATTGCTTGAACACGGTAGAAGGTCTCCTCGCTGACAAGAGGTTCAAAATCGCCGCGCCGAGACACGTCGAATTCCGGAACATGAATCAAGCCGGCGTACAACCGATTCGTGAGCATCCGGCCGAAGCTTTGCGGGTTGAGCGTCAACCCCTTGCGCGTGCGGAAACCAAGTCGCGTAATTTTGTCCAGGACTTCTTCTTTCGTGAATCGGCCAGTGGCGAATTCCTCGAAGGCCCTCGTCACGAGCGCGCCGCGCTCTGGATCTGGCGTCAGGCTTTTGCCTGACCATTTCGGAGCATTCAGATAGCCGAGAGGTGGGACAAAAGTCCAGCGACCTTGCGCCAGCGCCGCTTGCATACCAGCGCGCGTCCGTTCCGAGCGCACGTCGTTGTCGAACTGCGCGAACGCAGCCAAGACGCCCTCCATCAACTTGCCCGTTGATGTGTCGTCGATTGGCTCCGTCGCGGACCGCAGCGAGATACCGAGAGACTTAAGGAATGCCCGAAGGGCAAAGTGGTCGTACTTTTCGCGCGCAAACCGCGTGAGGTTGTACACAACGACGAAATGCACTTTGCCTTTGTTTGTGCGGCAGTACTTCAGCAGTCTCTGAAGTTCGGTGCGGTCAGTCGTCTTGGCGCTCTCGCCCTCTTCCTTGAACCGTTCGAGTACTTCGTAGCCTTCGCGCTTGCAATACTCCTCGCAGGCGCGAAGCTGGGTTGGCAGACTCAGGTTCTCCGTCTGCTCCTTCGTGCTCACACGGACGTAAATAACCGCGCCGATCATCGGTGGCAGCTTAGCGCCGTTCTCCATGGCAGACAAGGTGATCGGTACTCGGCTCATTTCCGGCTACTCCTGCGCGGCGCGTTGCTCCAGAAACATTTCCACGATCACATGCGCGAGGGCGTCCGCATGACGACGGACCCCGTCGATCTCCTGATCCGAGAGTCCCTCGGCTTCGTCGCCCAGGAGTTCCCGGCATCGCGCGATCGTGATCGCGTCCGGCATGTCGTCGTGTGTGTGGTCCATGAACCCCCCACATCCAATCCGACAATCGACGATCGTCTGTATGGGAAGTGCGCGTCCCAGCGCGCCGGCACCTGCGGGCCGGCGCGCTGGATGTCATCGCGCGGATGTGGGCAATGGGCCGACATCGACCACCGGAGCCTGGGGCATCCGGTGTTGGTGGCTCAGGGGCAATCGCCGGTCACCACCGTTGGACGAACCTGGGAAGACGTTCGGGAGATGTATCGCGAACCGTTCCCAGGTCGTGTGCGCGCCGAATGCGGGTCAATGGGACGCGCATTGTGCGGCACGCGCGCTTGTCGTGGAACGTTGGAGATGTATCGAACGTTCGACAACGACCGGCGGGTTCGCCGGTGCGCGCGCTGAGGGTCAAGGGGACGCTCACCGCGGCGCGCTCCGCATTGGGCAATGCGGAGGAGGTGTCATGGCGACACCAACGAGATATCCGCAGAATACGCCTCGCCGAAACCGGCAGTCAACGTCAGCCATTCACATTAGCCCATTCACGGACCGGCCATCACGTAAGTGCCAGGACCGGGCGCTGGGCGGAGGCGCGGTCAATGCCCGAAGCCGCGCCAGGATCTGCGCCGCGGTCGGTGCGGAGCGCCGAGGCATTGACGGCGCCGAGCCCAGCGCCATGCTCTCCGACGTGATGGCCGATGCGTCCCTCGTGACGCGCACGTGCCCTGCACGGTGGCCGGCCGCGTGCCGGAGTCGCGATCGTGATTGGTGCGCAGCGCGCGACGTGTCCGCCGTACATGTCGCGAACCTTTCGCGATCACATGCAGCGCCCTTGCGGGCGCGCTCGACGAGCCAGCAGGCACCAAGGCGTGAGCGACCCAGAAACGGCGCGCAGGCGAAAGTTTGCGCTCGCCGGGGTCGCTCACGCCTTGGTGCCTGTCGATGGTGTTCCCCGGCGCGCCCCGACGGGGCGGCAAAGAACGCCGCCCCTTTTAGGCTGCTCTATGTGCGCGCAAATCGCTGCTGGCCGAACGCGTTGTTAGCGAGTGCCCGGCGAGAGGTGCGACGTGAAGCGAACGACGAACGCGGCAAAGAGGGAGTTAAGGACCAGGGTTAAGGAGAGGGGTTCAGGCCGCGCGGAGTTCCTTCCCCCTCTTCAGCGTCAGCAATAACGCGTTGCGGACGGCGACGGCGACGGCTCACCAAGGGAGAGAGATGGTCGTAGGTGTGCGGCAAGACACGAAGATCGAGGGCCGCGCGAGCCGTCGCGAACGCCTCTGAAACTGTCGTCGGGACGGGCGTCAGGACGGCGTCGTCTTCAACCAGCCAGCGCCGGTACAGGCGCGTGAATCGCGGACCGGCAAAGGCCTTCGCGCACCGGGCGAACCGCGCCTTCACCAACTCGCCGCCTGGGCCTGTGTACTCGCTCCAGTCGGTGCGGCGGCGGCAATGAAAGAAGTACCAGCGGAGGTCGTTGAGCGTATGTGGGTCGAGCCGGCTCTCCAGCTCCTCGTGTACTGCACGGTCGTAGTCCGGGACGGCTCGCCGAAGGGCGGGCGCGAATACGACGCGCAACGTCCACGCCGGCGTCAGACACAGCAGACCGACATGCCCAACGAGGAACGATCGAAAGTCGTCCGTCCAGGGCACTGCCGCGATGTACAGAAGCACCACACGGCCCGTTGGGGCGATGCCTATTGGGAATGTCCCCGGATATTGATCCGGCCGGTCCTGCACGGTGGCGGCTGCAGTCGTATCAGTCGCGTCGGGCGTGCATCTCGCCGCGAGGAACGCCAGCTTCTCGGCTCTGGTCGTCAGCCAGTCGAGCTCAGGGCTGATGAGCGCCGCATCGAGCCGCATCAGCCGCTCCTGCGCACGGCGGGCAGGCACCGGCCGTCGATATCGGCTTTCGGGCTCCCCGATGGCGTGATAGAGCGGCTTGTGGTGAACGTGATAGAGCCGGGCGCGGTTGTGTACACAATCAGAGGCAACCGCGTACCCGCGGCGGACGAGCTTGTCGAAGAAGGCGTTGCACTTCTCGCCGCCCGGCTTGATGCCCGCGAAGGTTGCGTACTGCCGCTTCACGCATAGCCCTGAGTGCCGGATCACGAGCACAAGGAACCGGGCCTGCCGCTCCGTGAAGCCGTAGTCCGCGATGGCTTCGACGCGTTCTCGGGTAGTCACTCGAACAGCTCCTCGGCCAAGCCGCCATGCTCGCTACCGCCGCCAGAACTACCACCGCTTCTGCCTCCAATCCGTGCGCTGCCGCCGCGATAACAGGAGAAGCCGCAGCGGCCTACAGCGGCGCCGTGCGCGCCTCGGTAGTGCTCGGTCGTGACCTCCACGTTGTCGTGGCCCTCACGGCCGTCGATGTCGCGATACTCGATCTGGCAGTCTGGGAAATGCACGTGTCCGTCTAAGTACGGCAGGCCGTGCTCCTGCGCCCACTGCGCAATCTCGCGCTCGTCGCGATCGGGTCGCCCATCAGCCTCTGGACGGTCGCGGTTCCGTTCCTGAAGCCATTGCTGGTACTCCCGCTTGAGCTCGTAATCGAGCCGCACGCGGTCAATCTCCAAGCCGCGTTCCTCGAGCTTCGCCGCCTCGCGCTCGTAAGCCCGATACACCTGCGCGTCGTGCTCCAGCTCACGCTCGCGTTTGAGGCCCGCATAGAACCCCTGGCCGGTATCCCGGTCGCGGTCACGATTCGCTTCCAACAGGTCACGGCCGCGGTCGGTCAGGACGACGGCTTGTTCGCGGTAACCAGGGATGCGGACGGTCTCGATGAGCCCTTGTTCGCGGAGGTGGCGGAGGTCGCCATTGCGCGGGTCGCCGGGGCGGTCGGCGTGGTCGCGCAGGTCACGAGCGGGCACGACCCGAAACGCGCCAACGGTGGCGAGCGACCGGCTCTCAGATCCGCGGAGAGAATATTCGCGGTCGCGTGCGTCGTGAACGATCTCCCGGTCGCGTCCGCGCGGCAAATTGAGGCTGCGCGTGAACACGTCGCGCGGGTCGGATCCGCGGTCCCGCGGGTCGCGGTCGCGCTCGGCCCAGCGCGCATCATCCCGGTCGCGGTGGTCGGCGCGCTCGCGTGCCTCGTGCCGCTCGTCGTCCCGGTCGCGGCGGTCGTGATGTTCCTCGACGCTGGGCGAGCTGGGTCCGCGGCCGAACGACAACGCATCGTCGTCGTAGTCACGCTCACGCTCATCGCGATCACGCGGGTCTCGCGGATCGCGTTCATCACTGTAGTCGCGCGGATCGAAGTCCATACACCGTCCGCAGGCAAACGTTCACCGTTCTCCGAAGCGATATAGGGCTCACGGGGATGTGCGCGTGAGGCGGTACTCGGGTCGCGTGTCAGGGCAATGGGCCGTGACCCGCGGCACCGGTGGCCATGTTGGGTGCGTCCGGCGTGTGGATCACAACGCCGAAGGGACCCCGCTCAAGAGCGCGTCAGTGCGACGCGGAGCCGACAACCGGCCAGGAGCTGCTCGTGTACAGATACGCCATGCGCGCCAAGCGGGCAAGCTGAGCCTCGAAACTGGGACCCCACGGGCCAAGCTGACGGCGGCCCACGCCAGAGCTGGTAGGAGGAATTCAGCGAGCCAGTCCATGCCATTTTGATCTTGACAGGCACTTTGAGGCCACAATAGGATTAGAGTGGATTAAGTGACATACGCGTAATTCTCATGGCCAAGACGAGACAACCCCGCCAAAGGAACCCAAAAATGTCGGTGCCAGGATCGCCTCAGGTAGAAACGGCGAGCCAGCCCAAAGAAGTGGCCTTCAGTGTTCGGCTCACAATCGAGGAGCACGAGTTGCTTAAGAAGGCCGCCGCCCTTCGTGGCTGGACGCCCACCAACCTCATTCGGACCGCGACCCTTGAACGAGCGGCTCACATTCTGAACACGTCGCGCGTAACAACATTCAACTTTAAGGAGTTGGCCGTCGTCCTGGCAGATCAGTTGTTCAAGCCGCGTCAGATTCGGGTCGAGATCGATCCGGAGGACGTTGACGTGCCTGAAGATGTGACCCCTAGTATCACCACCACGGCAGAGGCGCTGCCGGTGAGCGTTCTGTCGGAGTTAAGGAAAGCCGCTCGCCTTGGCGGTGGTGAATTCCTCGGTCAGGTTCTCGAATACTGCGAGGGTCTTACTGCGTCGCAGCGGTTCGACGTTCCGCAGCCGATAGAGCCCCCAACGCCAAACGCATAGGAAGGATTCGCATCATGCCATACGGAACTGTGACCGCTTGTCGGATCGGCAGCCGCGTCATCATCGAAGTTGAGCTGCCAGATCGCGGCGAACCATCGCGCGCGGAGGACGAGCGGAGAACCTCGTAGATCCGACAGTGTGGAGGGACCTGGAAAGCGAAAACGATCTATTGGGAATCAAGATGACTGTGTGTCGGCCATACCGGCGAGATCGGTGACGTGCGCAATGCTTTGCCGGACAACAGGGCCAACGGATTGGGAGAGCATGACATGCCGTTAACGAACGACCAGCTCGAATATCTCGCGGAACGGATTCGTCAGATCAACAAATTCACTGCCCTGATTGTTCGCATACACCCGGGCTGCACGGCCTTAACGGATGCCATCTTCACGTACACCGGTGAGATGTTCATGGCGCTGAGCGATGACGTTCTTACCCGTGGCATCGCACACCAGTCCGTGCGGCCGGGCCCGCACTGAATGGATTTGCTGGCTCGGCCGCGGCAGTAGTTCTTCGTGCCGCGACTCCATGAACCCGGGGAACAAGGTTGGGAACGCGAGTCCCTGCGATTCGTCAAGGGGCGCCGTCATTTAGTCAATATCTTGGAGATGCCATGGCTGACGAAACTAAGAGCTGCCCGGAGTGCGCAAAGAAGGGACGTGCTGTGCCGATGAAGATAGACAGACGCCAACGTCCTGCCGGAGATTCCAAAGTCGAGTCCATGTTCATGGGCGAGGATGTATGGGTCTGCCCGGAGTGTCACCACGCAGAGGTAGTAACGGCGTGAGGCCCGGTGTCTACAGTTCGCCGCGGTGTCGCGGCGGTGAACCCACGGTGGGCGTGCGTCTCGGTCTATCCCGGTTGCCGGCGTGTGACGCGATCACTAATCCCAGCCCTCATGGCTGCCTCGAAGAGTATCCCCCCGGTTGCGGCGCCAGGGAAGAACGACGACCACGGCGCGGAAGGCAGCGGAACCGCGCGTGGGCCAGTGTGTTGGATTTGAAGACACCGCCAATGCGTGCCGCGGTGATCTTCTGGAAGGCTCACGATTTCATGGGATTCGGACAATTTGATCTGGTCCGGGTCTTGAATGCGGCGGTCAGGTCACTAACGCGCGCATCTATCCGGTAACCGCTAGGAGCGAGCCTGCGTGAGATCGCACGAGCAGCCTTCGCGCTGTTTACCCGAGTCGTGTGCCTTCCGAGGGAGAGGAGAGGTGGATGTGCTCATCGAGGAAGCTGGGACAATCTGCCTTTTTCACCTTCTGACCGACCGAGCCGAAGCCTGGGTCAGCCTGCGACCGGATCGTGGATGGTACACCCTCGTCGGTGCCCTTGTGGTCGACGAGTGTCACGCCGACACGTTCGCCCAGTGGATGCGCGCGGAGGGCCTGTGCGTGGGCATCATGGCGTCCCGTGGCCTGGCATAGAGGACCTGGTGCTGTGGAAACGAACGAAGTTCTTGTACTCCTCCTGATTGCCGCGGCGGTCATCATCATCGTCCTGAAGAACCGTGTCGACCGCCTGTCGCGCGACATGCACGGCCAAGCGACGGCTTTGTTCAACACGTGGAAACAACGTGAGTACGACACCGTCAGACGCGAGCAAAGCGAGGTCGCACGCCGTGAGGCCGCGAGCGAACTCCGGCGGTGGAGGTTAGATGCGGAAAAGGAGATCAGGCGGGATGCTGTCACGCGCAGCCAGGCGGTTACGGTTGGGAAGGTCACCGAACACATTGCGCCTTACCTTCCAGAGTTCGGCTTCAACCCGAAAGACGCGCGATTCATCGGCAGCCCAGTGGACTTCGTCGTGTTCGACGGGTTGAACGACCAAGCCGTCGTTCAGGTGGTATTCGTCGAAGTGAAGGCGGGATCGTCGGCTCTGAACGCCCGTGAACGCCAGGTCCGCGATGCCGTTAAGGCAGGACGCGTGCGTTGGGAGGAATTGCGAGTGCCGTCAGAGTTGGCCACATAGTGCTACCTGCATCTGTGAGAGCGATCGACATGAACAGCAGTTTACGAGTCACGCCAGAGGAGCACGAGCTTGAGACGAAGCAGGCGGAACTCGCGCGCCTTCAAACAGCGCTCGCCCAGAAAGAGCTGGACCTTACGACGCTGCGAGCTGAATTACGGGCATTCGAAGCAAGATACTGGCATGCCCTCGGTGCGCGATTCATCGAGCGCGATGCGCTCAAAGCGCAAATCGCAAGCGCAAAACGTGAAAGAACTGCGAGAACCAGCGCTCCTTCAGAATCAGGTGTGGACCCAGCGTCTCAAGCACATGAACCACCTGGTGGTCGCCTACTGGAAGACGCGAAAGACTCATTTCATCCAACCGACACTCTGAAGAGGCTTTTCCGCGAGCTTGCGAAGCTTGTTCACCCTGATCTGGCTACAAGTCGAGCAGACCGTGAACGCCGGAACGGCCTGATGGCCGAAGTTAATCGGGCATTTGAGGACGGCGACGAAGCGCGATTGCGGAACATCCTGGAAGAGTGGCAGACCAGTCCGGAGCGTGTCGAGGGCGAAGGAGTTGGGGCTGAGCTGATTAGAACGATCCGCAAGATTCATCAGGTTAAGCTGCGCCTGGAGAAGATTGATGAGGCCCTTCACGAACTGACCCGCTCGGAGTGGTACGGATTAAAACAGAAGTACGACGAGGCGCTCACGCAAGGGCGCGATCTTCTGCTTGAGGCCGCACAAGCATTAGATGCGGAGATCGCTGAACTCCGCTCGCAGCTGCAGAAGCGGACCCGGTCGGCACGCACACCCTCCCCAGCGCCGCGAGACCGAACCTGGAGTGGACGCGGTCGCGAGTGGGCTGGACCTCGGCCTCGTGCTCTCGTCGTCGAGGACCAGCCGCAAACCCGCGAACTCATAAGGAGGACACTCGCGGTCGCCGATTTTGATGTGGACGTTGCATCTGACGCGGTGTCCGCAGTCCAATCCCTTCGTCTGAGGACGTACGACCTGTTGACCATCGAGCTCAAGGTCTCCGGAGGCGATGGCCTCAGCATCATACGGGAAGCTAAGCATTTGAAGAAGAACATCGCGGTTGTCATCATGACCGCGCATCCCAGCGAGATCAGCGCGATCGAGGCTATCAACCTCGGGGTTGCCGGCTACCTTACCAAGCCCTTTAAAGTTGCTCAGGTGATTACCGCGGTGGTTACTGCGCTGCTGAGAAGTGGGTGGACTGAACACTCTGTACATGGTGCCTCGGGCATAACCGCGCGCCGTGCCGCAAGTTCGTGACCGGTCCTTCCGTGCTCCCGAGGCCTTAACGCGGGACACTTGGCGATCACCGTAACCGGCGCTGGTCGGAGTGCGTTCATTGCGAAGGATGGAACCTGTGCGACTGTGTCTGTTTTGCGGCGGCCGGGGGGGGTGTTAGCCCTCACGTAATTTCACAATCCCTCTGACAGATCTTCTCGGAGTCGGCCGGTGAGGGAATTGGCGATCCCTGGGCACATTGCGAGACGGGTCCGACGTAGGTCGTTGTCGTTGATGTTCTTCTTCCGTCCAAAAAACTGATGGGCGTGGGCGGTGATATCCATAGTCGGACGTTATGCAGAGCCGCCGCGGGGTTGGTGGCTTTCCTGGTTCATTGACGTGGGCGAAACACGATTGCTCTCTACATA
>JACPTI010000132.1 GCA_016192845.1 Acidobacteriota bacterium
GCGCCCGTGGCGCTGCTGGTCGACCAGGGCACGTCGGGGGCGGCCGAAGTGTTCGCGGCCGCGCTGGCCGGCAACGACCGCGCGGATCTCGTCGGCACCAACACGCTCGGCCGCGCCGCGCGGCAGCGGCTCGTCAAGCTGCCCGATTCGAGCGGCCTCTGGCTCACGCACGTTCGGTATCTCACGCCGGACAACGACCCCATCCACGAGACCGGCCTCGAGCCCGACGTGATGGTGGACCAGGCCGAAGTAGAATTCGGCAGCGCTCCGCCTGCCGTCGACGCGACGCTGCAGAAGGCGCTCGATCACCTCGGGCAATAGACGCGCCGGGGCGGGGCCCCCAACCGGTGTCCCCATCGCGCGCGCGCGATGGGGTGGCGTCGCGCACGCCTGCGCGTTGGGGTGCCTTTTGCTATACTGGCGGTTCGGGTTAAAGCCTGAATTTGCAACAGATAGGCGCGTAGCTCAGCTGGTTAGAGCGCCTCCCTGACACGGAGGAGGTCAGTGGTTCGAGTCCACCCGCGCCTACCATTTGAGGCTTTCGGCTTTGGGCTGTAGGCTTTGGCCTCGGCCGGGCCCGAAGCTGAAGAGCCAATGGCCCAGAGCCAAAAGCCCAGAACTATTCCTCGCCTTTCATGAGCGACGTCACGATTACGCTTCCGGACGGCTCGACCCGCGCTGTCCCGGCGGGCACGCCCGTCCGCGACGTCGCTGCCGCGATCTCCCCGCGACTGGCGAAAGCGGCGCTGGCGGCTGCGGTCGACGATCGGCCGGTGGATCTCTCCCTCCGCCTCGATCGCGACGCGAGGCTCCGCCTCATCACGGCCGAGAGTCCGGAGGCGCTGCAGCTGTACCGGCATAGCACGGCGCATCTGCTCGCCGCGGCGGTCACGCAGCTTTTTCCCGGCGCGCAGTGCGGCATCGGCCCCGCCACCGACGAGGGCTTCTTCTACGATTTCGTCGTCTCGCGGCCGTTCTTGCCGGAGGATCTCGAGGCGATCGAGCGGAAGATGCGCGAGCTCGCGCAGCAGGATCTCCCGTACGAGCGGCAGATGTGGCCGCGCGAGGAGGCGAAGCGTTTTTTCGGCAGCCGCGGCGAGCCGCTGAAGGTGCAGCTCATCGAGGAGAAGACCGCAGGGCAGTCCGAGGTCTCCTGCTACACGATCAAGGACCGCGACACGTTCGTCGACTTCTGCGTCGGGCCGCACGTCCCGTCGACCGGACGGCTGAAGGCGTTCAAGCTGCTCGGCGCGTCGAACGCCTACTGGAAGGGCGACGCGCGCAATCAGCCGATGCAGCGAATCTACGGCACCGCCTTCTTCGCGGAAAAGGAGCTGCAGGCGTACCTGCACCGCCTCGAGGAAGCGAAGAAGCGCGACCATCGGAAAATCGGCCGTGAGCAGAAGCTGATCATGTTCCATCCGTGGGCGCCGGGTGCGACGTTCTGGCTGGCCAAGGGGACGGTGCTCTGGAACACGCTGGCCGACTACATGCGCGGCGTGCTGTTCCCGGCAGGGTACGTCGAGGTCAAGAGCCCCCTCGTGTTCAACAAGGCGCTCTGGGAGACGTCCGGGCACTGGCAGCACTATCGCCAGAACATGTTCCTCATACAGGAAGGCGCCGACGGCGAGCAGCTGGCGCTGAAGGCGATGAACTGCCCCGGCCACTTCTTGATGTACGCGAGCGAGGTGCGGAGCTATCGCGATCTGCCGATCCGCTTCCACGAGCAGACGCCGCTGCACCGCAACGAGGCGTCCGGCGTGCTGTCGGGGCTGACGCGCGTGCGCCAGTTGAGCCAGGACGACGCGCACTGCTTCGTGATGGAGTCGCAGATTACCGAGGAGGTGGAGCGACTGCTCCGCCTCATGCAGCGCATCTACCGCGATTTCGGCCTCGAGTACTCCGTCCGGCTGTCAACGCGCCCGCAGGAGTACCTCGGCACAATCGACACATGGAACCACGCCGAAGCCTCGCTGAAGCAGGCGCTCGACCTCGCACGGCAGCCGTACACGATTGACGAGGGCGACGGCGCCTTCTACGGGCCAAAGATCGACGTCGACGTCACCGACGCCATCGGCCGGAAGTGGCAGTGCGCCACGTTCCAGCTCGACTATCAGATGCCGGAGCGCTTCGACCTGAAGTACATCGGCGCCGACAACGCGGAGCACCGGCCGGTTGTCATTCACCGCGCCATCTTCGGCAGCTTCGAGCGTTTTATCGCGCTCCTGATCGAGCACTTCGCCGGCGCCTGGCCGCTGTGGCTCGCGCCGGTGCAGGCGGTGGTGCTGCCGATTGCCGATCGCCACCTGGCGTACGCGGGCGCGGTCCGCGACCGGCTCGCGGCGGCCGGGCTTCGGGCGGAGCTCGACGAGCGCCAGGAGAAGATTGGCTATAAGATCCGGGAGGCCCAGCTGCAGAAGGTCCCCTACATGCTCGTGACGGGGGATCGCGAGGCCGCGGACGGAACCGTCTCGGTGCGAAGCCGGTCAGGCGGTGATCTCGGGCCACGGACCGTGGAGGCGTTCATCGCGGACGCGCTCGCGGAGATCCAGCGGAAGGACCTGGGCGCGCCGGCGCCCGTCGGTGAGAAACAGCCGGCATGAGACCGGCTGTGGGCTTCAGGCTTTGGGCTTTCGCGTGCCGCCCAGAAGCCTCAAGCCCACAGCCCAAAGCCGAAAGGCATTGGAGGAGTTATCGCTTACGACCGTTCGCCCCGACGTGACGACCGCGTTCGCATCAACGAACGCATCCGGGTCCGCGAAATCCGCGTGATCGACGAAAACGGCCAGCAACTCGGCATCATGCCTCCTCCCCAGGCGCTCGCCATCGCGAAGCAGAAAGGGCTCGATCTGGTCGAGATCTCGCCCACGGCGGCGCCGCCGGTCTGCCGGATCATGGACTTCGGCAAGTACCAGTACCAGGAGCAGAAGCGGTCGCGCGAAGCGCGGAAGCACCAGCGCGTCATCGAGGTCAAGGAAATCAAGTTCCGGCCGAAGGTCGACGAGCACGACTATCAGTTCAAGAAGAAGCACATCGAGCGCTTCCTCGCCGATGGAGACAAGGTCAAGGCGACGATCTTCTTCCGCGGGCGCGAGATGGCGCATCCCGACATCGGCCGCCGCATCCTCGAGCGGCTGATGAGCGAGCTCGCCGACGTCGCGGCGCCGGAGATGACGCCGCGCATGGAAGGCAACCAGATGCACGTCATCCTGGCCCAGCGCATCGGGCGGAAGTCGGGCGCCAGGCCGAAGCCGCAGGAGGCCGCGGAGGCGGCGACGACGGAGGAGTAATGCCGAAGCTGAAGACCCATCGCGGCGCCGCCAAGCGGTTCAAGAAGACCGGCACGGGAAAGATCCTGCGCGCGGCGGCGTTCAAGCGCCACATCCTGACGGGCAAGACGACGAAGCTGAAGCGCCACATGCGCAAGAAGCGCGAGGTCGCGCCGCAGGACGCCGCGAAGCTCAATCGCATGCTGCCGTACAGGTAGGCGGTAGGCAGTAGGCAGTTCACAGTGTAGGGGCCGGCCTTCGGGCCGGCCCGAGGGGACGACATGCCGAGAGTGAAACGAGGAACCGTTCGCCGCGCCAAGCGCAAGAAGCTGCTCGCGCGCGCCAAGGGGTATTACCAGACCAAGAGCAAGCTGTATCGCGCCGCCAAGGAAGCGGTCGATACCGCGGGCAAGTACGCCTACGTCGGCCGCAAGAACAAGAAGCGCGACTTCCGCCGGCTCTGGATCGTGCGGATCAACGCCGCGGCGCGCGAAAACGGCCTCACCTACGGGCAGCTGATGCGCGGGCTGAAGGCGGCGGGTGTCTCCATGGACCGCAAGATGCTGGCCGATCTCGCCGCCACGCAGTCCGCAGCGTTCGCCCAGGTGGCGGCGCAGGCCAAGGCGGCGCTCCCCGCCCGCGCCACTGCATAGTCAATGCACAAGTCACAAGTCACAAAGCACAAGTCACAACGGCGCCTTTGTGACTTGAGCCTTGTGATTTGAGACTTGTGACTTTCATGATCGACCGCTCGGCCATCGACACGCTGCGCGCGGACTTCCGCTTGCGGCTGGCCGCCGCCACCACCGACCGCGATCTCAAAGCGCTCGACGACGCGTTCCTGAGCCGCCGGAGCGGATCGGTCACGGCGCTCCTCAAACAGGTGGCGTCCGGGCCGCCCGAGGAGCGGCGTGAGTTCGGCCGCCTCGTCAACGCGCTCAAGACGGAGATCGAGTCGGCCCTCGACGGGAAGCGCGCGGCGATCGCGTCCACGCGCCCGCCCGCCGGCGCCGTCGACGTCACGCTCGCCAGCCGCCAGATCCCGATGGGCCGCATCCATCCGCTGATGCGCGTCCGCCAGGAGGTGGAGGACATCTTCGTGCGCATGGGTTACGAGATCCTCGAAGGGCCGGAAGTCGAAGACGACTACCACAACTTCGAGGCGCTCAACATGCCGCCGGACCACCCCGCGCGCGACATGCAGGACACGCTGTACCTCGGCGTGCCGATTCCGGGCGGCATCTGGGGCGCGCACAGGGGCCGCGTGCCGGAGGCCCAGGTTCGCACCGCCACCCTCCTTCGCACCCATACCTCCGCGATGCAGATCCGCTACATGAAGACGTTCCCGCCGCCGATCCGCCTGATCGTGCCGGGGCGCGTCTATCGGCGCGACAACCTCGATCTCAGCCACACGCCGATGTTCCAGCAGTTCGAGGGGCTGGTCGTCGGCCGCGGCGTCACGCTGGCGGATCTCAAAGGGACGTTCGAGGCGATGGTGCGCGAGCTGTTCGGCGACGTGAAAGTCCGCCTGCGCCCGAGCTTCTTCCCCTACACCGAGCCGAGCGCCGAGGTCGACATCACCTGCCAGAGCTGCGGAGGCGCCGGCTGCGGCACCTGCAAGCACACCGGCTGGCTCGAGATCCTTGGCAGCGGCATGGTGCACCCGGCGGTCTTCGAGGCGGTCGGCTACGACGCCGACGAGGTGACCGGGTTCGCGTTCGGGATGGGCATGGAGCGCGTCGCGATGTTGAAGTACGGCGTCGACGACATCCGCCTCTTCTACGAGAACGACGTCCGCTTCCTGGAGCAGTTCCCGCTGTGAAAGTCCTGCTCTCCTGGCTGCGTGAGTTCGTCGACGCGCCCGACACGACGGAGGACATCGCGCGCCTCATGTCGATGCGCGGCTTTGCCGTGGAGGCGATCGAGCCGTTCGGCGACGGGGACACGGTGATCGATTTCGAAGTCACCGCCAACCGGCCCGACTGCATGTCGGTCCTCGGCATCGCGCGCGAGGTGGCGGCCGCGTACCGGGTGAAGTTGCGCACGCGTGGGGCGAGCCCTGTGGCGGCCTCCGCTAAAGCTCCGGCCAGCCTTGCCGAAACAGCGCGAAGGCGGGGCTCGCCGCACGGACCGAAAGGGTCCGCACCAGAATCTCTCGACATCGTCATCGAGAGCCCCATCCTCTGCCCGCGCTACGTCGGCGCGGTGGCGGACGTCGAGGTGGGCCCCTCGCCTGCATGGATGCAGACGCGCCTGCAGGCGGCCGGTCTCCGCCCCATCAACAACATCGTCGACGTCACCAATTACGTGATGGTCGAGATGGGCCAGCCGATGCACGCCTTCGATCACGCCAGGCTGGCGGGCGCGCAGATTCGCGTCCGCCCCGCTCGCGCCGGGGAGGCCCTGCGAACCCTCGACGGCCAGCTGCGGACGCTTTCGCCGGAGATGCTCGCCATCGCCGACGCCGAGCGTGCGACAGCGATCGCAGGGGTGATGGGCGGCGGCGACTCCGAAGTGACGCCGGCGACGAAAACGATCGTGCTCGAGAGCGCATATTTCAACCCGCTGTCGGTCCGCCGCACCAGCAAGAAGCTCGGGCTGAAAACGGAAGCGAGCATGCGGTTCGAGCGCGGCGCCGATCCGGGGCTCCCCGCGGCCGCGATGGCACGGGCGCTGGATCTCATCGAAACGACTGGCGCCGGCCACGGCCGCGGCCGGGTGATCGACCGGTACCCCAGGAACATCAAATCGGTCGTCCTCCGCCTCCGCCGCGAGAAGATCGCCGGCTTGTTGGGCGGCGCGATCCCGGATCGCGACGTGCGCCGCATCCTCGAGCGCCTCGGCTTCACGCTGGACCCGGCCTCCGGCGGCTGGCGCGTGGTGGTCCCGACCCGGCGGGTGGACGTGACGCGGGAAGTCGATCTCATCGAGGAGGTCGCGCGGCACTACGGCTTCGACCGCCTGCCGACCACGTTCCCCGCGCTGACGGCGGCGGCGCCCCCGCTGGATCCCCGCATCACGTGCGCCCGCCACCTGCGCGCGCTGCTCACCACGGCCGGGTTCTTCGAGGCGGTGACGTTCGGGTTCATTCCCGAGCGCGCGGCGGCGCCATTTGCCGCCGACGGCGATCTCGTGCCGATTGCGAACCCGCTGTCGGAACTCTTCGCGGTCCTGCGGCCGTCGCTGCTGCCGGGGCTGGTGGATGTCGTGGCGCACAACCGGCGGCGCGAACAGCGCGACGTCCGGCTGTTCGAGATCGGCGCGCGGTTCACCCGTAGCGGCGGCGAGCGCCAGTCGCTCGCCTGCGTCTGGACCGGCGCGGCGGCCCCGGAGCACTGGAGCGGCACGGGACGGCCGGTCGACTTCTTCGACGCCAAGGCTGTCGTCGAGCGCGTTGGCCAGGCGCTCGGCGCCGAGATCCAGACCACGCCAGCGCGGGAACCCTGGCTGGCCGCGGGGCGCAGCGCAGCGGTCGTGGCGAACCACGCGCGTGTCGGCGTCGTCGGACAGCTCGCCGACGCCCTCGTCGATGCGCACGGGCTGCCGGGCAGCGAGCCGGTGTATGCGGCCGAACTGGATCTCGACGCGCTCGCGCTTGCCGCCGGACGTGTCGTGCGCGTGGAGCCGCTACCGCGCTATCCCTCAGTGACGCGCGACATCTCCATCCTGATCGGCGACACGCTGCCGGCCGACGACGTCCGCCGTACCATTCGGGAGGCCGCACCGCCGACGCTCGTACGAGTCGCCGAGTTCGATCGCTATCAGGGCAAGGGAATTCCGCCCGACAAGGTCAGCCTGTCGTTGCGGCTGACTTTCCGGGCATCTGACAGAACTCTCACAGACGCGGAAGTACAGGCGGCGATGGACAGCGTGCTCTCCGCGCTGAGAGAAAAACACGGCGCAGTGCAACGCTAGTTGGTAGCCGGTAGGCGGTAGCCGGTAGCGCGAACCAAGAACATCGAACCCTGCTACCAGCTACCGGCTACCGGCTACGAGCTGTCGTGTTAACATCTCCGCGGCAGCATTCTTCCCTCTCAGACGCGAGGCGATGCGGATGGCAAAGCAGGCGGTGGCGCGTACGGTCGATCTCGATCCGATCGACCGGCTCGAAGAGAAAGTCAAGCTGCTGGTCAACGTCGTGACCAGGCTGCGCAGCGAGCAGACGAATACGGCGGAAGAGAACGCGCGACTCACCGAGGAGCTCGAAGCGCTGCGCGCGCGCCTGGCCGACGCGCAGGGCGTCAACGCGGAGCTCGACGCGTTGCGCCACGAGCGCGAAGCGGTTCGCCAGCGCGTTGCGGAAATGCTCTCGCAGCTCGAGACCTTGTAGGACCCACCGCATGGCGGGCGTTGTCACCGTCGAAATCGCAGGCCAGCGCTACCCGATCCGCAGCGGCCTGGATCCCGCCTACGTCATCGAGCTGGCCGGATACGTCGATCAGAAGATGCGGGCGGCATCCGAGGCGGCGCCGCCCACGGACATGCTCAGCCTCGCGATTCTCGTGGCGCTCAATCTGGCCGATGAGTGCTTCCGGGCGCGCCAGACGCAGGCGAGCTCGCACGGCGAGCTCAGCGAGCGGGCTCTCAGGCTCGAGCAGCTCGTCGACGAGGTCCTCGGCGCGGCCGGCGAGCTCCGCGTCGGTTCGGGCGCCCGGTGACACCGGTTCATCGAGGCTGTAAGTACTATCTGGTCTTTGACTTACGAGCCTTGACCCACCTCCGGACGCAGACTAAGATTGCGGTAGCTCCTGCTTTGCTCGTGATGGTTCGGAGGCTCGTCTGAGCCAACGTTAAAACCCAAGCGAGCCGCGAGGACGCGCGGTGTGCATGCCTCCGTGGCGAGGAAGCCTGAAGCGCGGCCGACAACAGCGGTTCCACCTGCTTTCGCAGGTTCATTCGACCTCCCCACACGGCAAAGCGGGGCTCCTGTCTCCCCCTTGGTGGTCGGTGCGATCCCTGACGCTGTCCGGTGCGGAGGTGGTCGCACCGAGTCGATCGCCGATCGCACCTACTGAATTGCCGACCGTTGCCGACCTCGGCGAACGCGCGCTCATCCAACGCATCACGGCGCGCCTGGCCACGCCCGCGTGGCTCGTGGTGGGCCCCGGCGACGATGCGGCGGTCGTGGAGCCGGAGCGCGGCGCGCTCGACGTCTTCACGACCGATGTGCAGGTCGAAGGCGTGCATTTCGACCGCCGCTTCGTGGCGCCGGATGCGATCGGCCATCGGGCGCTGGCGGTCAATCTGAGCGACCTGGCCGCGATGGGAGCACGGCCGCGGGCGGCGCTGCTCTCGCTCGTGCTGCCCGACGCGCTCGACGTCGATGCGATCGACGGGCTCGTGGACGGCCTGCTCGCAGTGGCCGACGCGCACGGCGTCGCCGTCGTCGGCGGCAACATCTCCCGCTCGCCGGGACCGCTCGTCGTCGATGTGACCGCGATCGGTTCGGTGCGGCGCCGCCGGATCCTGACGCGATCGGGCGCGCGGGCGGGCGATGGGGTATATGTAACGGGCACGATCGGGGACGCGCTGGTGGGATTGCAGTCGCTTCAACGCCGGGCGGACCGGAAGGTCCGTCCCGACAGGAACGGCGTAGGGGCCGACCAGGTCGGCCCACAGGAGCGGCGGTACCTGCGTCCCGAGCCGCGCGTGCGTGCGGGGCTGGCCCTTGCCGGCCACCGCGCCGCGACGGCGTGCATGGATCTGAGCGACGGGCTGGCCGATGCGGTCCGGCAGATCGCCGCGGCGTCGCGCGTCGGCATCACGATCGACGCGGCGGCGCTGCCGATCGCCGGCGAGGTCCGGCGTTGGCACGACGGGCAGGGACGGGATCCGGTTGCCGCCTCGCTCGAGGGCGGCGACGACTACGAGCTGCTCTTCACGTCGCGTCCGGCGCACCAGGGGCGGCTGCGCGGCGTGCAGCGGGCGCTCGGCAGCCTCCCGATCACGCGCATCGGCGCCGTCACCAGGGAACCGCGGCTCGTGCTGAAAACGGCCGACGGCCTGCGCGAGCTGCCGGGGGGCTTCGAGCATTTCCGATGATGCGCCACGTCATCTCGCGCTCGCTCTGGCGCAAGCTGGTCGTGACGGCCGTCGCGTCCGTCGCGTTCGTCCTCCTGTACGAGGTCAGCATGTTCGACTCGCGGCAGGCGGCGCCGCAGGGACCGGTCAATCCGACGCTGCCCACTGCCGGCGCGCGTCTGCTCTTCACGGCGACGGCGTACTGCAAGGGACGCACGACGGCGTCCGGCGTGGGTGTGCGAACGGGCATCGCGGCGTCGGACCCGGCGATTCTGCCGGTGGGGAGCGTCGTGAACGTCTCCACCGACACGCCGAAGTACAACGGCGTCTACACCGTCATGGACACCGGCTCGAAGGTGCAGGGCCGCGTGCTCGACATCTATATGTGGAGCTGCCACGAGGCGCTCGCCTTCGGGCGGCGCCCCGTGGAGGTGACCGTGCTGCGGCTCGGCTGGAACCCGAGCGCCAGCACGCCGAGCCTCGTCGATCGCCTGTTCCGCCGCCGCGAAGCGGCGCGCAACGCACGTCCGCCAGAGACGGACGATGGGAACGGTGTCAAGGGTGCAGATGGTGTGACCGGTGCGTCCGACGGTCCGAGGCCCGAAGGTGCGGCCGAACCCCTGGTCGAACCGTCGCACACCGCACCATCGGACGCACCGTCGCACCTCGAACCATCGCACGAACGGGAATGACGCCGCGTTCGCTCGGGCCGACCTGCGCCGGGCCCGGAGGCGGCGGTGCCGTTGTGGGCGCCGTCTCGCGGGTCGCGCCGCACGCGGCGGCCGCCAGCGCCCCCCCGAGGGCAAACGTAGACATCGTTCGCGGTGTACGGATCTTCATTGGGAACCTCCACCACGACCGGAGCAACGGAGGTGCCGGACGTCGGCTTACTGATGGGTCAGGGCGGTGCGGGCGCGCTCGCGCAGCAGCTGGCGCACTTCTTCGTCGGTGGTCTGATCGAAATCGATGTACCACTGCCCCACGGCGGCGAACGGTTCAGGTGTGCGGGCGCAGACGACCTCGTCCGCGATCGCGGACAGCTCATCGCACGTCTGCGGCGCCCCGACCGGGACCGCAACGACCACGCGCGCGGGCTTCCGCAGTCTCACCGCCTGAACCGCGGCGCGCATCGTCGATCCGGTGGCGAGCCCGTCGTCAATCAGGATGACCGTGCGTCCCTCCACCGGAACGGGATCGCGCCCCTCGCGATACGCGGCCTCGCGGCGCTCCAGCTCGCGCTGCTCCTCGCGCGCCACCGCGTCGATGTCGCCGGGCGTGACGCCGTACCAGCGCACGACGTCGTCGTTGAGGACGCGGACGCCGCCCGACGCGATGGCCCCCATCGCGAGCTCGCGGTGTCCGGGCGTACCGAGCTTCCGCACCAGGAAGAGATCGAGCGGCGCGCCCAGCGCGCGCGCCACCTCGAAGGCCACGGGAACCCCGCCGCGCGGCAGCGCGAGCACGAGCACGTGCTGCCGGTCCGCGTAGGGCTGCAGCAGTGCCGCCAGAGCGCGCCCCGCGGCTCGGCGATCCTCGAACGGGCGCTCGTTGTCCATGTCGGTGCGCACAAACATAACATCACACTCCGATCGGGTAGGTCTCCGGCAGGTCGGCCTCCTCGTACGACCACCGCTCCACGCGGGGCCCCCAACGCGCGGTTTTTGCGCGTTGGGGTGCTAGCGGCGTGAGCGCGGTCGTGACATCGACGTGCACGATCGCGTCGAACAGCGCCGGCAGGCTGGCGCGGACGTAGTGACTGGCGCGCTCCGTCTCCGGCCTGTAGACGACGCCGATCGCGCGCTCGAGGCGCGGCGGCAGCAGCGGGGCGCGCGCCGGCTCACGGTCGAGGAGCAGCAGGAATTGCGGCAGGTTCACCTGATGGAACAGACGGTCGTAGCTGCCCGCGAGCGACGGGCGCACCTGACGGCGCTCGGCGGGGGCGTCCCAGTCGCGCGCCGCGGTCACGGTGCCTGCATGCGTCGTGAAACCGACCAGGCACGCGCCGCGGCCGTACCGCTGCCGCACCAGCTGGCCGAGATTCAGCTCGCCCCACTCGGCCATCTGCATGGCGCACGCGTCACCCAGGTGGGAGTTGTGCGCCCAGACGACGGCCTTTCCCGCGCCTCCCCGCCGGCGCGTCCACTCCACGAGCGCCTCCAATGCCTCCATCATATGCGTATCGCGGAGGTTCCACGACTCGGCGCGCCCCCCGAACATGGCGCGGTAGTACTGCTCGGCGTTCCGGACCAGCCTCGCGTTCTGCTCGTTGCGCCGCATCCATCGCGGAAACCTCGAGGGCGCCGCGGATGCCGTGGCGCCGCTGCTGGCAGCAGTCGGCGGCGCCCGGCGGCATGGCTGACGACCAGATGCGATCGACCTAGACGGTGCAAGCGAAGTGCCGGTCCTACGCGCTCGAGGCCGCCCGGTTTTCCACCAGCGCGGGTCGCGGCGGCTCGGTCTGGAACTGCAGCCGATACAGCCGGTGGTAGATGCCGCGCGCCGCGAGCAGCGCCTGATGCGTCCCCGATTCGCGCAGCTGCCCCTTGTGCAGCACCAGGATGCGGTCCATCCCCTGAATCGTCGAGAGCCGGTGCGCGATGGCGAGGGTCGTGCGCCTGGCCATGATGACCTTGAGCGCGTCCCGGATGAGCAGCTCCGTCTCCGTATCCACGCTCGACGTCGCCTCGTCCAGGATGAGGACCGGGCGATCGAACGCGAGCGCGCGCGCGAACGACAGCAACTGCTTCTGGCCGACCGAGAGCGTGGCCCCGCGCTCGGCCACCGGCGTCGCCAGCCCCGCGGGCAGCCGGTCGACGAACACGTTCGCGTGCACGGCCTCGATGGCGGCGCGCACCGCCTCGTCCGTGATCGACGCGTTCCCCAGACGGACGTTACCAGCGATGGTGCCGGAGAAGAGGTGCACGTCCTGGAGCACGAGGCCGAACATGCCGCGCAGCGCGGCGAGATTCATGTCGCGGATGTCGACGCCGTCGATCGTGATGCGCCCCTCCTGCACGTCGTAGAACCGCAGCAGGAGGTTCACGATCGTCGTCTTGCCGGCGCCGGTCGCGCCGACGAAGGCGACCCGCTCGCCGGGCTCGAGGCGGAACGACACGTCGCGGAGCACCGGCTCGCCCTCGAGGTACGCAAACGTCACGTGCTCGAAGGCGATGGCTCCCGGCCCCGTGTGGCGGACAGGACGGGGGGGCGACGCAATCTGCACCGGCGTGTCGAGGAGCGTGAAGATCCGCTCGGAGGAGGCCATCGCGGCCTGGAGCACGTTGAACTTCTCCGACATGTCGCTGATCGGCCGGAAGAAGCGCTGCGCGTACAGGAGGAAGGCCACGAGCGAGCCGAGGGTCAGCGTGTCCTGGATCACCCAGCCGCCGCCGACCCAGATGATCAGCGCCGAGGCGAGCGCGCTGACGAGCTCGATCGCCGGGTAGAACACGGCGTAGAAGAAGATCGACCGCAGGTTCGCATCGCGGTGCTGCCGGTTGATCTCGTCGAAGGCGGCGAAGTCGCGCGCCTCGCGCCGGAACAGATGCACCGTGCTCATCCCGGTGATCCGCTCCTGCAGGAACGCGTTGATGCGCGCGATCCAGATCCGCACCGTGCGGTACGACTCGCGCACGTTCGTCCGGAACCACTGCGTGATCAGCACGATGAGCGGCAGCACCGAGAACGCCACCACCGCCAGCCGCCAGTCCATCCAGACGAGCACCGCCATAATGCCGACGAGCGTGAAGACGTCGCCGAAGACCGGGACGACCCCGGCGGTGAACAGCTCGTTCAGCGCGTCGACGTCGGTCGTGATGCGCGTCATCAGCCGCCCCACCGGATTGCGGTCGTAGAAACGGAGGTCCAGCCGGTTCAGGCGGCCGTGGATCTGCATCCGCAGGTCGAACATGATCCGCTGCCCGATCGTCTGCATCGTCGACGTCTGCAGGTACTCGAACACAAACGACCCGCACAGCGTCAGCAGGAAGACGACCGCGACGAGGCCCAGCCCGGAGAGGTCGCCGGCGGGAATGAAGTTGTCGATCACGACCTTGGTCAGATAGGGCGGGACCAGCTCGAGCAGCGAGTGTGCCAGGATGGCGCCGAGGGCGAACGCCACCTGCGGCCGGTACGGATGGAGATAGGTCAGCAGGCGCCGCATCAGCCGCGCGTCGTACGCCTTGCCGACAACGTCTTCTTCGTGGATGGACATTAGAGCATTCAGTACCCGTCGTTCACACGTACCCGTCGTTCACACTTCTGCCTTCTTGGACCGCTATACGGCTCCAAACGAGAATTTTGTACCCGCCGTGACAAGCCGTATAGCGGTCCTTAGGCGCGCGAAGCGCGCCAAGCAGATACTGAGAACCGAGAAGCGTGAACGACTGCACTCACGACGCCGCCAGTTCCTCCTCCAGCAGCTGTTTGCGGTACAGCGCCGCGTACACGCCGTTTCTGGCCATGAGCTGCTCGTGGGTGCCGCGCTCGACGATGCGCCCGTCGTCCAGAACGAGGATCTGGTCGGCACCGCGCACCGTCGAGATGCGGTGCGACACGATGACGACGGTGCGCTGCCGCATCACTTCGCGCAGGCGGCCCAGAATCTCCTCTTCCGTGTAGGTGTCGACCGCCGACAGGGCGTCGTCCAGGATCAGGATCGGCGGGTCGACGAGCAGCGCGCGCGCGATCGCCGTGCGCTGCTTCTGGCCGCCGGAGAGCGTGATGCCGCGCTCGCCGATCAGGGTGTCGTATCCCTTCGGAAAGGCCGCGACGTCCTTGTCCAGCCGCGCGATCGCGGCCGCCTCCGCGACATGCGCGCCCTGATCGTCCCGGTCCCGCGCGCCGAACGCGACATTCTCGGCCACCGTCGCGGCAAAGAGGAACGGCTCCTGCGGCACGAAGCCGATGGCGCCCCGCAGCACCTCGAGCGGGAGCCGCCGGACGTCGAGGCCGTCGATGAAGACCGTCCCGGCGGGCGGCTCGTGGAGCCGCGGCAGCAGACTGAGCAGCGTCGACTTGCCCGAGCCGGTGGCGCCGACGATGGCCGTGGTCGTGCCGGCCGGGAGCACCGCGGAGACGTCGCGCAGCACGACGTGATCGCCGTAGGCGAACGTCAGCCGCCGGAACTCGATGTGGCCCGTGATCCGCGTCACGGCCGGGTGCGGCGCCGCCTCCGCATCCGTGATGCGCGGCGGCGTGTCGAGCACCTCGAGCAGCCGCTTCCACGACGCCATGCCGCGCTGCGCGAGGTTCGTGACCCAGCCGAACGCGATCATCGGCCACGACAGCATCATCAGGTAGGCGTTGAACGCCACGAGCTCGCCCACCGTCATCCGGTTCGCCACCACCTCGCGGCTCCCCAGCCAGAGCACGAGCAGCGCGCCGACGCCCATGAAGAGCCCCATCGTCGGGAAGTACATCGCCTCGATCCGGATGAGTCCCTTGTTCCGGCGGACGTATTCCTCGTTCGCGCGCCGGAACCGCTCGGTCTCGAACGCCTCCTGCCCGTACGCGCGCACGACGCGAACGCCCGAAAGGGTCTCCTGGGTGATGGCGCTGATGTCGGCCAGCTGCTCCTGGATGCGCTCGAACCGCCGGTGGATGATCGTCCCGAAGTGCCAGACGGAGATCGACACCAGCGGCAGCGGCACCAGCGCGATGAGCGTCAGCCACGGGTCAATGGACAGCATCAGCGCGACGGCGACGACGCAGGTCAGCGCCGTGTTGGCCGAGTACATGATGGCGGGGCCGATCATCATGCGGACGGCGTGGAGGTCGTTGGTGGCGCGCGACATCAGGGCGCCGGTCCGGTGATGCTGGAAGAACGCGAGGTCGAGGCGCTGCAGGTGCGCGAAGAAATCGTTGCGGATCGCGTACTCGATCGTGCGCGACGCGCCGACGATGATCCGGCGTATGAAGAACCGGAACACGCCGCCCGTCGCGGCCAGGCCGAGCACCGCGGCCGCGTAGAAGCGGATCTTCTGCGCGTCGACGCCGCGCCCGAGGTCGTCGATCGCGAGCTTCAGCACCCAGGGGCTCGCCAGCGCCACCGACGTCGTCACCAGGACGCACGCGAGGCCGAGCAGGAAGGCGCGGCGGTGGCGGACGATGTAGGCCAGCAGCCGGCGGTAGGGAGACATCGTTGAAAGTATAGTGCCCGATCCCTAATGCCCCGCGGCGCGGAGGCCGATAAGCGCGATATATGCACACTCGACTCTTCCGTCTTGCGTCGTGCTGTCTTCTCGTCGCCGCCGCCGCCGCGCCCGCCCAGGCGCAGGCGCCGGAGACCCACGTAGCCGAGATCGGCCTGATGCTGTGGCGACCTTCCCCCGAGCTCACGCTGTCGGCCGACGCGCTTGCCGGCTCCAGCATCAACGAGGTCGACTTCGTCGAGGAGTTCAACATCGAGGACAAGTGGTTTCCCGAGTTCCGCGCCGTGCTCGGGCGGACGCACAAGTTTCGAATGAGCTACGTGAAGTTCAGCTTCGACGAGGACGCGACCATCCAGCGGACGTTCACCTTCCAGGGGCGGACGTTCACGGTCGGCGCGCCCGCCTCCACGGACATCGAATGGGATCTGTGGAAGATCGGCTACGAGTGGGACTTCATCAGCCGCGAGCGCGGATTCTTTGGCGTCGTCGCCGACCTCAAGTACAACAAGGTGGAGGCGTCGGTCGACAGCCCGGCGCTCCGATCGGCTGCCGCCACCGACACCACCGCGCCGGTGCCGACGATCGGGGTGATCGGCCGTGGGTACGTCGCCCCGATGGTGGCGATCACGGGTGAGTTCACCGGCCTGAAGATCGGCAGCGACGACTTCGACGTGAAATTCACCGATTTCGACATCAACGGGACGGTGCTCTTCGGCCGGCACGTGGGCGCCCAGATCGGCTACCGCTCCGTCATCGCCGATTACGTCGTCGACGAAGACACCGGCGACCTGAAGATGCAGGGGCCGTACTTCGGCGGCGTCGTCCGGTTCTGACCTATCCCGGCTTTCTCGCGACAATCAGCAGCGAGCTGCCGAACGGCATGGGAACGCGGCGCGCGAGCGCCGCTTCCCCCTTCACGATTCCGGTTAGTACCGCGTTGATCGGCGCCGGCGGCACCGCCAGGTCGATGTCGCCCCGTGGAGGACGCCAGGCGTGCGCGACGCGCTGCGCCATCCGGACCGCCAGCATCAACGGCAGCAGCGACGCGAACAGAAACGAGATCCGGACCACCGCCAGGCCCGCCCCTTCGACGAGCCGCGCCGCCCGCGCCGGAGTGTAGCGCCGCAGCTCCCCCCAGACGTCGCTGTGATCGCCGCGCATGAAGTCGAGCGCGGTGACGTTCAACACCACGTGGCCGCCCGGCTTCAGGATGCGCGCGATCTCCGCGAGCGCCCGCCTGTCGTCCGGCACACTCTGCACGACGTCGAAGGACGTCGCCAGATCGAACGTCCCGGACGCGAACGGGATGTGCTCCATGTCGGCACGGACGAGCGGGCGCCCCGAGGCGCGGGCCCGGCGCATCGCGTCGGTCGTCAGGTCGAAGCCGAACGTCCGCCCGTACGAGGCGAGCAGCGCCCGCAGGTTGTAGCCGGTGCCGCACCCGCAGTCGAGGATGCGCAGATCGCGGCGGCCATCGGCGACGTCCCGAATCGCCGGCGCGACGTAGGTGCGAAATCCGCGGAACCAGAAATGGGTCGGCTCGGCCAGGGCCGTGAGCTCCAGCAGATCGCCCATGAATCAGCGCGTGGCCGTCGTGGTCGTCAGGATGCCGCCCCCATACAGCCGCCGGTAGTCGTCGGCGGTGCCGAGAATCCGCTTCACGTAGTTCTGGGTTTCGAGAAACGGAATGTCGTCGATGAACTCGTCCTGCGCAAGTCCCGGGCGCTCCGCAATCCAGCGGGCAACGCGACGCTCGCCGGCGTTGTAGCCCGCCAGCGCGTAATGCGAGGCGCCGAAGCGATCCATCAGATCCCTGAAGTACCGCATACCGAGGCGGATGTTCGTTTCCGGCTGCGTCAGCGCCCGAGTGGAAAACCGGATCCCGAGCTTGCCCGCGTAGCGCCGTCCCGTCGCCGGAATGAGCTGCATCAGGCCGACGGCGTTGGCCGGCGACCGGACGTCGGCGGTGAACGTCGACTCCTGGGCGATGAGCGCCGTCATCAGATACGGGTCGAGCCGATGCGCCTCCGAGTACTTCCGGATGAGCGGCCAGTAATCGAGCGGGAAGATCACCCGCAGGATGTCCGCCGGCAGCCGCTCGCCCCCGGCCGCCATGAACTGCGGGTAGGCGCGCCGCATGAGCGTGATGGCGCCGCGCACGTCCGCAAAGCGGTCGGCGGCGCCCGGCTGCAGCCCGCGGCGGTGGCGAATCCAGGCGGCCGTCGCCTGCAGCGCGGCCGAATCCCCCCAGGCCTTCCGGGCGTATTCCACCTCGTCGAGCGCCGCATCGTGCAGCTCGAGCGCGACGAGCGCGCGAACGACCGCGTCGGTGGGAACGAGCGGCGCGGGTGCCGCGCCCGGGTCCGTTCGCACGATCGGATGTACCGGCGCCGCCTTCCGGTCGGCGAGGATCGCCGACGCCAGACGGCCGTAGTACGAATTCAGGTAGTCGGCTGCCACCACGCGGTACAGGGCGGTGGCCGCGGCGGGCTCGTGGAGCCGGTCGCGCGAGCGCGCCGCCCAGTAGAGCCACGACGGCCGGTAGTCGGCGCGCGGGAACGTCGCGGCCGCCAGCTCGAAGGTCCGCGACGCGTCTCCGTACTGCCCCTGCCTGTACGCGCGCCAGCCAACCTTCCACGCCGCCCGATCGGTGTGGCGGCCGCGCGGGAAGCGCCGCATCAGCTCCCGCAGCACCTGGTCCGCCGCATCCTCGTCTTCGAGTCGAATGTAATGGGACGCGAGGTCGTTGAGCGCCTCTTCGGCCCAGCGGCTCTCGGGATGATCGGCCACGAGCTCGCGCACGAGCGCCACGTACCCCGCGTGGTCGCCGAGGCCGCGTGTGGCGGAAAGGTACCAGAACCGCACCTCGGCTTCGCGCGACGCGCTCTTCAGGTACGGGCGGAGCCCGTCCCGCGACGCCCGGTGGCGCCCGAGCTGATAGTCGCACGCGGCGAGCCGGATCGCGACGAGCTCACGCTCGTCCCCCGTCGCCGCCGCGGCGAGCTCGGCGTATGCCGGCCGCGCCTGCGCCCACCGGCCCGCGTCGAAGAGGCGCTCGGCGCGACCCAGCTCGAGCCGGAAGCGGTCGGGCGGAACGAGCCCGGGCGTCTGCAGCCGCTCGATCGCCTCCTGCGCCGCGATCGCCTGGGTGGTCAGCGGGAACTCGTAGTAGACGCGGTAGTACGCGCGCAGCGCCCGCGCCGGGTCGCCGGCGGCCTCGTACGCCGCGCCCAGCCGCAGGAACACCTCTTCGGGCGCCGTCAGCGTCTCATCGCTCAAATCGTTCAGCACGTCGGCCGCGGCGCGTGCGTCACCGCGCCCGAGCGCCGCCTCCGCAAGCCGCAGGGGCGCCGCCTCTTCGAGGTGCCCCTCTACCCTGTCGTCAATTGCGTCGAAGACGGCTTCGGCTTCCTCGAACCGCTGCAGGCCGAGCAGCGCCACGCCGGTGTAGTAGCGCCTGTAATGCGCCAGCGGCGTCGAGTCGAGGTCGGCGCCCTGCACCAGCGGAAGCGCGGCGGCAAAGTCTCCCTCCTGAATCAGCCGGACGCCGCGGGCGAACCGCGCGCTGGGAGATTCGGTCGACGGCGGCACAGAAGCACGCGACAGAGCCGCGTCGGGGACGAGCCAGTAGAGAGACGGATGGCCGGGGAGCGGCAGGTGATTGGTCGTCGAGATCGCGGCGGACTCGCCGGCGGCTGCCGCACGCTGCGCATGCGCACCGTCGCCCGCGCACACGACAAACGCCAGCGCGACGGACAGCATCCGGATTGCGCGCGTCACCGCTGGCCGACGCCTCCGTGATCCGCGCCCGCGTCCCGCGGAGGCACGCCGCGTGGCGGCACGAGCCCTAGTGCCTTGTGCAGCGTCATCGACTCGAGGAGACGGCCGGCATACCGCGCCAGCATGTCCAGGACGGCTGCCGACCCCGGCCGAACGCGGTCGGCGCACAGGATGGCGACGACGCTCCCGCCGACGACGACCGGAAACGTGCCGTTGTCGTCGGCGGGCCGCGTCTGGAGCGCGGCCGCGGCGTCGACGCCGCGGAGCTGCCACGGGCGCACGCGTCCGTCCCTGACGAGGAAGATGCCGGCGCGTTCGGCGTGCCGCCCCGCCTGGTCGACGAGCGCCTGCAGCACCTCGGTCAGCGATCCCGCGGCGTCGAGCGCCTGAGCCGCCGCGGCGAGCCCGGCCGCGTCGACGAGCTCCTGCGCGAGCGCGCGCACCGCATGCTCGAGATCGGCACGTGCTCCCGCCAGCGCACGATCGAGCGCGTCGCGAAGGGGATCGTCGAATGACACGATGCCGCCATTATACGGCACGGCAGATGCACCCCTGCCGTGCAGCCGGCAGTGCTCGGGATGTTCTGCGCATGGGCTGACCGCGAAGATCAAATCGAAGATGGCGCTTGACGATCTGGTAAGGGCGCGCAACATCGATGTCGACACCTCCGACGGCGTCGTCACGCTGCGCGGCTCGGTCGAGTCGGCGGCCGAGCGCGAGCGTGCGGTGCAGCTCGCTCGCGAGACCGACGGCGTCACGTCGGTCACCGATCAGCTGACCGTCGGGCACTGACGCGCCGCCGCTGCAGCTCCGGCGGGCAGGGGGCGCGCGCGTTACAATGCGCGCGTGTCTCGCGAACTGGATCGCCGCGCCTTCCTGTGCGCGGTCGCAGCCGGCGTCGCGCTCGCGCGCCGCGCCGCGGCCCACACACAGGCCGAGCGCCTGATTGCCGCCATGCAGGACGGCGGCAAGATCATCTACCTGCATCACTTCTCGTCCGGCGGTCTCCAGCAGGCGCGCGCGCTCGGTCGCGCGCTGCGCGCGCTGCGGGTCCCGCTCAACGACATCGTCGCCGCCCCCGCCGCGCCGGCGCGTGAGACCGCCGAAACGGCGTTCGGCGCCGACCGCGTGAGCGTGGCGACGGAGCTCGTGGGCGCGGAGGACGCGGGCGATCGGCTGCCGGCGACGCTCGAGGCGATGCGGCGGCTGCTGCGCACGATCCCCGGGCCCGGCATGAACCGCGTCCTCGTCGGGCACCGTACGCCGCTGGAACTGGCGGCAGAGCGCCGGTTTCCCGAGCCTGTGTTCCCCGACGGCGCGATGGCCGTCTTCCTCCCCGCGCGCACTCCGCAGCTCCTCGGGACGATCACGGCGGAACGCGTGATCGCCTCGGCGAAGGCGCGTGGGGCGATGTGAACGGTGCGAGGGTGCGACGGTGCGGTGGTGCGAAGGTGCGAGGGTTGGTGCGACGTGCGACTCCGATGCACCGACGCACCGTCGCACTACGACTTGCATAGTTCGGCGATCTCCTTGTCGCCGAATCCGGCCTCGCGCAGCACTTCTTCCGTGTGCTCGCCCAGCGTGGGGGCGCGGCGCCGCGCCGCGGGGGGCGTCTCGCTCAGCTTGATCGGCGATCCGAGCGCCCGGATCCGGCCGAGCGTCGGGTGCTCCACGCTGACCACCATCTCGCGCGCCACGATCTGCGGGTCCGCAAACACCTCCGCATACGTGTTGATCGGACCGCATGGAATGTCGCGCGACTCGAACGCCTCCAGCCAGACGCGCTTCGGCCGGTGGCGCGTCACCGACTCGATGCGCTCGGCGAGCATCGTTCGGTTCCGCACACGGCTCGGATTGTCCGCGAATTCCGGCATCTGCGCCCAGTCGGGATGCCCGAGCACCTCGCACAGCCGCGCAAAGAGGCGATCGTTCGAGGCGCCGATCGTGACGTACCCGTCGGCGCAGGCGATCGCCTGGTACGGCGCCACCATCCGGTGCGCCGATCCGAGCGGCTCCGGCACGCCGGTGCCGGCGAAGTACTCCGTGGCCTCCCAGACCGACAGGGCGACACCCGCCTCGACGAGCGAGGTATCGACGTGCTGCCCGCGGCCGGTGCGGTGCCGGTGGATGAGGGCCGCGAGGATGCCGGTGACCGCGAAGAGCGCCGCGCCGAGATCGGTCAGCGGCACCCCGGCCTTCATCGGCGGGCTTCCGGGCGCGCCGGTGACCGACATGATCCCGGACACCGCCTGCGCAATCAGGTCGAGTCCGCCCTTCGCGCGGTCGGGCCCGGTCTGGCCGTAGCCCGAGATCGACGCATACACGACCTGCGGGTTGCGCGCCGCCAGCGCCGCGTAGCCGAGGCCGAGGTCCGCCATCACCCCCGGCCGGCTGTTCTCGATGAAAACGTCGGCCGACTCCGCGAGCCGCAGGACGGCGTTCCGCCCGGCGTCCGTCTTGATGTCGAGCACCACGCTGCGCTTGCCGCGATTGACGGCGTTGTAGGCGGGCGTGTCGTCGCCCAGGCCCCAAGGAGTCAGGCCACAGAAGGCCTCAGATCCGGGCCGCGAGCCTCGAACCGAGACCGCACGCCGCCGACGCAATGACCTCGCTGATGTAAGAAGCGCTCATCCACGCGCGCGACCAACTTGATCGCGACGATGCCGCTCGCGTACGCGTGCTGCACTGGAGGTGCAGACGGAGGGAAGGGCGGGGCTTTTCTTTAGCCGCCACGCCTCGACGGGATGAAAGGGGAACGCCACAAGCAGGACCTTACAAAGTGTGCAACGAAAGCATTCGTGGCGTGTGAGTCTCGCCACGGATCAGTGCACGCGGTGTGTCTGTGCACCTCCCACCGTTGCGACAAAATCACTTGCGATTCCCTCGCTCTCCGAACGCTTCTTTGGATGGACCTAGGCGGAGCAATCACCTACGCCCAGTTTCAGTTCCTGAAAAGGGAGGCCACCTTGACGCACCTGACCTGGCAGTGGCAGGACTTCGTAGAAGGCTTGTACCTGCAGCTCACCAATTCTGCCGATACCTCCCGCACGTTCGCGGCGATTCACATGCATGAGAACAGGCTCTACATCGTGGAAGCGACAGTGCCGAAGGGTGCCCCAGAGCCCGGCCTCTTTCAACAGTCAATGGGATTCGTGAATGAGGACGGCAGCCGGATCCGTTACCAAACCGTCTACTCGAATCTGTTCCCAGCTCCCCCTCGCGCCCGCGGCATTCGGGATGTTACTGGCGGTGGTCGCAACTTAGAGAGGGGCATCAGGTAGCACGCGCTGTAGAGGATCCCAATCGATATTAGATGCGGAGACGTCATTCCGCGCGTCTACCTCCTTGGTCAGAACGCCCTTCAACGCGTGACAAGCTGGCTAATCTCGAATTCTGCGGCACGTGAATGATGGGCCCATCCTCGGGAGCGCCGGCAATGCCGTGGTCATCGGCGCCGCGTTAGGTTCTCTTGAGTATTAAAGCACACGGGTTCCCGGTATCCCTTCGAAATGGTGATGAGCCCCGGGTGGTTGTCTTTAAGAACCTGAAAGATGGGTTCGGTGGCGCGCCACAGATCATCATACGGGGCGTCATGGTGGGCCGGCATATATACCCATGGCTGATAGGCTCGCGCATGCTGCAATGCAGTCTCCGCCGTCAGATGATTCAGGTACGCGGCGGCAACGGCCACGATAGCGACTTCAACCCGGCCGCCTATCCGGCGCATCGCCGCACGCTCGTACTCGGTGATTTCTCCCGCCGTATCGCGATAGACGATCCGAAACCCCGTGTCGAGCGTAATCAGATAGGTGATCGTGCCTTCGTCGGCGAGACGCGGTCCGCCCGTCCCGCGCTGCGCAATGGTCTTCTGTTCGGCTAGCTGCTCGGGGGTACGCGCTGGCACGTAAGGCTTGATAGCGCGCTCGAAGGAGGCGGTGATGTCCCGCGGCGGAACGGAATGTCGTCCCAGGATCGGCTCGATCGTGATGCCAGGAAGCTCGACCTTCTCACCACCTCGGCCACTCACCGTACGAACCTGTCGGGGATCAATCGACTGGGTGAGCAGCTTTTCGGTCGTGACCGGAGCACCGACGACGACCGCCCCGGTCTGGCGACCGACGGATGCCGCGTCAGACATGTGGTCGGTGTGTCCATGACCGATCAGGATGAGGTTAGCCCGCTTGATGTCCGCCGCTTGGAAGCCTAACGGAGGGAACGGACTGCCCCGGTCATAGTACGCGTCGAGCAGGATGATCTGGCCCTTGTATGCGAGCTCGTAGTTCGCCTCACCCGCCCACCGAATGGCCAGGGTTTGCGGGTTCCTAGGAAACTGTCCGCCCGTGGAAACCAAGGTTGCGGTGTGGCAGGCTGGATCGTCCGTCACGAACAGCTGCGAAGAATCGGCGCCCCCGCCCTGTGCCTCGAGCAACATCCCGGCAATCATTAGGGCAGCAGCATGGCTGCCTACGATGCTCGTGCTGGACATCTGTCGGCTCCTTGGCAACGATATCGACGGCTGGGGCCTTGAGGAATCCGGCAGCGGCCGTCACAATCCGAGCTGCTTCGCCAACGGGTCTGGGCGAAGCTGGAACTTGACAACTTTGGCCCTGGTTCCCTTTCCACCTTCCATGTGCCAGTTCGGTACCGGCGCGACACTGCTCCAGACGGCTCGTCTTCTTGGCGCTCGCGGTGGCGTCATTCACGCGTTACGGACCCGCCCCTCCCGGTCGACTGAGTATCTTCTCAACGCTCCGCTCCCCTTCACGACACGCCTCTTCCCAGATCTCGTCTGGCTTCGGGTTCCGCCGGAGCTTGAACGCCATTTTCCACGGCCGCGTGTACACCTTGGGATCATCGATCGTCGCTTCGTAGTCCATCGTGTTCGGATCGACGATCGTAAACCGCTGAACGACGTGCAGCGCATCGCTGTGGAAGCTTCCGACGACATCGAACCACGTCAGGTGGTTGTTATTGGTCACGTCGACAACGAGCGTATTGCCCTCCCAACGCCCGCGAGAGTCGCCCATGAACAGCTTCAAAGCCTGCGACGGATGCGAACTCCCGTCGATTGGAATGATTCGATAGGAGTGACCCCAGTTGATGAGGAACACGACCTGTCCTGGCGTCTGGAGGATCTGAAACGCGCTCTGGTACGTCGTTCGCACAACACCTTGTAACCAACATCGCGACTGCGGATCGAGCTGATCGGGTCTTGGGTTCATGTGGTGATCGAAGATGTCTTTAGCTTTGGCTGCGGCCCAAGGCTGATACGGGATGCGGCCATCGGTCGGGTCGACTACTCTGCTACCGCCGCCTTTGGTTGCGGCGATGTCGCCGAACCCGCCCCCTCCCAGCGATTGGAGCCCGAGGTACTCGATGCTGTACGATCCGCCCGGATCGGCACGCCATACGCCTTGGATATCCGGTTGACCATCCGGCGTGCGAGCTGGAACGTAGGCATCGCGCCCCGGCGCGGACCCCTGTGCCGCGCCCGGTCTTGGTGATAGGCACAGCAGAGCCGTCGCCATGACGATCAAGAGCAGAAACGGGTATGGCATGTGGAACATCCCTTCATGAGCCTTCAGGGCCACAACCAAGCCTTCCTCGGATACACGCGTGGGACTAGTTGCGGGCAGTTGCTCGCCTGGCCGGCACGTTGCCTTTGGACTTGAACGCGGTCAACTGTCCA